>CAZLRW010000066.1:0-21212 GCA_964561925.1 uncultured Flavobacteriaceae bacterium
CTTCATAAGCCGCGCCGTAGACGCCGGAGATCGATTTCGTTTCGGCTTGGTGGCGTTTGAAGATTTTCTCCATGGCGTCGGAGATTTCGCCGACGGTGGCGCGGGCGCGGGCGGCTTCGACGGCAAGCGCGAGCAGGTTCGCTTGGCCTTTCGCGCCTTCGGTCAGCGCCTTCAATGCGGCGTCGACCTTTGCTTGGTCGCGCGTACCCTTCACCTTTTGCAGGCGCGAGAGTTGTTGGGCGCGGACTTTGTCGTTGTCGATGTCGCGGACTTCAATGTCGGCTTCGTTTTCGAGGCGGTGTTTGTTGACGCCGACGATGACTTCCTCGCCGCGGTCGATCGCGGCTTGGCGGCGGGCTGCTGCTTCTTCGATCTTGAGTTTCGGCCAGCCGGAGGCCACGGCCTTCGTCATGCCGCCCATCGCTTCGACTTCGTCGATGAGGGCTTGCGCGTGCGTGGCGAGCGCGTGGGTGAGCGACTCTACGTAATACGAGCCGCCGAGCGGATCGACGACGTGGGTGACCTTTGTTTCGGTTTGCAGGATGAGCTGCGTGTTGCGCGCGATGCGAGCCGAGGTTTCGGTCGGGAGCGCGATCGCTTCGTCGAACGAGTTCGTGTGCAGCGACTGCGTGCCACCGAGCACGGCGGCCATCGCCTCGTACGCCGTGCGCACGACGTTGTTGTAGGGGTCTTGTTCGGTCAAGGAGACGCCGCTGGTTTGGCAGTGCGTGCGGAGCATCAGCGACTCCGCTTTCTTTGCGCCGAGGTCTTTCATGATCTTCGCCCACATCATGCGGGCGGCGCGTAGTTTCGCGACCTCCATGAAGAAGTTCATGCCGATCGCGAAGAAGAACGAGAGGCGCGGCGCGAAATCGTCGACGTCGAGGCCTTTTGCTTTCGCCGCCTTCACGTAGGCGATGCCGTCGGCGAGCGTGAAGGCGAGCTCCTGTACCGCGGTCGCGCCGGCTTCGTGCATGTGGTAGCCGGAGATCGAGATCGAGTTGAACTTCGGCATCTTTTCCGCCGTGTAGGCGATGATGTCGGCGACAATGCGCATCGAAGGTTCGGGCGGATAGATGTAGGTGTTCCTGACCATGAACTCTTTCAGGATGTCGTTTTGGATCGTGCCTGAAAGCTGGCTTTGCTTCACGCCCTGCTCTTCCGCGGCGACGATGTAGTTCGCCATGATCGGAATGACGGCGCCGTTCATCGTCATCGACACCGACATTTTGTCGAGCGGGATGCCGTCGAACAGGATCTTCATGTCTTCGACGCTGTCGATCGCGACGCCCGCTTTGCCGACGTCCCCGATCACGCGCGGATGGTCGCTGTCGTAGCCGCGGTGGGTTGCGAGGTCGAAGGCGATCGAGAGGCCCATTTGGCCGGCTCTGAGATTCTGGCGGTAGAACGCGTTCGATTCCTCGGCGGTCGAGAAGCCGGCGTATTGCCGGACCGTCCAGGGGCGGCCGGCGTACATCGTCGCGCGAACGCCGCGGGTGAACGGGGCGAGGCCCGGCATGTCGCCTGCGAGCCCTAGTTTTTCGAGGTCGGCGGCCGTGTAGAGCGGCTTCACCGGGATGCCTTCGGGCGTCGCCCAGGTGAGGGATTCCGCCGATTTTCCTTTGAGATCGGCGGCCGCCAGTTTCTGCCAATCGGCCAAGGTCGATTTGGGGAACTCGCTCATGGGTTGCTCAGGCCGTTCGCAATTGCGGGATGGCCCAGAGTATTCGGCCAAAGCCACGTGGGGTCAAACGGGTGGCGGAAATCCATGCACCCACCCCGGCGGTCCTAGCGCTTGCCCTGCGACAGCGGCCCAAGATTTTGGGGGTGAACGAAATGGAACTTGGAGCCCGTCGAGTCTTTGGGCCAGTTTTGTTCGAGTTGTGTTTCGCCGCTCTCCCCAGCTTATCCACAGTCCCCGGAATTCCGATTTACGATCGTCCGACGACGGACGAATTCGTTCCGGACACGGATGTTTGCAGACGCGAATCCCAGTTCACGCGGAATAATCCGTACACGGATTAGTTGTGCGACAGCGGCATGACGGATCGGTCAACGTTTTTCAAACGGCCGATGAGCCTATGCCTCTAACGTACTGACATCTCTACATTTTGTGCGTGAACGGAGGAGGAATCTTCCCGAGTCAGTGATTCGGACATGGTCCGTTCCGTATGTGGTCCAAATCTGGCACAGGATTTCCACAGGTCCGCCGCAGGCGGGGGTTCCGCTGCTTGCAATCGCCTGCCCCCAGAGGCATGAGGGTCGGCCGCTCTTTCCGGATGCCGTTTCCCATGACCACTCCCTACGGCCGGGTCACCGCCGTCCTTGGGCCCACGAATACGGGCAAAACCCACTACGCCATCGAACGCATGTTGGCCCATCAGAGCGGGATGATCGGCCTGCCTCTGCGGCTGCTCGCGCGCGAGGTCTACGAGAAGGTCGCGGCCGCCAAGGGCGCGCATGCTGTCGCGCTGATCACGGGCGAGGAAAAGATCGTGCCCAAGGCGCCGACGCACTGGGTGGCGACGGTCGAGTCCATGCCGGTCGATGTCGGCGCGGAGTTCATGGCGATCGACGAGATCCAGCTCGCGGCCGACGCGGAACGGGGACATGTTTTCACGGACCGGCTGCTCAACGCGCGCGGCCGCTCGGAGACGATCTTCCTCGGCTCCGACACGATGCGGCCGCTGATCCAAAAACTGGTGCCGGGGGTGCAGTTCATCGGACGGCCGCGGTTTTCCGATCTTGCCTATACCGGCGCACGCAAGCTCACGCGCCTGCCGCGGCGCTCGGCGATCGTCGCGTTCTCGGCGGATGCGGTCTACTCGATCGCCGAACTCGTGCGGCGCCAACGCGGCGGCGCGGCGGTCGTGATGGGCGCCCTCAGCCCACGGACGCGCAATGCGCAGGTCGCGCTCTATCAGTCGGGCGACGTCGACTTCATGGTGGCGACCGACGCGATCGGCATGGGCCTCAACATGGACATCGACCATGTGGCCTTCGCTTCCACCGAAAAATTCGACGGCGCCGTTCGGCGGCCGCTGCGTGCAAACGAACTTGCGCAGATCGCCGGGCGTGCCGGCCGGCACATGAACGACGGCACGTTCGGCGTCACCGCTGATGCCGAGCCCCTGGACCAGGAAACGGTCGAGGCGGTCGAGAACCATCGCTTCGATCCCGTGCGCGTCGTGCAGTGGCGCAACGGCGATCTCGACTTCTCGAGCCTCGAGGCGCTCGACCGCAGTCTCGACGTGCTGCCGCCGGCGCGCGGCCTGACGCGGGCACGCGCCGCGGACGACCAATTGGTGCTGCGCATCCTGGGCGCGGAGGAGAACATCAAGGCCATGGCGCAAGGGCCCGCGGCCGTGAAGCAGCTTTGGCAGGTGTGCCAGATTCCCGATTTCCGCAAGCTCGCGGTCGAGGAACATGCGCGGCTGATCGGCGGCATCTTCGAACATCTGATGAGCCACGAAGGCGTGCTGCCGGAGTCGTGGATCGAGGGGCATGTCAGCCGGCTCGACGCCGTCGAGGGCGATATCGACACGATCGCACAACGCATCGCACATATCCGCACGTGGACCTATGTCGCGAACCGGCCGCATTGGCTTGCCGATCCCGCGCACTGGCAAGAGAAGACGCGCGCCGTCGAGGATCGACTCTCCGACGCACTGCACGAGAAGCTGACGCAGCGCTTCGTCGACCGGCGGACGAGCGTTCTCATGCGTGCGTTGCGCGAGGACGAAGAGGTTCAGGCGTCCGTCAACGACGAGGGCGAGGTCCTGGTCGAAAGCGAATATGTCGGACGGCTGCAGGGATTCTCGTTCGTCGCCGATCCGCGCGCGGTCGGCGTGCACGGGCGGGCGGTGCGGGCGGCGGCGCTGAAAGGTCTTGCGGGCGAAATTGCGTCGCGGGCGCATTCGCTGACCAACGCGCCGGAGGCTGCGATCACGCTTTCCGAGCACGGGCGGCTGTGGTGGAACGGCGGCATCGTCGCGCAGCTGAAGAAGGGACATGATGCGCTGCATCCGCGGGTCGAGCTTTTGGCCGACGACCTCTTGAGCCCGCAGGCGCGGGAGCGGGCGACCGAGCGGCTCGAGGAATGGATCGCGCATCACATCACGAAGACCCTCGCGCCGCTGGTGACGCTGCAAGCGGAGTTGAAGAAAGAACTGCCGAAGGAGGCGCCGGCGGGTTCCGCCACGCCCGCTGCCGTTGCACCCGAGGACACGGCGGCAGTTGCGCAAGAGGCGGACACCACGGAAGCGGCGGCAGACGACGCCGCGGCCGATGCGAGCGAGGATTCGGAGGCGCCGGATGCGCCCGAGTCGGCCAATGCGGAGACGCCGGCTGCCGAGGTTGCGCTCTATGCGTCGCCGCTGCAGGGCGTGGCGCGCGGGCTTGCGTTTCAGCTCTATGAAAATTTGGGATCGGTGTCGCGCCAGGCGGTCGCACGGGAGCTTCGGGCGGTGCAGCAAGCCGATCGCGCGCCGTTGCGCCGGCTCGGCGTGCGCTTCGGCGCGTTCTCGATCTTCCTTCCGGCGCTCGTGAAGCCCGCGGCGGCGCGGCTCAAGGCGTTGCTGTGGGCGGTGCATCAGGGCGTGAGCGAGATACCGCCGCCGCCGGCCGCGGGATTGACCTCGGCGCCCAGCGATCCGACCGTCTCCGCCGGGTTCTACGAGGCGGCCGGATTCCGTTTGTGCGGACCGCGCGCGGTCAGGATCGACATGCTGGAGCGGGTCGGCGAGATCATCCGCGCCAAGGGGCACGGCGGGCAGATGCCCGACAGCTTCATCGTGTCGAACGACATGATGTCCGTGTTGGGCTGCGGCGAAGACGATCTTGCGCAGGTTCTGCGCTCGCTCGGGTTTCGCGACATGAAGTCGAAGAACGAGGCCGGCGAGGACGTCGTGCAGTGGCAGGTCCGCCAGCGGCGCGACGATCGCAAACCGCGACCCAAGACGGCGAAGCCGCGGCGCGCGCCCGCCGCCTCGGCCGTTCCTTACGGCGCACCTGCGGAACCGGCGGCGCAAAGCGCGCCCTCGCCTTCGCCCGAGCCCAAGCGCGAGAAACGCCGGCATGAGCGGCAGGACGACAAACCCCGCGGCCCGCGCAAGGAGAAGCCGTTCGCGGTCGATCCGGATTCTCCGTTCGCGGCGCTCGCGCAACTCAAATTCAGGAAGTAGATGCAGCGGGTCGACAAGTTCCTCTGGTTCGCCCGCTTCTTCAAAAGCCGGACGCTTGCCGCCTCGATCGTGGCGGAGGGCCGCGTGCGCATCAACGGCGCGCGCTGCGAGAAACCAAGCGCCATCGTCAAGCTTGGCGACGTGCTGACGTTCCCGGCCGGTCCCAGAGTGCGGGTCATCAAGGTGCTGGGCGGCGGCGTGCGGCGTGGGCCTGCGAGCGAAGCGCAAACGCTGTACGAAGATCTGACGCCACCGGCCGAGCCGCCGGCGCCCGAACGGACCGCACCTGCCGCGCGGGAAAAAGGGGCCGGACGGCCGACCAAGCGCGAGCGGCGCGCGATCACGGAATTCACGACAAAGCGTGAGGATTGAACCGCAATTGCCGACCCAAGAAAGGGTTGTTGCGGCAGGTGCGAAGTGATACCGCTTCGCGCCCATAATCAGAGCCCGACGTCGCCCCCGCCTATGACCTACATCGTCAACGAGAACTGCATCAAATGTAAGTTCATGGACTGCGTGGAAGTGTGTCCCGTCGACTGCTTCTACGAGGGCGAAAACATGCTGGTCATCCACCCCGACGAATGCATCGACTGCGGGGTCTGCGAGCCTGAGTGCCCGGTCGACGCGATCAAACCGGATACGGAACCCGGAATCGAGAAGTGGCTCGGCCTGAACAAGGAATTCGCGGGCAAGTGGCCGAACATCACGACCAAGGGCGAGCCCCCGGCCGATGCCAAGGATTTCGAATCCGTACCGGACAAGTTCGATAAGTACTTCAGCCCTAAACCCGGTCAGGGCAGCTAGTTATCCACATTTCACGGTTGAGTGCGTTAATAATTGCCATCTGTGGGTGATTGTCGCATTGGCAGATTTCGGCGGAATTCGCTTGCGATTCTGACGCCCTGCTACAAAGACGAAATATTGGTTAGTGCCTCAGCCTGCCTTTATTTTTCCCACTTTTCGTGTTACATTTTTGATACTTGGACATAACGACGAGAACTTGCGGTCAAGCAGCCCGTGGGGACGCAACCTAGCCTCCGCGAACGCCGTACGAAACTTTCGCGACGGACCGTTTCCAAATTTGCGGAGTACGTACCAAATCACCGCCCGACCCGGTCGCGCGATGATGCGGGCATGCGCCGCCAAAGTTCTCCGGCTTCGTCCAAGCCGAGCGAGAAAGACAAAGCGCGCATGAGCACGAAGAAGCCCGTTCTGAAGACTGTTGCAGCTGCGAAGGCCAAGGCGCCCGTGAAGGTGCAGCCGAAGCCTGTGCCCAGGCCCGAGGCGAAGAAGCCCGAGCTGAAGGCTGTGCCCAAGGCCGACATCAAGGTCGCGCCCAAGGCCGAGGTTAAGCCTGTCGCCAAGCTCGAACCGAAGATCGTCGGCGGACTGGCCACCAAGCCCACGGTGGTGCCGCCGATGGCCGTCAAGCCTGTGGTGAAGCCGCCGAAGAAGCCCGAATTCCGGACGAACGACTGGGTCGTTTACCCTGCCCACGGCGTGGGCCGGATCGTGTCGGTCGTCGAACAGGAAGTGGCGGGCATCAAGCTCGAGCTCTTCGTGATCAACTTCGACAAGGACAAGATGACGTTGCGCGTGCCGGTGGCGAAGGCCTCGCTGATCGGGATGCGGCGCCTGTCCTCGCCCGACGTGGTGGCGACGGCGTTGCAGACGCTGAAAGGGCGCGCGCGCATCAAGCGCACGATGTGGAGCCGCCGGGCGCAGGAATACGAGGCCAAGATCAACTCCGGCGATCTGATCTCGATCGCCGAGGTTGTCCGCGACCTGCACCGCGCGAGCGGCCAGCCCGAGCAGTCCTACTCCGAGCGTCAGCTTTACGAAGCGGCTCTGGGCCGGATGGCGCGTGAGGTTGCCGCGGTCGAGCGGATCGACGAAGACGCCGCGGTGAAGCGCCTCGAAACGGCGCTGCAACGGGCGGCATAACGCGTCCGAAAACTGTGTTTTCGAGGGGCCCGCAGGATTGTCCGTCCTGCGGGCCTTTTTCCATTTCTGACCGGAAAATTCTCCATCAAATTCCTGTTTTTTAGAATTGATCCAAAGAGGCTTGCAGGCCGTACGAGCAATAGCCAACTGAACGGGTAGGAAACTCGGGAGCCGCGCCACATGGGTGTGTTCGATACCGCCTACGCAACGAAAGCCAACCGCGCCTTCATCAAGAAGACGATGGCGGCGGATTTGCTGGAGGCCGAGCACGAACAGAAGCTGGCGCGCGCGTGGCGCGACCGTCAGGACCACAAGGCGCTGCACGAACTGACGTCGGCCTATTTCCGGCTTGTCGTGGCACTGGCCGCGCGGTTCAAGAACTACGGCCTTCCGATGGGCGACCTAATGCAAGAGGGCGTCGTCGGCCTGATGCAGGCGGCACAACGCTTCGAGCCCGAGCGCAACGTGCGCTTTGCAACCTACGCCTCGTGGTGGATCCGCGCCGCGATCCAGGACTACATCCTGCGGAACTGGTCGATCGTGCGGTTGACCTCGACCGCGTCGCAGAAGTCGCTGTTCTTCAATCTCCGGCGCGTGAAGGCCAAGATCGAAGGCAACCCGTCGAAGGATCTCTCGCGCGAGACCGCGCAAAAGATCGCAAAGGCCCTGCATGTGGCGGTCGGCGACGTCGAAGAGATGGATGCGCGGCTCGTCTCGGGCGATCGGTCGCTGAACGCGGCGCCGGGCGAGCCCGGCGAGAGCGAGTGGCAGGACCTGCTGCCGGACAACGCGCCGCGTCCCGACGAACTGGTCATGCAAACGCGCGACGCCGCGAAGCGATCGGCTTGGATCAAGCGTGCGCTGGAGAAACTGAACCCGCGCGAGCAGGTGATCATCCGCGAACGGCAGATGCAGGACGAAGGCGTGACGCTCGAAGCGTTGGGCGCGCGGCTCGGGATTTCGAAGGAGCGCGTGCGCCAGATCGAGGCGAACGCGCTCACGAAATTGAAGTCCGCGCTGATCGAGCAGGTCGGCGATCCGGTCGACGCCGGGCTCATCGCGGCCTAGCGCCGCTCAGTCCAGCAGTTCGATCTGCTCGGCGTGCGTGACCTCGAGTTCGGGGCCGTTGAGCAATGCGAGCCAGCCGCGAACGCGGATCGTCTTGCCCGCCCAGGCCGCCGGATCAATTCCCTCCTTCGTCATGCGCCGCAGCGGCGACGGTGCGATCGTGACCGTGAAGTCGGTGTGGCGGTCTTGACCAAAGTTCAGGAACGCTCGGCCGCGCGAGCGCGCGACGGCAAGCACCTTTCCTTCCACGATCTGAAACGTGCCGATGTCGCCGTGGAGGTCGCCGGGCTTGCGGACGCGGTAGAGCGGATCGGTCCAGAGGCCGCGCTTGGCCTTGCGCGCTTCGGCCTCGCGCGCGAGCAGTTCTGCAGCGCAGCGGCGCATGTCCGAACGCGTGCGGACGCGCGCCCGACCCGTCTCGACCAACGCGCCTTGCGCCCAAGTCCCGTCGACGAAGGCGTGGGCCACAAGGTTTCCGCGCCGATCAGTCCCCTTGTCCGTATAGGCGAGCGCGACGGTCTTCCCCGCCCAGTTCGCGAGAGCGGCGCCGTCGATCAGATCGATGGCGGCGAGTCGAGCGCGGCGGCCGTCGGCTAGCACGAGCGTGCCGCCGCCGGCGACGGATGCTATCGTCACTTGCTCGGCGACCGCCACGTCGCAGTCGCGCGCGTTGGCGTTGGCCGCAAGCGCAAGCGTCAACGCGACGGCGCTAACCCTGAAACGCTTCGCGGTGTTGTTTGCCGGCATCGCCGATTTCGTCCCAGACGGCTTTCGAGCCGACCCAGATGTGATGCGCGACGCGGAGGCTTTCGCCGCCCGCGGTGATCAATCCCGCCGGTACGAACGTGCGCGCGGCGTCGTTGGTACCCGGAAGCGGCGAGCCGCAAACACGGCAGAACCAGCATTGCCAGTCGTGGCCGGGCTTCGTCCATGTCGCGATGTGGTCTTCACCGCGCAGCCATCGGAACGCTTTGTTGTCGATGAGAACGACGGCGATGCCATTGGCTCCGGTCGCTTTCCGGCAGATCGAGCAATGGCAGATGAAGACGTGTTTCAGATCGGCGTCGATCTCGAACGCCACAGCTCCACAGTTGCATTCGCCACACGCCATTTTGAGCGCTCCCGCAAGATTTGCGACACGATCACAAAAGGACGGCCAGCCGCAAGCGCAGCGATTTCACGCCCAGGCCAAGACGGCTTTTTCCGACCATTGTCGATCTGGTCGGCGCATCAGCGATTGGGAGCTTTCGCGGTGCGGGGACGGACGCCGGCGCGCGCGGCCTTGGTTCCGATTGCCGCCGCTTCCAACGCGTCGAGATAAGCGCTCAAGGTGAAGCGGAGATCGTCGTCGGCGTGAACCTTCAGAAATTGTGGTGCAAGCGTGGCGAGATTTGGCACGCCGGCGTTGCTCCACTGCGCCGCGTTCCATCTGCGCCATGCGACTTCCGACTTCGACTTTGTCGAGGTCAGGCCGCGCGTGTGAGTCAGGACAAAGCCGAAGCATAGCGCAATCAGACCGCGAAAGGCGTTGACTTGACGTGCCGGCGGCAAGCCGGACCGCGCCAGAATCCCCGCCGCGCATTCAAGGAGCCTGAGCGTCGCGGGACCGGTCGCTTCCGCCTCTTCCGTCGCCAACAACAGCATCGCATGTGGGTGCGCGATCAAGACGTCGTAGAGGCCGAGCACCAATGCCTCCGCATCGGCGCGCCACTGGCCGGAAGGCTCAGGCAAGGGGACCGTCGCCAGAATGCGGTCGGCGATTGCACTCATCAGATCGCTCTTGCCTTCGACATGGTTGTAAAGCGACATCGCCTCGACGCCGAGCACCTCCGCCAGTTTGCGCATCGACAAGGCGGCGGCGCCCTCCCGTTCGACAAGAGAGGCAGCGGCCGCGACGATGTTGTCACGCGAGAGCGTTCCGCGCGGCTTCGCAGCTTTCTTTCTCATTGCCCCTCTTGACTACGTACACTGTAAGTTTTATCTATTACTTACGGTGTAAGTCAATCGCGGGAGCAAGCCATGCGTTTGCTGCGTCTGAGCGTCGTTGCGGCGCTGATTCTCTTGACCGGGTGCGGACCGGGTAATCCGCGCGCCGCAGCTATTGCGGACCTCGAAGGCGATGCGGCGCGCGGCGCGATCCTGTTCGAGCAAGCGTGTGCCGAGTGTCACAAGGTCAAGAGCGCGCGATTCACGGCGCGCTGGTACCCAACAAACGCGTACATATCGCTCGTCTTGGACGGTGTGCCCGAGTCGCGAATGCCGTCATTTGAATCCCTTCAGGACCAAGAGATCGCGGACTTGCGCGCCTATTTGTTGAAGAGCGAGCCATGACCTCGACCATTAGCGTCACCGAGGCATTGGAAACGCGCATGACCTGCCGCGCGTTTCTGCCCGATCCCGTGCCCGAAGCGACCGTGCGGACGATCTTGACGACGGCGATCCGTGCCCCGTCCGGCGGCAACGTTCAGCCGCAGCACGTGTGGGTCTTGGCCGGCGACGACCTGAAGATGCTGATCGAGCGCGTAATCACACGTGTGGCTGCCGGCGAAATGTTTGACGGGCCGACCGAGTTCGAGATTTTTCCGCCGGCTATGAAGGAACCCTACATGAGCCGCCGTGTCGGTATCGGCAAGCAAATGTACGGTACGCTTGACGTCGCGCGGGACGACAAGCGCAGCCGCGGGGATTGGTACGTGAAGAACCTCGAAATGTTCGGTGCGCCGGTCGGCATTTTCGTCGCGATCGACCGGCAGATGGGAAAGCCGCAATGGAGCGATCTCGGCATGTACATCATGGCGATCATGCTGCTCGCGCGCGAGCACGGGCTTCAAGCCTCCGCGTTGGAGGCGTGGGCGTTGTGGCCGCGCACCGTCGCCGCGTTCCTCGAAATGCCGCCGGAGCTGATGCTGTTCTGCGGCATTGCGCTCGGCGTCCCTGACATGACGCACCCGGTAAACCAGTTTCGCGCGATGCGCGCGCCGCTCGAGGAGTTCGCAGTGTTCCGTGGGTTCGCGAGGTGAGTGCGCGCGCGATCCGTTTGGCCGCTTGAGTTTCCGCTTCAGAATCGCGCGGGTGGCAACTGTCAGAATGAGATTGAGCGGACGACGCATTGCTGCTTGAATGGACTGCGCAATGACCCCGTAGCTCAGCAGGATAGAGCGGCAGATTCCTAATCTATCACGAAAGTTGAAAATCTGCGGCTATTCTGACAATTCCTGCTCCGTTCACCGCATGGTGCATCAATAGCCTACCACCCGTGTCAGAACGTATTCGCGCGGGGAGTTCGCTCTTTACGGGACGCGACTTGCGCTTCCGAACGTCGGGGAAATGCAAACTAGCCAGGACCATGGCGAGCAAAATCTGCCTCCGATGTTCGATCCATCGTTCCACTTCTCCAAGGTCCTGGCACACACGCGGCGCGACGCAAGGTGACTCGCCACGCTGTTTCGTCTCGCAGATCGTTGTGTCGGAAAGGGGCGACCGCAATCCCCGAGACGTCTATGGGTCAAAGTCCGGGCCTGATTCTCTAAGATCCGCGGAGCCCGTCTGCGGGGGCGCAGGATCGTCCATGATCTCGCCCGCCGGCACTGTGATCAATGCTCAACGGGGCATCGCAGTTCGAACCCGAGTTGAGTGGCCGCTTGGTGCAGAGGGACTTGGTCGCGCCTCGTCCGAAAGATAACCTGGTCGTAGATTTGGTTCTCGCGCTCGGCGCCACTCAGCAATGCGCTTACGCATGCTGCGGCAATGTCTACCTCCGCATCAGCCGATAAAGTAACGCCTTCCAGCACGAGCACGGCGCTCTCCTGTGAGATTCGCCGAGCCCAGCCTACGCAATACTCGTTGCGCTGTGCGTCAAGCGCGATGCCGCAGGTGTCACCGCGCTCAAAACGCAAGAGCGCGTCCTTAAGGAACCGCTCTTGCGCGTCTGCTGGCATGTTCGCGGCGACATACATCACATCGTCAAGACAGTTGACGCTAGCACCGATGCCCCCGCGCGGCGCAGCTGTGACGTGGTGAGATGAACCTCGAATGAAGACGATCTCTTGCCCTTGAGCGGTCTCCATCGGCCGCCTGCGAAGTGGACCCAGGACCGTCTTGATGTAGCTGACGCGAAGGCCAAGCTTACCCAACGCCGACCGCAAGACCTCCTTGGCTGATACTCGGAACCGCTGAGCAATTGCGAGAAGATGCGTAGGGAAGAAGACCAATTCCGCGACCTCAGACTCGCCCCTGCCGAATCTTGCCTTCCACGGATCGCCACCGGGAGTCAGGTCAATCTCGTCAATGCCGACTTCTTTCAACACCTGTGCGGCGAGGTAGATATTCAGCTTGCCTGGCGAGTACTGTGAATGCTGCGGGCAGTAGGCCGATATCGCCAAATGGGCCCGGGCAGAACTGCGCACAAGCAGAAGCGCGGAAATCAAGTGTTCATCCAGGTAGATGCAACTTGCGTGCAACTGCTCCGGTGCTACTCGAAACCAGTCAATATGAAAGTCGCGCTTTTTCGAATCCTCGCTGAACGGTCGGACGCCGTGGAGTGCCCCGTGGCGCAGATCATACATCACGGCGAAACTGTTGAGAGCGGCGATGAAGCCTTGCACATCTAAGACCCGGAATTCGATGTTGCCCAGACGCTGCAGGCGCTTCAATTTGCTTCGGTTACTCGGTTTCTTGAGCGCGCCATCGGCGATTGAAGTGCCGGTCGGCAAGATGGGAGCGCCGTGCTTGAAAAGGATCGCCCGACGGTCACTCCTCAGCCGGTCTATCGCCTCAGAATGCAAACCAATTGGAAGATAGCGAAGGCGCAGGACGCGATAGCGGATCTGGCTCGTCAGAGCCCCGAGAGCGCCAACTATGAACGTTCCCGACTCTTGCGGGCTTGAGATCCACCCCTGGTACTCCGCCTGATGAGCTCCCACGCCAACAATGACGCCATTCCTCATCGCGAGGGGCATGAGGCCCGCCAGCGAGCCATCCGGGCGATAGGCCAACACCAGCAGCGGCGACCACGTATCGCCATAGTGGCGCGTCCAGATGTCGAAGAATGAGTGGCTTTGAAAGGCGGTGCTCCACGGGCATTCTGCCCAAAGACGATCCCACTTCAGCCGGTTTGAGAGATCCCGCGACCAGCTTACGGCGTGTGTCCCAGTTACGATCGTGTGGAACAGTACCCCGCGTTCTGCTTCTTTCGCTGGAACCACATCGTCAATAGCAGATCGTGCTTCGATCTCTATCATTCAGCCGACATCCCCCGTGCTCTCTCACCTAACCCAGGGGGCGCTGCTTTCCCCGGCGATGACGGCCGCCGTTTCCATCGTTGGACTAGCGACTGAACGGCAACCTTCAGATTCGTTCGCTCGAGCGCCACGCCGGCCGCTTGGGAGATCGCGTTCACAAGAGAGAGGCTGGCATACTGGAGCCCCCCGGCCGGCGAACGCGGAAAAAGGTAATAGCTTTGCGTCGTCGTCTTGTGGTTCGTCGTGCGGAGTTTGAAAGTTGTGACCCCGCCCATGTAGTCTAGGCATCGCAGGTGTGGGCCGCGACGCTCGATGTCCTTCAGCACTTCCAGAAGGAGCACACTGCCCGCATGGTGGCGCGCCCACATAGGATCGTAGGCCATCTGGAGAACGAAATAGCGATCACCGATGATAACACCGTAGTGAAAAGCGGCTGGCTCGTTGTTGATGTAGAGGATGTGACCGAGAAAGCTCCCCTCTCGCGCCGCCACGGTAATTTGACGGCCCTCAGTTGAATCAACTGAGAGCGCCAATCCAGGGACGCTCGACTGGTAGCTTTTCGCAAAGACGCGGCTCGCATCCCGGAGAAAGCGGTCGGTTTCATGAACACCCGAGAAGCGGAGCACCCGGCAGTGCAATGCATGATCGCTGAGCAACTTCTTCGAATAGCGCTTCAGGTTTCGCCGGCTTTCGGGACCGATCGATTGGAGGTAGCTGTCGACTGTGCCCTCCCAGGTGATGCGGCAGTGAGGCTGCTCGCCACCCCATGGCAACACGAAGAAGTGGCGCTGGATCGGTCCAGCGGGATCCGTGATCTCGGCGTGAAGCGGAGACCCGACCGGTGCGCTGAACACAAAGATCGCCGCCCAGCGTGGCAGATGCGCAGCCAATCCAGCGAACGCCTTGTGAAGGAACAGGTCGGGTGGCTCGGCGCCGCCCAGAATGGGACCAGCATAGATTTGGAGCTTGCGTATTCGCCACTTGAAAAAGGTCCACGGTCCAAGCGAGTAGTCCAGTGTCGAGAGTGGCGCCTGCAAAATGAGCGCCGACTCCATTTCGTCGTCCGACCAATCCGTCAGAATCCACAGCTCGTCGACATCGTTGGACGCAATGCGGGCCACGTTCCAGTCCAAGCGGTGGTTGATTTCGACAACCGGCATTGCGGCGTTGAACCGAGCCGCAAATTGTTCGAACGACCGCGGGGTCGAAAAGCGCTCCGAGATGACCGACTTCTGCGGCTCGGTGCGGAGGTGGCGAATACGGTGGATGGCGTGGCTCGCTTCGACGAGTGGCCAATCCCATAGTGGTAACCAAGGCCGCACAACATGACTCATCACTGAGAGATCTGCTTTCTGGAGGTACGCCTGTGTCGAAGGATGGACGGCGAGAAGCGCAGGTACAGCAACACGAGGCCGGACACCGCTAGTACGAAAGCGATGGCAGCGGCGGCGATGACAAGCGGATTGTTGAAATTCTCGCGCTCCGAGTAGTCCATGATGTGGAGCGACCATAAGAAATCGTAGATACGCCAAGTCGCGGAGCGTCGCGCCGCCACTTTGCCAGTCGCCGCAGAGATGTAGAGGATCGTTTCGTCCGGATCGTCGAACGATATCTGCCAAACGGGGAGATCACCGCGAAACTCAATCGGCGGATTCTCGGTTATGAGTGTGGCCTTGATCGCTCGCCCCGCGCCCGCGAAGTCCGCAGCTGCTATTTCCATCGCGTGCGGTTGCGTGATCGGCGAAAGCAAGTCGCCGGTTCGCGCGTCGAGCAGCGAGGGCGACGAACCATCGATGCCGATCTCATACACTGGCCGCCCGGCAACTGCCCGCAACTCAACCCGGGCAACCGTACCTGCGGGCACTCTCTCTAGCGCGTTCGCAATCGGGATGAGAGCCGCTGCTCTCAGATCAACTGTTTCTGGCTTACGGACGTTGTGCTCGCCACGCACCTGAGAAATCGGAACCGCGGTCATGAAGAGACCGCTCACCGACCATGCCAGGAGCTGGATTCCCACGATTAACGCAATCCACTTGTGCAGGCGAGGCGCCCACCTCCGCGTCACCATCAGTCGGCTCCCACCTGCTCGTCACGCGGCATCGCATCACGTGGCGCGCTTGTTGATACGTTTTGCGTCATCGAAAGCTCGCGCGCCGTCATTTGGTTGCGGCTGTGGTTGGTGCGGGAGGTTTTCGCGAAGACGAGTGTGTTTGCAGAAACCGCCAGCCCGCCGTTGTTCGTTTCAGAACACTCGTCGCGACGCCAGCACGCTCGATGGGCTCGCCGCGTTTGAGCACGATCCTGTAGATGTATGACTCGGAAGCGATGGCGACATCGCCTTCGACTCGGAAGCGATGGCGACATCGCCTTCGATGCGAACAACGGCGGAGTAATTGTTGAACCGGAACGAAGCGAACTCAACCAGTTCCGGACCAAGATGGTGGGCAAGGTATTCCTGATAGCCGCCTTCGCGCTGCCCGACTCGAAGACTTCCGCATCGGGCGCAAACAGTTTCGCCGGCGCCGCGCCGTCTAGACGCTCTAGCGCCTGCTTGTAATCGCTCAGCACGGCCTTTACGGCGTCCTCGTCGGACGAAGCGCTTGCAATCGCCGCGTACGGGGTGAGCACCAGCAAGGCGAACGCGCCAATCGTCATCGAACGTCCAGAACGTCCTGTTATCCGGCGCATGTTGTGGTCTGTCCCTCAGCACTCAGGTTGGAGGCGATGTTGCGGCGGAAGGCTCCGCCGCAACATCAGGCCGCGGTCGCTCAACGAACGACGATCTTTCCCGTCATGCCGACCTCAGCATGGCCCGGATAGTTACAGGCGAACTCAAACGTGCCCGCTTTGGTGAACTGCCAGACGAGTTCTTTTGTCTCGCCCGGTTTCGTCATCAGCATGGTGTCGTCCATGCCTTCGTGACCCGGCATCTTGCTCATGTCCATGCCCGGCATCGCGGCCATGTCTTGCATCATCTTACGATGCTTCAGCTGCGTGGCACTGTCGCCGAGCGATAGTTCATGGTCTTGTTCGCCCTTGTTGACGAAGACGAATTTCACCGTCTCGCCGACTTTGAAGGTCAGGTCGGTGAGGTTGTATTTGATTTCGGTGGCTTCGATCCGCACCGTCCGCGAGATTTTCTTTACGTCGCCGGGTTGACCGAAGGCGGTGACACCACCACCCGGGTGACCGGCGCTCGCGAACGCCGAAGTTGCCAACGCGAGCGCGGAAGTGATTGAGAGAGCTGCTGTTAATGTACGTGTCATTGGTTTGTATCCTGTTGTTCGGAGGTTAGAGTCTGATCCTGAGGCCGAAGCGGATCGAAGCCGCTTCGGGGTCTTCACCCGCGGCGCGGGCTACTTGGGACGTCTCGCCGAGTCTCCGCTCGTAGACGACGTCGACGTAGGGCGCGAACTTGCGATCAAACTCGTAGCGGAGTTGCAGACCCGCTTCGATATCCGCCAAGCCCGCGCCAACGCCAAGTTCGGGAATGTCCTGCGCGTAGGCGTTCGCTTCGATGTGCGGCTGCAGAACAAGCCGTTGGGTCAAGAGGAGATCGAAGGTCTGTTCGAGGCGCACGGCCGCATCGCCATCTTCGCTTACGAACAGGCGTGCGTCAGTCTCAAAGAAATAAGGTGCCAGCCCTTGAACGCCGAGCACCGCCCAGCCCAGTCCGCGCGGTTCGGTGTCGTAGCGCAGGCCCGCCTGCAGGTCCCAAAAGGTTGCAATGTTCCAGCTTACGAGAGCGCGGATTTCCGAGGACTCAACGTCGCCGTCGAGTGCTTCCCCTTCCGCCTCCAGCCGGACCTTCACGTCATCGCCGCCGACCCACGCGTAGGCGTCCCAGTTGATGAGGGCGCCGTCGTTGCGCTCGAACCAGTCGTTGTCGGCACCATCGATCTCCACGCCGGCGCCCCAGAACAGCACGGGTCCTTCCATCGGGTCGTTCTTGCTGTGCGCGCCAGCGGCGAGCGCTGCCGTTGCGGTCGCAAGGGCCAAGAGACCGGCCGTGATCGGGGTTGAACGGTTCATCGGGCCACCCCTGCGCTCATGCGGGCGACGACAACCTTCGTCATCATGCCGGAGTTCATGTGATAGAGCAGATGGCAGTGGAACGCCCACTCACCTGGTTCGTCCGCGGTCAGCATCACGGAGTAGGACGATCCTGGCGCAACGTTCACGACGTGCTTGTTGGGCAGACGATCGGCGGGCTGCCCGTTCACGAGTTGCACGAACATGCCATGCAGGTGCATCGGGTGAGCCATCATGGACTCGTTCACGAACGTAAGCTTCACGCGCTCGCCGTAGTGCAGTTCGATAGGATCGGCCTCGCTGGCCTTGCGGCCGTTCAGCGTCCAGATGTAGCGCTCCATATTGCCGCCGAGACGCACGACGATTTCGCGGCCAGGCGGGCGGGTGTCCTTTTGCGGCACCAGCGATTTCAGGTCCGCATAACGAAGAGCTTTCATACCCGCCGGCGTCCCTGCGTCCGCCCAGCCGCGCGGAGGACCGGAAGGTTGCGCGGGTTTTGCGCCGTGATCCATGCCCTGCGTGTCGCCGCCGCTATGATCCATACCTTTCATGCCGTCGGAACCATGATCCATTCCCTCCATACCGCCGGGTCCATGGTTCATGCCCTTCATGTCGCCCATGTCATGGGCCATACCCATGTCCGACATATTCAGCACCGTTCGCGGCCGCAAAGGTGGGATGGGCGCCGACATTCCTTCGCGCGGCGCTAGCGTGCCGCGCGCATAGCCTGATCGGTCGATCGGCTCGGCCACAATCGTGTAGGCCATATCCTCCGGCACCACGATGACGTCGTAGGTCTCGGCAACCGCGATACGAAACTCGTCGACGGGAACTGGCTGCACGTTTTGCCCGTCGGCTTGGATCACGATAAGCTTGAGGCCGGGAATGCGAACGTCGAAGTAGCTCATTGCGGATGCGTTGATGAAGCGCATTCGAACTCGCTCGCCCGGTTTGAAGACGCCGGTCCAGTTCTGCGTGGCCGACTTGCCGTTGACCAAGAACGCGTAGCCCGACACATCGGCGAGATCGGTCGGATCCATACGCATCTCGCCCCAATCCAGACGATCGCGAATCGCCGTGCCCAGGCCGTCACGCGCCGCGTCGCTGAAGAAGTCGCTGATCGTGCGCTTGCCGTAGTTGTAGTAGCCCGAATCGTTCTTCAGGTTTCTCAGGATTTCGTCTGAGTCCTCTTCCGTGAAATCGGACAAGACGACGACATAGTCCCGGTCGGCCCGCACGACGTCCTGCTTCAACGGATCGATAATCAATGCGCCGTAGAGGCCCGCCTGCTCCTGAGTTCCGGAGTGCGAGTGGTACCAGTAGGTTCCCGACTGGCGAACGGTGAACCGATAAGTGTAGGTCTCGCCGGGCCTGATGCCGGGATACCCGTTCAATCCGGGAACGCCGTCCATCTGCCCGGGCAACAACAATCCGTGCCAGTGCACGGATGTGTCCTCGCGCAGCCTGTTCGTGACGTGGATCGTGACATCCTCGCCCTGCATAAAGCGCAGTGTCGGTCCGGGCACTTGACCGTTGATCATCAGCGACTGAACTGGCCTGCCAGTGACGTTTACAAGGCCGCGATCGATTGTGAGCCGATACTCGCCAGCGTGTGCGACGGAAGCCAGAGCCAGAAGGCAGGCGGCAAAAAGCGCACGAAACAGCATATGACACCTCGTAGGATCAAAGAAATTCGGCGACGCGCGAATGCGCGACCGCCGCTCCTCAGATCAGGAGGCGCCCCGTCCTTGCGTGGACAGTCTTGTAAGAAGACTCGCCGGGGTCAGGCGGCCTCGGTTGGTGGGCGACTGCGCTCACGAGTTGGTTGAAATCGCGCACCACCAGAGAAGCAACGCTGAAATCGACGGGCTTTATCAATGGCGCGGCAAGCGCCGGAACTTCAGGCAGCGCTCCCTGCACGACGACCGGGCAAGTGTGACCCTCCGTGCCGCAGTCGGAATGGCGATCATGCTTCAGATGTTCGCCGTGTTGCGCCCCGTGTTCGACGGTCGCTCCCACAGCGTGCCCGCCGCCCGTGCCCAGGGTTACCGGGAAGCTGTCGCAACAACGCGCTATGGCCGCCGCGTTGAGGGCGACGAAAAGCAGCGCAAACAGGGCCGTTCGGAACATCATGGGTACCCTGGGGGGGTATACCAGCGCCCACCTATGTCGTCAATGCATCGCGACGATTTCATCAAGAAATCCGACGTAACACCGAACAAATCTGCCCTGCATCGCCAAGATGCTCTTCCGTTAGCTCTCACCCGATCCGCCCCTTGAGCTCGGCGCTTCGTTCTTCCGCGAGCCAGGCAGGAGGCGACGCCTCACAGTGGTGAAGGCCAGGCCTGGAACGACGATCCACTGCAGCAACGGGAGGAGCCCGGTCTCAAGAGGTGGAATGCGCGGCATCCATGCAGTGTACGCCCAAGTTCCCCGCACATTGACATTCAGCCATTCGCTGTAGACCGTGTAACCGACGCCGAGAACGATGGTGGCCAACGCCACATTGCGAAAGCTCGTTGAGGCAGTCGGCCAACCGTGGCCGAAGATGACAAGGGAAGCGACGAGCGACGACGTCATGATGACGAGATCGCCGACTGTACAGTGGACAACCGCGAAGACTATCTCAGCTGTGCTACCCGTCCACCAAATGGTGTAAAGCGGCAACTGAGCAACCTCCCACGTCAGGTGCGCCGTCGCGGAAGTCAGAAGGAGGATACGGAGCACATTGAGCCATCGCATGCGTTGGGTTCCCTTCTATCTACGCGAGTCCCTGAGAGGCCCGACGACCTGGTAGCCGCATTCTCGCCTTCACCAAGGCGTAGACCGCTGGGATCACGATAAGCGTCAAGATCGTAGACGAAGCCATGCCGCCAATCATTGGCACGGCGATGCGCTGCATGATTTCGGAACCCGCGCCCGTGCTCCACATGATGGGCAGCAAGCCCGCCATGATCGCGGCGACCGTCATGAGCTTCGGCCGCACGCGCTCGACCGCGCCTTCCATGACCGCTGCGGTGAGGTCGGCGGCGCTGACGGCGCGACCTTCCGCTTCCGCGCGCTCGGCGTGGGCGCGGTAGGCGTGGTCAAGATAGATCAGCATGACGACGCCGGTCTCCGCCGCGACGCCGGCGAGCGCAATGAAGCCGACCGCCACCGCGACGCTGAAGTTGAACCCCAGCCAGTACATCAGCCACAACCCGCCGATGAGCGCGAACGGCACCGAGGCCATGACGATCAGCGTTTCGGCGAGACGGCCGAAATTCAGATAGAGCAGCAGGAAGATGATGAGCAGCGTCACCGGCACGACGATCATCAGCTTCGCCTGCGCGCGTTCGAGATATTCGAACTGCCCGCTCCAAATCGGATAGGCGCCCGCCGGGAACTTAACCTCGCGCGCCACCGCCGCGCGCGCCTCGGCGACATAGCCGCCGAGATCGCGGTCGCGCACGTCGACGAAAACGTAAGCCGCGAGCTGCGCGTCCTCGGTGCGGATCGTCGACGGGCCCTGTTCGAGCTTGATCTTCGCCACTTGGCCGAGCGGCACGCCGCCGCCCGATGCCATCGGCACGATCACTTGGCGCGCGATCGTTTGCGGGTCGGAGCGGATGTCGCGCGGGTAGCGGATGTTGACGCCGTAGCGTTCGCGGCCTTCGACGGTCGTGGTCACGGATTCGCCGCCCAAGGCCATCGCGATCGTATCCTGCACCTGATCGACGCTGAGCCCGTAGCGCGCGAGTTCGCG
>CAZLRW010000067.1:0-20981 GCA_964561925.1 uncultured Flavobacteriaceae bacterium
CGCCGAACTCCTCTTCAAGCTTCTGAATCGCGCGCGTCAGCGAAGGCTGCGCGACATTGCATTCCTCAGCCGCCTTGGTGAAGTTCAACGTACGGCAAACGGCAAGGAAGTAGCGGACCTGATGCATCTCCATGGGCGGGATTCTTGGCAGGTCTCGGCAGCAAAATCCAGCCTTACTCCGTATTGCCGAACCGCGGCGAGAAGGGGACACGGTCGTCGCCCGTCATGCGCGCACACGCGCTCTCGGCCCTCGCCTGGCCGGGCCAACGGGTAGAGCCGTCCGAAAACCTGCCACCCGTTACAGTACCGCCCGCGCGCCGGGTGAGCGCACCGAACGCGGGAGACGCCCGCACGATCGCCGAGCCCATCTGCAGCAACGCATCGATCTGATGTCCGCGCAGGCCCCAATTGGTTTCGGTTTGCGCGAACGCGGTCCTGCACGTCGTATCTCTAATGAAGTCGAAGTCGACGATGATCGCGTCCGTCGTTGGGTTCGTCGGAGCGCCCCGGAACTGAAAGTCCATCACTGCGCGGATGTTGTCGATGAGGCTTTCGGACCGGTTGTCGATCGAACTGCTGATCGACGTCCAAAGCATGTCGATAATGCCGGGCGGTGACGCGCTCAAATCACGGTCCGGATCCTGGTCGCTGCGCGCGTTCACGACCAGGAACACGACATGCTTTAGCCGGCCGTCGTTGACCGCCGCGATCTGACTGCCGTCCTCGGCGATCGTCCAAAGATCGGTCAACACCGCATGCAGCCCCAGATTGTCCGCAACGCCGCCGTCGAGCAGATGCACGTAGTCTTGAGGCGGCTGGGCGGGATCCTGCTTGAGCAGCCGGCTCTGCCGCAGGCCCCAATACCGTTCCTCTGTCGCCGCACCCGGATCGTGGTCGGTGCGCGGCACGAAGAGTTTGTCGTTCGGCGTCCGCGTAACCCCGTCGTCGGTCACCGGGATCGTGTGGAGGCTGTCACCGACCCGCGTCTCGACACGATTGAAAATGGCGTTCGTGGGATCGCACGGCGAGTAGTTCGTCAACGTGACCGGCGTCAAACCGACGGGAAAGGCGGACGACGCCGCCACCGCCTCCGCCAACGGGAACTTGTTCAGGTCCGAACATAGAAGGTCGAACCGGCTCTGCGTGAACGTAAAGCGCAGCGTGGTCGTCATGTCGGCCGCATTGATCATAAGAAACGGCCGGTCGTGACGCCGGTCGAGATCGGCGAACGTCGCGCCCTTGAACACCGTGTCGTCGAAGATGTCGACCAAACGATCGACGCGGCTCTCCGACGTCAGCGCATAGCGCACGAGGTTCACCGGGTTGATGAAGGCGTCGATCAGTTGCGGCATGAAGTCCTGCCGCACGAAACTGCGCTCGAACGCGTCAAAGCTCTGAGGCCCGTTGGCGACGTAGTTGCCGGCCGTCACGCTCCCTCCGGAAACGGAAGAGATGATGTCGACCTCGTCCAGCAGCGAGCGCCCGTCCCCGATCGGCGTCGCCTGCAGTTCGCGCAACACGCCTTGAGCCAGCGCCGCCGCCCGGGTGCCGCCGCCGGAAAACGTCAAGACGAAGAGCGTGTCCTTCATCTTCTGCCCGTCGACCGCATGGCCCCGATACCCATAGTCCGCCCGCAAGTCGGCCGGCGCGAGCGCGACGTTGCGATCCTCGGTCGCACACGCGCCGAGGCAAAGCGTCAGAGCACAGACAAGGCTCGCCCGCATGGACCCAAGACCCCCTATCACCGCCCCACCGGTGAGAAACGCATCATACCACGGAAACGCCCTTGTCCGGCGCGCGCGAAAGAGGAACAAAGTGCGTGCAACGACGAACCCTGCGAGCCCTATGCCCCGCGCCGAGCTGCTCAAAACCCTGGCCGAACTGGAAAGAAAGGTCCTGTGGCTCGCGTCGTGGACGATCCACAACGCCAACCATCTGCGCGACCACGGGGATGGGTTAAAGGTCGGCGGCCATCAGGCTTCGTCCGCCTCGCTTGCCTCGATCATGACCGCGCTCTACTTCGCGGTGCTGCGCCCGGAAGACCGCGTCGCGGTCAAGCCGCACGCAAGCCCGAATTTCCACGCGATCCAATACCTCCTGGGCCAACAGACACTCGACAAGCTGCAAAACTTCCGCGGCTACAAGGGCGCGCAAAGCTACCCCTCGCGCACGAAGGACACGGACGACGTCGACTTCTCGACCGGCTCGGTGGGCCTCGGCGTCGCGCAAACGCTGTTCTCGTCGCTGGTGCAGGACTATGTGCGCGCCCACGGCTGGGCAAAGGACCGCCGCGAAGGCCGCATGGTCGCGCTCATCGGCGACGCGGAGATGGACGAAGGCAACATCTTCGAGGCGTTGCTCGAGGGTTGGAAGCACGGCGTCCGCAACACATGGTGGATCGTCGACTACAACCGCCAAAGCCTCGACGCGGTCGTCCGCGAGGGCCTGTGGTCGCGCTTCGAGGCGATGTTCCGCAACTTCGGCTGGGACGTCGTGATCCTGAAATACGGCTCGTTGCTCGAAGCCGCGTTCAAGGAGCCGGGCGGAGAGAAACTGCGCCAGTGGATTGACGCTTGCCCGAACCAACTCTATTCGGCGCTCACCTATCAAGGCGGCGCGGCCTGGCGCAAACGCCTCAACGACGAC
The DNA here is from genome assembly GCA_964561925.1 of uncultured Flavobacteriaceae bacterium. Lineage (GTDB taxonomy): Bacteria > Pseudomonadota > Alphaproteobacteria > Micropepsales > Micropepsaceae > SZUA-430. Next base: position 2,647 of record CAZLRW010000067.1, read on the forward strand.
ATCGGCGATCAAGGACCCGCGACGAAGCTGATCGAACGCCGCAGCGACGCCGACCTCGCGCGCCTGATGATGAACCTCGGCGGTCACGATCTGCCGCAGCTGTTGGACGCGTTCGAGAAGATCGATCACGACCGCCCGACCTGCTTCATCGCCTACACGATCAAGGGCTACGGCCTGCCGTTCGCGGGCCATAAGGACAACCACGCGGGCTTGATGACGCCGGCACAGATGGAAGCGCTGCGCGCCGCGATGAACGTGCGCGAGGGCCATGAGTGGGACAAGTTCGAAGGTCTGACGCGCGCCGAAGACGAACTTGTCGACTTCCTGGCGAGCGTCCCGTTCGCGAGCGAAGGTCGTCGCCGCTTCACCGCGCCGCGTCTCGACGTGCCGCCGGCGCTAAAGGTTCCGATCGCCGGCGAAATGTCGACGCAAGCGGGCTTCGGCAATCTGATGAACGAACTCGGCCGCGAGAAGGGCGAACTCGCCGCCCGCATCGTGACCTGCTCGCCCGACGTCACCGTGTCCACGAATCTCGGCGCTTGGGTCAACCGGCGCGGCTTGTTCGCGCGCGAGACGATGGCCGACACGTTCAAGAAGGAGCGCATCCCCTCGACGTTCACCTGGGAGTTTGGACCGAAGGGCCAGCACATCGAACTCGGCATCGCCGAGATGAACCTCTTCATCCTGCTCTCGGCCTTAGGACTCTCGCATTCGCTGAACGGCGAGCGTCTCATCCCCGTCGGCACGCTGTACGACCCGTTCATCGCCCGCGGCCTCGATGCGCTGAACTACGCCTGCTACCAGGACGCCCGTTTCATCATCGTGGCGACGCCATCCGGCATCACGCTTGCCCCGGAAGGCGGCGCGCACCAATCGATCGCCCAACCGCTGATCGGCCTTTCGCAAGACGGCCTCTGCGCGTTCGAACCGGCCTATGTCGACGAACTTGCCGTGATGCTCCGCTTCGCGTTCGACTACATCCAACGCGACGGCGAAGGTGACCCGGACGAGCGCACCTGGCTGCGCGATCAAACGGGAGGCTCGATCTATCTCCGCCTCTCGACGCGCCCGATCGAGCAACCGAAGCGCGAGATGACCGACGACGTCGCCCAAGGCATCATCGACGGCGCCTATTGGCAGCGAAAGCCCGGCGCGAACGCGCAAGTCGTCGTCGCCTACATGGGCGCGATCGCGCCGGAGGCCGTCGAAGCGGTCGGACTCATGGCCGAAGACCGGCGCGACGTGGGCCTGCTCGCCGTGACATCGGCAGATCGCCTGAACGCAGGCTGGACGGCCGCGCAACGCGCGCGCGAGCGCGGCCTCATCGGCGCGAAGTCGCATATCGAAAGGTTGCTCGCTGAAATCCCGCCGGATTGTGCGCTCGTCACAGTGCTCGACGGGCACCCCGCGACGCTGGCGTGGCTTGGATCCGTGCACGGCCACCGTGTGCGCGCGCTCGGCGTCGAACATTTCGGACAGACAGGCTCGCTCGCCGAGTTGTACAAGCACTACGGAATTGACGCGAACGCGGTCATCCGCGCGGCTCAGGCCATCGCCCCCGGCCGACCGATCCGCCACCTTCGCGTCGCCACGTGAACAAGGAGGTCTCCATGCGCAAAGTTCTGTTGTCGTCGCTTGCCGTCCTGCCGCTCGCCGCGTGCGGCGGCCTTTCAGTCGGCGTAGGCGTCGGCGGCGGCTCGGGCAATGTCGGTGTCGGCGCGTCGGCGTCGGTCGACGTCGGCAGCAACACGCCGGCCGGTTCTTCCTCGCGCGTCACGGTCACGATGTACAAGATCGACGACAAGGGCATCGGGCCCGAGATCGGCACGCTGTCGCTGATGGACACGCGCGGCGGTCTTGAGGTCGTGCCGAAGCTGCGCGGTCTGCCGCCGGGAGAGCGCGGCTTCCACGTGCACGAGAACCCGAACTGCGGTCCCGCGATGAAGGACGGCAAGATGGTGGCGGGCCTTGCCGCCGGCAATCACTACGACCCGAACGCGACCGGCAAGCACGAAGGTCCGAAGGGCGACGGCCACCGCGGCGACCTGCCGGTGCTGGTGGTCGACAAGGACGGCAACGCGACCGAACGCATGCTCGCCTTCCGCCTCCAGGTTTCGGCCGTGCGCGGACGCGCGTTCGTCATTCACGAAGGCGGCGACAACTTCGCGGATCAGCCGAAACCGCTAGGCGGAGGCGGCGCGCGCATCGCCTGTGGCGTCGTCAGCCAGCAATGGGACGAGGCGCAGTGAGCAAACTGAAGATCTACGGCTACGCGCAGTCGCGCGCGGTGCGCGCGCTCTGGCTCTGCGAGGAGCTGGGACTGCCCTACGAACTCGTTCACGTCGGCACGACGGACGGCGGCACGCGCGAGCCCGCCTACCTGAGGATCAACCCGGCGGGTCACATTCCTGCGATCGACGACGCCGGCTTCACATTGTCGGAGTCGATGGCGATCAACCTCTATCTCGCCAAGAAACACGGCAAGCTCTATCCCGCCGACCTCCATGCCGAAGCCAAAGCCTGGCAGTGGAGCTTCTGGGTGATGGCCGAACTCGACACGCCGATCGTGCGCTGGATCACGCACGGCATGCTGCTGCCGCCCGCACAGCGCGACGTGAAGATCGCGCTCGAAGCGCGCGAAGCGATGGAGTGGCCGCTGCAGGTGCTGAACGGCGAACTCGCAAAGCGCCAATACCTCGCCGAGCCGAACACGTTCACGGTCGCCGATCTGAATGTCGCCTCCGTTCTCTACCGCCTGCTCTTCGTCGACCTCGCCGGCAAACCCCACCTCGAAGCTTGGCTCAAACGCTGCTGGGACCGCCCCGCCGCGAAGAAAGCGCGGGCGCTGCGTGAGGGATGATTACCTGCGGCGTAATCGTCCGAAACCTTGAGACGCGATAACGACAGCGAAGCGCTTCCCCCCTTGAGGGGGAAGCTGGCGCGCCGCAGGCGCGACTGATGGGGGGCATGAGCGCCCGACGCGCGGCCCCCCATCCGTCTCGCCGCCTTTGGCGGCGATCCACCTTCCCCCTCAAGGGGGGAAGGGCTTGGCTCGAACCTAGAGGACTGATTTTCATGCTCACCGCCGAACAACTGAACGCAAACCCATTGCCCTTCGCCAAGCTGATGGGCGTTCGCTTCGTGGCCGTCTCAAAGGACGAAGTCGTCGCCGAACTCGCCGTGCGCGACGACCTTTGCACGGCGCCGATGCCCATTCTGCACGGCGGTGCGGCGATGGCCCTGGCCGACAGCGTCGGCGCGGTCGCGACGTTCCTGAACCTGCCTGAGGGGGCAAAGGGCACGACGACGATCGAAAGCAAGACGAACTTCTTGAACGCCGCCCAAAAGGGTCAAACCGTGCGCGCGACGGCGACGCCCGTCCATCGCGGCGGCAAGACGCAAGTTTGGCAAACGAAGATCACGCGCGAGGACGGAAAACTCGTCGCACTCGTCACGCAGACTCAGTTGGTGCTGTGAGCCGTGACGCGCCCGCGCTAAGGATCGCCGCGATAAACGCTTCGGTATCCTTCAGCACGCTCGCCCGCCAACGCCAACCCCAAAGGTAGGCCGCGAAAATCTCGAAGTGCCCGATGCGCGGATAAATCTTCGCTTCGGCCTTCGACCCCGCGCCGTCGAGAGCACCCGCCAAATTGACGCTCGCATGCGAACCCACGACCCGGTCGCGCTCGCCGTGCAGAAGCAGCATCGGCGGCGCGCCCGCGCGCGCAAGCTTGATCGGCCGTGCCGCATGCGGCTCGGCAACCGACAGCGCAAAGATGTCTTTGAGCCCCTTCCACTTCATCGGGTCGAGCGTATAGGGCCCGGCCAAACCCACGACCCCGCGAATATTCGACGGCTTCAAACCGTGCCGCGCCAAGTGCCGCGGATCGAGCGCGAGCAGCGCCGAGATATGCGCCCCCGCCGAATGCCCCATCACGAAGAGCCGCGCCGAGCTGCCGCCGAGCTGCGCCGCATGATCGTGCGTCCACTTGAACGCCAACGCAGCGTCTTCGACGAACGCCGGATACCTCGCATTCGGATAGAGGTGATAGTCGGGCACGACGACCGCATACCCGCGCGCGGCCATCATCCGTCCGAACAGACGATAGTACCAACGTGCGCCCGACACCCATCCCCCGCCGTAGAGATAGAGAATGACCGCCTTAGCCGCGCCGCCCTTCGGCAGATAGATGTCGAGCTTCTGCCGGGGCAGGGGGCCGTACGGCACATGCCGCGTGCCGAGCCCGGAGCGGAACACTACGCCCGCAGCAGTTTCGCGATACGCGCCAAAGGCTGTGCTGGCGTTGTCCATGCATCAATAGATGGTTTGAGCCCGCCGCCAACGTCAAGGGCGTTGGCGGCAAGGCCGGCGAGATAAGGTGCCGCACGCGCAACCGACAGCTGCCTCCCCGAGCGGGAGGCCTCATTTTGCGCCGGACGCCAGCAGGGCTGCCTCCATGTCGGCGTAGAGCTTCACCTCGCCTTCGCCCATGCTGAGCACTTGTCCCGCCTTCGCCATCTTCAGCGCCGTGACACCGTCCGTCCGCGTCAGGTTCGGGTTGGCGCCCGCTTTAAGCAAGTGCTTCACCGTCTCGAGCTTCTTGCCGTAGACCGCATGCATCAACGCGGTCCAGCCGTCGGAGAATTGGCAATTCACGCTGGCGCCCTGCGCGATCAAGGCGTCGATCTCGGCGTTCTTTCCTTCGAGCGCCGCCGTCTCGATCTTCATGCACATATCGTCGGCGACTGCCCCCGAAGTGGCTACCGCGAAGGCGGCCGCGGCAAACAGGGTACGACGGATCATGACACCGCTCCTTGTCGTTGTTGTTGGGTGACTCGAACGCCCGTAAGGCTACACCCGCCGTCGCCGCCCGCCAAACGCGTCTATGCCGGCTGGAACAGCTCGATGCAATTGCCGGAAGGATCGTCGCAGAGAATCTGCTGACCGCCCGGGCCGCTCACGATGTCGTTGCGAAACGCCACGCCGCGCGCCTTCAACGCCGCGACCGTCGCCGCCAAGTCGCGCACTTCGATCACGCAGCGTCCCCAACCGCCCGGTGCGGGCACCCGCCCGTCCGGCATCGGTCGCGCGGCGGAAGAGGGCGGCCCCGCCAGCCAAAGCGTGAGATCGTCCTTGGCGACGATCGCCATGGCCGGCCCGAATTGCTGGCGCAATGAGAACCCCAGCATGTCGCGATAGAACGCAACCGCCGCGTCAACGTCGTGCACGATATAGCGAAAGACGGCCATGAAGGCGCGACCTTAGCGCGCCTGCGGCGCTCTGGGAATTCTCAGTTCAGCGGCGTCGAGAACGTCAGCAGCACCGCATGTCCGCCGCCGCGCTCGCGTCCCGATACGGGATCTTTGTCGCTGCCGTTCAGGTCGTAGCGATACTCGAGCTTCAGTTTCGCGTCCGGCCGGTTGAGTTCCTCCTGCGCAAAGCTCGACAGGTCGACGCTGAGCTGCAGCTGCCGCGTCTTCGCGCGCGCCGCGAGGTTGTCGTCGACGAGCTGCGATTGCGCGTCCGCCGCGCCGACCCGAAGCTCGACCCGCGGGCCGTCGTCGGGCGCGTAGGCGATGGAGACGTGCGGCGCAACTTCGCTCTCCGCACTGCGGATGCCCGCGATCTCGTCGTCGGTCTCGATCAGCGAAAGCCCCGCGCCGAACTGCCAATTGCCGCGGCGAATCTTGTGCGACACGTCGATGAAGCGGTCGCGCGAGCGCGACAGCGGCAAACCGTCGGTCGCGCCGGGAATCTGAGCGTCGGTTTTGATCCGCCGCTCCCAAGCGCTCGCCGTCGTCTCTCCAAGGCGCGTGTCCCAAGTCAACGCGAAGCTCGCGGTATCGACCCGCTCGCGCGGCCCGATCGTCAGTTCCGAACGCGTGACGTCCCCGCGCTCGATGTTCGCCGCTACGCGTGTCGGCAAGAATGGTCGGATGGGGTCGATCGCGTCGGCAACGGCGCTTGGAATGACGTCGGCGACGAGGATGTCGGCGGTCACGCCCGTGTAGTTCGTGCGCTTCAGCCACTGACCGCCTTGCGTCAGATTGAACTCCATTCCTTCTTTGCGGTAGATCGACAATTCAGACGACGCATAGCCGAGCGTGATGCCTTGCTGCTTCAGCGACTCCTCGCGCGTCAGAAAATCCTGATAGTCGACCGACACGTTCGCCGGGCCGAACTCGATGCGCGACGACAGCGTCGACCATGAACCGGGCAGCACGAGCCGCCCCGTCGGCATCTCGCGCAGACTCGTGGCGAAGCCTTCGGACGTCTCGCCGAACTCGCCGTCGACCAGCAGGCGCAAATTCTCGGTGTCGATGACCTTCGCGTTGAAGCGCGTGCGGCGCGACGTGTCGCTGAAGGCGACGGCCCGGTCGCGCTCGCGCAGCTGCGGATCGCGGAAGTCGCGCGTCTCCGTTTCGTCGATCGTGCGCGCGAAATCTTGGCTGATCGAGAAGCGTCCGTTGAGAAGTTCCGCATCGAAGCCCGCGGCCTCGGTCGGCACGCTGCCGAAGTTCGAACCGCCCGCCAGCCGTTCGACCTTCACGCCGACCGAAGGTTCGAGGTCGAACGTACTCGCGCGCAGCTTGAACGAGAACGGTGCGTCGTCTTCGGTCTTGGCTTCTTCGGCGAAGGGCAGGGGCACGTCGAAGTCGAACGCGTCGCTCTTTTTTTCCTCCACCCACGTCAGAAGGTTTGCGCTTTGCCGCGCGAACACTTGCGTGCGGAAAGATTTGATCTGCTCGACCGCGGCCTGCTTCTCAAGCCCGAGCCCCGTCGTCAGCGTCGTGGGCATCAGCCAGAAGGGCTGTATCGGTTCGGCACTCGCCGTGCCGGCGCTGCAAAGGACCGCGGACCCTGCCAGCAGCAACGTCTGCAGGCGTTTCGGCGTCTTATCTGGTGAACGGTGTTCCATGGCGATCCTGCTCCGCAAGTTTCGCGCCACAGACTTTGTTAAGGTCCGTCAGCGCGAAGAAAAGAACCACGCCGCGGCTCGAAATGCCGCGCCGTCAGCTCCTCTTTCCGTCGTTGCAGGCCGCAATGGATAACGCGGACCACCGCTTGTTGGTGTCCCTTGGACACCGAAGCCCCTTACGCATACTCGCCCTCCCTAGGCGACGGCTGCACGTGGTGCCTGGACTTTTCCTGAGGCTTAGGGAATCGCGTGCAACCGTGATTCTACATTGAAGCCTAAACCCACTTTGGCGTGTGTCCAGTGGTCTCCGAAAATAAATCAGCATGCGGAGCAATTTGCCATGGTGTCGCGCGTCGCCGTCGCGATCACGCGTGTTACCGCATGTTTCAAAACGCGAAGCGTCGTTGCGATGGTTAGCTCGATCGAACGTTGTTCGATACGTCGCCGCCGATGCGCGGAGCGACCGCTGCGCGAATTAACTCTGAACCGAAATTACGAGTCGTATGTCATGATCGCGCCACGCGATTTCGCAGTGCAGCGCATGCGGAACGAGCATCGCGTTTCGTTCGTCCTGACGTTGCCGGGATGGCGATCGGCCTGTCCGATCTGGCAGTCTCGCGCGCCCTGCGCTACAGTCATAGTGAAGGCCGCGTGCAACAATCCCGCGTGCGCACCGAAGGGGCTCGATCGGACCGATGGAACACCACGCGCAGCTCGGCGAAACCCTCTCCCGCATCGCATCGGCTGCGACCCCCGCCTCGCTTTGGGCCGGTGTTAAGGATTATGCCGGCCGCTTCGGCTACACGCACGTGCTGGCAATCGATGCGGCTCGGCTTGTCGGCGGCATCCGCGACGCCGCCCTCTACGCCGACACGCCGCTTGAACTGATGAGCGCCATCGACCGCGAAATGGTCTACGAGCAGCACCCCCTGGTGCAGCGGGCGCTGAACTCGCAAGTGCCGTTCCTGGTGTCTGACGTGGCGGGCGAACCCGCCCATCGCGGGCAGCGCTGGACTCAACTGATGGTCGAGTCCGTGCGGAAGGGGGACGGTCTGGTCCTACCCGTCTACCGCGGGGACGACCCCGTGGCCGGTATCAATCTGGGGGGCGAGCGTCCGGACACCTCCGGGATCGCCCGCTCGCTGCTCCACGTCGTGAGCCATGCCGCTGTCGACCGCGCGCTGGATTTGCGCGCCGGCAAGCGGCCTAACGCCGCCATGACCCTTTCGGTTCGCGAGACCCAATGCTTGCGGCACGTCGCGATCGGCCATCCGGACGCGGAGATCGGCCGCCTTTTGGGGATCAGCCCCAGAACCGTCCGCTTCCACGTCGACAGCGCCAAGGCCAAGCTCGGCGTCTCGACCCGCGTTCAGGCGGTCGCCAAGGCGCTTCGCGAACACGTGATCGCGGTTTAGCCCCAGCGAAGCCCCGACTGCGGCCCCGCCGCATCAGCCCAAACTGGCCTGGCATGCTAAACAACCCGGCGAGGGGAGAGGGGTTGATGCGCCGCTGGCTTTGGCCATACGCGGTTTTGGCCGTCGTCTTGTCGTTGTTCGGTTTGTTCGCGGCCGTCTACGCCCTGCTGGGTGTCGGGCCGGACCGGGCCGCAGCGACCTTTGCCTCCTGGCATGCCGTCGTCATTGAACCCTTTGCCGGTTTTTTGGGTGCCATGCTCGAGACGATCGCGCCGTTCGAAGTCTCACCGGCCCTCAAACAAGTGTTTGTGGTGTTGGTGCTGATCGCGCTCGCCGGATTAACGCTGGCGCTGGTGTTCGGCTTGATCCTGCTGCCGGTCTTCTACGCGCTCTATCGCAGCCGCGGCAGCTAGCCGAGCGTTCGCCCGATCCAAATCAGCCGCCCCAGCGCGTCCAGCCCGTCGGGATCCAAGTCCTCGTAAGGTTTATAGCGCGCGTTGTCCGAACCGATCGTCACCCGCCGCGTCGCGGGGTGCATGGTAACCCGGCGGATCATCAGGATGTCCTCAAGGCGCAGCACATAAAGCCCCTCGCGCCGCAAGTTCGTCTGCGTCGTATCGACGAGCGCTTGATCGCCGTGATTGAGCGTAGGCTCCATCGAGTCGCCGGACATTTGCACGACGGCCAGCTGGGAAAACGGCGTCGTCGTCAAATTTCGCAGCCACGCACTGCGAAACATCGCATAGCTCGCCGCTTGTGCCCCATCGCTGAGCGGATCGCGGCCGGTCACGGTCTTGAGGTCGAACACCGGCAGCCGCTCGTAGTTCGCAAGCTCCGGCACGCTCTCGGCGAACTCGTTGCGCACCTGGCGGCGCGCCTTCGCCGCCTCGCGCATGCGTCCCTCGCCGGTCTCGAGCCAGAGCGGATCTTGACCCAGCGCCCGCGCGAACTTGGCCGTGTGCTTCGTGCCCTTCGCGCGGCCGGATTCAAGCTCCATCACGGCCTGTTGGCTGATGCCCACCGCCTTGGCGAGCGTGACCTGCGTCATCCCTAGAACCTCGCGCGCCTTCTTGATGCGCGTCCCAACGCCCGACATCGGCGCCTCCCCGGACCCGTGGGCCAGCAGGTCATTCTAGCCCGATGACCTCATTTCCGTCCCCCTGGTCCCGGAAAGTGACCACGCGAGGCCTTGCGCCGGTCGGCCCGTTCGGGCTTTTTGACCTGGCATCGCGGGGGGCGGATGCCGGTGAGTTGTGGCGGCGGCACATTTCTAGGCTGTGCGATCGAGACCCTTCCCTGGGTCATCGCGGGACTGGTCGCGCTTGTGGTCGTGCTCGTCGTCGCCCGCGTGGCCTTGTCGCTGCGCGAGCGCTGGGCCCGCCCGCGCACCGAGACCCCGGCTCCGGTGCGCGCGCCGCGCGATGTGCGCCCCGGCGAGTCTCTGCAGCCTGCAAAGGCGGATCAACAGCAGACGACCCGCGCGCCGCAACCCCCGCGCCAACCGTCCAAGCCGTCGCCGCTGCAATTGCAGATCGCCGACCGTCCCGACCTCAAAGTCACCGACTTCGCGAATTCCAGTTCGCAGGGCGATTTCGGCGAACTGCTGACCAGCATCGTTCTGGCTCAAGACGGATGGATCAAGCTGAAGTCGAAGCATGGAACCCGCGGGCAGGGGATCGACGGCCTCTTCGTTCGCGAGGTGCGCGGTGGCGGCGGCTATGAGGCGCTCGCCGTCGAAACCAAGACGAACGGGTCCAGATACGATCCGGCGTCGATGACCGACGAGAAGCTGGCGCGCGACATCGGCGATCTGTACGCCGCGGGTGCCTTCGGCCGTGGCTCCGACACGTTGTCGGCCGAACTCATCCGCGGCCTCGATGCAGGTCCGCCGTTTTTTCGCAAGGAACTCTGGCGCCACAATCTCTCGACCGGCCTCACCGGGATTTCGCAACTCGGCGCGAACGGCGAAGTGAAATCCGGCACTTGGCGTTCCTACGCTCGTGTCGCTACGGCGTTGAACCTGTCGCTGAAACAGCTCGACCGAAGCGCGTCCTACATCGGCCGGAAGCCCGTAGACGAGCCTTAGGCCGCCAAAGGCCGCGCGCCGCCGACGCTCGTGCGGAACATCTCGCGCCGCTGACCGTGATAGTCGTTGAGCGCGTTGTGCTGCGTCGCGCGATTGTCCCAGATGGTGAGCGTGCCCTTCGCCCAGCGGACGCGGCACGTGAAGTTCTCGTTCGTCGCGTGGCGATAGATGTGCTGCAACAACGCTTGGCTCTCGGCCATGCTCCAGCCGTCGAAGCGCACCGTGTAGACCGGATTGAGATAGAGCGCTGCGCGCCCGCTCTCCGGATGGCGGATCACCGCCGGATGGATCTCCTCGCGGAACGCGTCGTCGGATGGCGCGATCGCGGTCGACATTTTGTGCTTCACCTTGTCGAGGAAGCCCCCGGTTCCATACGCTGTTCCCGCCGAGTGCACGGCGCGCAAACTGCGCAGCGTCGCCCTCAAGCCCTCCGAAAGCGTCTCGTACGCGAGATACTGGTTCTGAAACAACGTGTCCCCACCGAACTGCGGGACGTCGTGCGCGTACAGCAGCGTGAAGCTCGGCGGCTCGGCGAGGTAGGACAAGTCCGAATGCCACGCATTCGCGAAGTTGAGCGTGTCCTCGCGCTCCTTCAGCACGCGGATCACATACGGACGGTCCGGCAGCGGCTTGACGAACGGCGTCACCGCCCGCCCGCCGAGCTGATCGGTCAGCCGTTCGAGATCGTCGAGCGACATCACCTGATCGGGAAGCGTCGCGACGAGATGCTCGCTCAGCGCGGCACGAAGCGCCGCAATCTCGCCCGCTCCAAGCGGCCGGGACAGGTTCACGCCGCGCAATTCCGCACCCAGCGCGCCGGCAAGCCGCGAAACCGTCAATCCCGCCATGTGTTCGAACCTTGGATGATGCCGCGTTTGGCGGATACCATGGCGGGGGAGGGAGTGCGGCGCAAGGCGCGCCGCGCGGGGTTGAAATGCCGTCTCGAACACCATGGGCCATAGCGCTCGCACACGGTGCGGCACTTGCATCGGCGGGCGCTGCGCTGGCGTTGCTTTCCACCGGCGAACAGCAGGCGATCGGCCTGACCGGCGCGCGGTACGCAGTGACTGTCGCCCATCTTCTCCTCTCTGCCGCGATGATCGAGGGCTACGTGATCGTCCGCGATGCGGTGGCGCGGGATGTCGCGTATCCGACCCTCGCGCTGGCGGCCTATCTCTTGACGTCCGCCGCCTTCATCGCGCTCGCCGCGTTGAGTATCGGCGTCGCTTGCTTGGCGCCGTTCGCAGACGGCGAGCCGCGCCTATGGCTGACCGCCCTTGCTGCGTTGGGCGCCACACAAGCGCTCATTGTCTACGGCTTTCCGCCGGCCGGCGAACGCGATTGGACCGAGGCCGAGATCATCCGCCTGTTCGCGCAGGAGAGCCCACGCTACGCGCGCTGGCTGCTCGTGCGCCAAGTTCTGCTGGGCCTCGCCGAGATCGGGGCTTGGGTTGGTGCCGTCGCGATCTTTCTCGCGCTGTCGCGCTTCGGCTGGCATGTCGCCGATGCGACGCTGCTCGCCGTCTCGGCGCCGCCGATGACGGAGCTTGCGCGGATCCTGAGGGACGCCGCCGTCGCCGCAGCCCCCGTCGCCAACGTCTTTCTTCCGGCAATGACCGCCCTTGGATGGAGCGTCTACCTGATCGGCGTGGCCGCAGCCCTGATCCGCCACAGCCGCTCGCGCCCCAAACCGGGCGCGGTGCAGTGGCCGGAGGATTAGGTCGCTAAGGCGCCGGCTCGATCTTCAACACGCGGCCGGTCTTGTCGCCTGTCGCGGCCTTCAACACGCCGCCGGTCTTGTCGACCGTCGCGGCATAGTCCGTGGTGACGTAGATGTACCCGTCCGGTCCGACGCGAACGTCGCGGATACGCTCGTTCAACTCGGTCAGCAGGCGCTGCTCCCCGACCGCGCCGCCGCGGTCGTCAAGGTCGATGCGCCGCAGATGCTTGTGCGCGAGCGCACCCACGAACGCATCGCCGTTCCATTGCGGAAACTTGTCGCCGTAATAGATCGCAAGCCCAGACGGCGCGATCGATGGCGTCCATTGCAGCACCGGCTGCTCCATCCCGTCGCGCGCCGTATAGGGCGACACATAGGCGCCGGAATAGTCCATGCCGTACGTGATGACGGGCCAACCATAGTTGCGCCCCGACTCGATAATGTTGAGTTCGTCTCCGCCTTGGGGCCCGTGCTCGTGCTCGAACAGCATCAACCGCTGCGGATCGAACGCGAGCCCCTGCTGATTGCGATGACCGAAGGACCAAATTTCGGGCTTCGCGCCGTTCTCGCCGGTCGCATAGGGATTGTCCTGCGGCACGCTGCCGTCGTCGTTCAGCCGAACGATCTTGCCCAAATGCGTGCGCACGTCTTGCGCGCTCTCGCGGTATTCGAAGCCGTCGCCGACGAGCAGCGTAAATGTCCCGTCCGGCAGGAACGCGATGCGCCCGCCATAGTGGTTGCTCGTATCCTTCAACGGCGACGCCTCGAAGATGACTTTCAAGTCTTGCAACGCCGAGCCGTCGAAGCGGGCGCGCGCCACCCGCGTGGCGTTCGCCTGCGCGGTGCCGTGCGCATAGGCCAGATAGACGAGGCTGTTCTGCGCGAATTGCGGATGCAGAACGACGTCGAACAGTCCCGCTTGGCTTCGATGATGAACCGGCGGCACGCCCGCAATCGGCGTATCGACCAGCTTGCCGTCTTTGATCAGGCGCAGGCGGCCCATGCGCTCCGTCACCAACATCGCGCCGTCCGGCAAGAACGCGATGGAGTAAGGATGGTCGAGACCTTTGGCGATTTCGACGACCTTGTAGCCGGTTTTCAACTCCGGCGGCTGCGCGGGCGCAGGAGGCGACGGGCGAACCGGATCAGGCGCGACGTCCGCCGCTGCCGGAACGCTCGCAGCCATCGCCAAACCGGCGCCGAACACCCAAAGCCAAACGCGCATGCGAATTCTCCGACGATTTGTGCGAATTCTTGCTAGAGACATCTGACCCTATTTCGGGGCATAAGCAAAGAGCTTGAAGGGGAGTGTTTCGTTATGGTCCGCTGGCTTGTGGCCTTGGTGATCGCCGTCGTCGTGATGCTCGTGCTCGGCACCGCCGCACATTCGTTCATGGTGCAAGAGGCATGGGTTGCAGCGGCCCAACAGGGCGAGGGCGCGGCGCCCACGCTGCCGTTCGCCGATCGCATTTCCTGGTTCACACACGACCTCGTCGGCATGGCGCCGTTGTTTGGCGCGCTCTCCGGCATCGCGCTCTTCGTGGCATTTCTTAGTGGCACCTTCGTCGCGCGGTTCACGGGTTTGCGCCCGATCGTCTTTGCGGTCGCAGGTGCGGTTGCGATCTTCATCCTGTATACGGCGCTGAAGATGCAGCTGGGCACGGTCGGCGTCTTCGGCGCGCGCGGCACGATGGGCCTCGGCCTGCAGATGGCAGCCGGACTGATCGCAGGCCTCGTCTTCGCGGCGCTGACGCGCCCGCGCGAGGCATGACGCGCCGGCAATGTCTCAAGGTCCCGACACCCCCTTCGCGAAGTTCGTCGGCACGCTCAAGATCGGCGTAGTCTTCGTCGTCGTCTCGCTCCTAGGCTTCGGCCTCGCGCGCTACCTTGAAGAAGGCAAGCGCTTCGACATCGGTTCGTGGATGGTGATTGCCGTCCTTTGCGTCGCGGTGCTCGTCACCGCCGTCATCCGCGCTCTGGTCGCAACGCAGCGCAAGTGACCGCTCCGCTTTCGGCCATCCTGAGCCGCAATCTCACGCTGTTCCTCGTCTCGCGCTTCGCGGGCGTCATGGCGATGCAGGTGCAGTCCGCCGCCGTTGCCTGGCAGATCTTCAAGCTGACCGACGACGTGTTCGCGCTGGGTCTCGTGGGTCTCGCGCAGTTCGTGCCGATGTTCGCGCTGACGCTCTATGCCGGCGACGTCGCCGACCGCTACGAGCGCAGGCGCGTGCTTTCCGCGAGCTATGTTGTGGAGGCGACGTGCGCCGCGATCTTCATGGCGCTGACGTTCTCGGGCGTCACCGACACCTGGCCCTACTTCGCGACGCTCGTGCTCTTCGGCGCGGCGCGCGCGTTCTCCGCCCCCGCCTCGCAATCTTTTCTGCCGCAGATCGTGTCCGCGAAGGACCTGCCGCAGGCGATCTCGATCTCGTCGACCGTGTTCCAAGTCGCCGTGATCGCAGGCCCCGCGATCGGCGGCGCGCTGCTGCTCTTGGGCGCAGGCGTTTCCTACGCGATCTGCCTGACGTTGTTCGCGGCCAGCAGCGCCCTCATTTATGCCATTCGCATCATCACGCAACAGCGGCGGGAGATCACGGGTTCGCTCTATGAGCGTGTTGCAGAGGGCATCGCCTATGTCCGCCGCCGCCAGGAACTGTTCGGCGCCATCTCGCTCGATCTCTTCGCGGTGCTGCTTGGCGGCGCGACGGCGTTGCTGCCGTATTTCGCCGAGCACATCCTGAAGGTCGGCCCCTTGGGCTTCGGCATTCTAAAGGCAGGCCCGGCGATCGGCGCGGCGATCATGTCCGTCGTGCTCACCCTCCGCCCGATCGGCCGCCATGCCGGCGCGAGAATGTTCGTCTGCGTCGCAATCTTCGGCGTGGCGACGATCGTCTTCGGCCTGTCGGAGAACTTCTATCTCTCGCTCGCGGCACTGATTACGCTCGGTGCCGCCGACATGGTCTCCGTCAACGTGCGCCATTCGCTGACTCAGCTTGCGACCCCCGACCACATGCGCGGCCGCGTCAGCGCCGTCTCTATGCTCTTCATCGGCGCCTCGAACGAACTGGGCGAGTTCGAGTCCGGCGTCACCGCCGCCTGGTGGGGCACGGTCCCGGCGGTCGTCGTCGGTGGCGTCGGCACGCTCGCCGTCGTAGGATTGTGGGCCTATTGGTTTCCGGCCCTGCGCAAGGTCGACCGCTTGAGCGACCTGAAGCCTGACTGAGAGGGGACAGCATGGAACGCACCGCGATGTGCAGCTGCGGCAACCTGCGGCTGAAGATCAAGGGAGAACCCTCACGCGTCGTCATCTGTCACTGCTTCCAATGCCAGCGCCGCTCGGGCAGCGTGTTCAGCGACAATGCTTATTTCCCCCGCGCGGCACTCCTCACGGTTGAAGGCGAGGTGAGAGATTTCTCCCGCCCGACCGAACGCGGTGGCCGCGTGACGTTCCACTTCTGCCCGAAATGCGGTTCGTCCGTGTACTGGGATTTGTCTTTGGAATCCCAGTTGATCGGCGTCGCCGTCGGTGCGTTCGCCGATCCCGGGTTCACCAAACCGTCACGCTCGGTCTTCGGCGTCACGCGCCACCACTGGATGCCGGAAATCGAAGGAACCGAAGCCTTTCTCGCCGATCACTGGGGCCCGAAAGAGTAAGCCCGTTTGACAGAAGGCGATCCCCGTCGCATTTTCTTGAGGGGGCAGGGGGAATTGTCGCATGCGCAAATCGATTGCGGTCGCGCTCGCGTTTGCGGCGGCCTGGACGATCGCGTCCGCGCACGCCGACGGCATATTCTCGGAGATACGCTTCGGCGCCCTCGCGCATGATCAAGGCGTCTTCGTCGCGACGAAGGAAGAAGGCCTCGACATCAACGCCGAACTCTATTTCGCCGACCTCGGTTGGTTCGACGGTGCATGGGAAGCGCGCCCTTCGATCGGCGTGTCCGTCAACACCAATGGCGACACGAGCCAAGCCTACGCAGGCTTGACGCTCGGCGGCCCGATCGCCGGCCCCTGGTTCATCGAAGGCGCCGTCGGCGCGGCCGTTCATGACGGCGACCTCGACAAGACAATGTACGACCGCAAGGAACTCGGCTGCCGCGTGCTGTTCCACCTCGCGGCCTCGACGGGCGTGATGGTCAGCGACAACGTCTCGCTCTCGCTCTATCTCGACCATATTTCGAACGCGAATCTCTGCGACAACAATGAGGGCCTGGAAACCGCCGGCGCCCGCATCGGCTTCCGCTTCTAGGCCGCCGGTCCCATCAGTATCGCCGCAATCCGCTCGTTCTGCATCTCGGTCGACCCGTCCGTGTAGCTCGCGACGCGGGCCGAGGCGAGGTGGCGCAGGAATGGATACTCCTCGCGCAAGCCCGCAGCCCCCATCAGCTGACACGCATCCGAAATGCGCTGGCACGCCATGCGCGTCGCAAACTTCTTCGCATGCGCGGACGCGAGCGCCGCATCTTCGCCGCGCACGATCAAGTCCGCCGCCTTCGCGACCAGCAACCGCGCGGCTTCCGCATCCGTCGCGATGTCGCCCGCCATCCATCGCCACCCTTGCTTGGCCGATAGCGGTGCACCGAACGCCTGCCGCGCCTTGCCATAGGCGATCGCGGTGTCCAAACACGCGTCAACCATCGCGACGCACATCGCCGCCACATAGGTGCGCGCCTGATTGACGCTCGTCATCGCGCGGCGGAACGCTTGCCCAGGCGGTGCAATCACTTCGTCCGCTGCCACGCGATAGTTCTGCAGACGAAACCCGCCCGCGCCGATCACGCCGCCACCCGCCAACGCCTCCGCATTCGTGCGCTGAAACCCGTCGCGCCGCCCGTCGACCAGGAAGCAACCGATGCCGCGCCACCCTTGCGCCGGATCGGTCTGCGCATAGGTGATGAACACGTCGCCGAACGCCGCGTTCGTGATCCACCCCTTCTCGCCGCTGAGCACCCACGCATCGCCGTCCTTCGCCGCGCGCGTTTTGATGCCGGCAAAGTCGCTGCCCGCGCCGGGCTCGCTGAGCGCACTGCCGCCGAAGCGCTCCCCTTTCAGCATCGCCGGCACATAGCGCTCGGCAACAGAACGCGGCAATGCCTCCGCCAAATGCGCCGCGCACCCCGCCGTGTTCGTCAGACTGAACGCAAAGTCATACGAATGCCGCGACAACGTCTCGAGCAGCCTGAGTTTCGCCAGAAACCCGATCTCATGCCCGCCCCAGGCCTTCGGCGCCTGAAACGCCAGCAACCCGTCCCCCGCCGCCGCGCGCAGAGCCTCAACCTGCATCCGCCCCTCGCGCGCCCACCTGGCCGCATTGGGCGCCACATGCACCTCCGCAAACCGCACCGCCCGTTCGACGATCTCAGTCATGAATCACCATCTCAGCTGCATCGCGCAGCGTTTGTTGACACCGAACGTAACCGAATTTGTCCGCGCCTCAAGCCGCTGCTAAGTTCGTGCTCGCATGAGCGACACGATCCCCGAACTCGGCATCATCGAAGGTTATTTCGGCAAGCCCTGGAGCTGGCCCGACCGCACCGCGGTGATGCGCGCGTTAAAGCCGCACGGCTACCGCTTCTTCATCTACGCGCCGAAGGCCGATGAGTTCCTGCGCCGCCGTTGGAAGGAGCCGCACCCGCCCGCGGCGCACGAGGCGCTTGCCGCATTCGCCGCCGCCTGCCGCGCCGCCGGCGTACGCTTCGGCGTCGGCTTGAGTCCTTACGAAGTGTACCGGGACTTCAACGACGAAGCCCGCGCAACGCTCGCCGCGCGCCTTGCGCAGTTGGACACGCTCGGCCTCGACGATCTCGCGATCCTGTTCGACGACATGCGCGGCGACATTCCGGATCTTGCGACGCGCCAGGCCGACATCATCGCTTTGGTGGCCGGCCGCACGAAGGCATCGCGCTTGATCATGTGTCCGTCCTATTACACGGACGAGGCGGTGCTCGACCGCGTATTCGGGATGCGGCCCGCGAACTACCTCGAAGACTTGGGCCGTCTGCTCGATCCGAAGGTCGAGGTCTTTTGGACCGGCGAGGAAGTCTGCGCCCGCGCATTATCGCCGGGTCATCTTCAGGACGTAACCGCGCGCCTGCGACGCAAGCCGTTCCTCTGGGACAACTATCCCGTCAACGACGGTCCGCGCATGTCGCAGTTCCTTCACCTGCGCGCCTTCACTGGGCGACCGTCGACGA
>CAZLRW010000068.1:0-20898 GCA_964561925.1 uncultured Flavobacteriaceae bacterium
GAGCCAGGATAGCCGGCGTGCAGTTCCAATGGTCCCTCGACCGTGCAGTGCTTACCGATGTTGCACGGCCTGCTATCGAACGGCTCAGTTGCTCGCGCGGGTGCGCACGCCATAAGGGCGACCGCTTGCAGTATTGCCAGCATATCTTGACGCTGCATCCCGTCGCTTCCAATCCTTCGTCGCCTGCTAGTCAGCGCGCGAGATACTAACGAAGTCCAGCCTTCTTGATTAGCGTGCCGGCGTTATCGAATTCGTAGTACCAGCCGTGTCCGCAGGAGCTGTTACCGGGCGAGACGGGTGCCGTCACTCTGTCGCCTTCAACGCGCACTTCGTCAGGCGGCACGAATGCGACACGATAAATCGCTCCGATCTTCCGGACCTCGGCGTTGAAGCAGGAAACATCCGATCGTATCGTTCGAAAATCTGCATACGCCCGAGACAGCATTTCAGTCCAATGGGCGGGAAATACAGCCGTTACGGATTCATTCGGCAATCTCGCCGTCTCTTCACGGGCAGATACGCCGACCGAACCCATTGCCAATATCGCCAACGCAACCGACGCGATCGCCTGCTTCATCTGTCAACTCCGATCACTTGCCTTCCGGCTTTCGAGATTGCAACCTCTTCCGCGGCGAGCTCTCCGACGCGTCGGGTGCATGACACACGACTAACCGCGCACGCACCGCGTAGGCGCCTCGCCTGCATCCGCCGGAGCGAGAGCGGAGGCGGACGCCCTGACGCAGGCGTCGCGCGAAGGTAGTGGGTCAGTATCGTGTCCCTTATTTTCCATTTCCGCAGTGTGCTGGCATCGGAAAGATCGCGCTCAGGTCGCGGCCCGCGGCTCGCGCCTTCGCTTCTGCTTCTGCATACCTCCCGCTTGAGAACCGGGGGCAATCACGCGCATGGCCGGCCAGAACCTGCAGCTCGCCGATGTCGGCGACTTCGTGCTCGCAATTCTTCGCCGGGCGGCCTTCAACGATGATGTCGTCGCATCTTGTCGGCGGCTGCTTCAAGAACGTACAGATCGCCATCACGCGACCACGTGTGCGCGTCCCATCGGGGCGGCACTGCACAAACTTCCCTTTGACGATCTGCGCCAAGCTGGCCGTGGCCTCTGGGCCCCCAGGTTCCCGTTTGCGTTTGTTGTCCTCCGGCGCCGCAATTCCCTGTAGGCTGATCGCGAACCCGCTGATCAGCAGATCATCACCGTCCAATGCTGTTGGGTAGCCCCCAATGGTGGCCGGCAGCTCAAGCGCGAACGCTATCGATATCACCGCGAACATCATTGGCAGCGCCGCCGCACGAGCGATCAAGTTGCGCATAGCTGCCCTCCTTCAAGAAGAACGGGACTAGAGTAGTCATCTCGTGCGCCAACCGCCAGATGGCCGCCGGCTCACGCTGACACAATCGTCGCCCCCTTCCCACGGTCGAAGTTTGAATTCAAAGCACGGCGTACTTACATGCTCTCCACGTCCGTGCGGACGGCGAATTGAGGAGGCCAAATGTCGGCCGGCCTTATCAATATTGGGTCGCTTGTCGTGCTTGCCGGTGCAGGCCTCGTCGCGTGTTGCGCGCGCGAGAGCGGCGGCGTTCGTTATCTGGTGGCGCTTTGCGTTGCCTTGGCTGGGAGCGTTGTGCTGTCGGCTTCGAGCGTCGTGATGCTTGTGGATTGGCCCGCACAAATGGAACACTTCGACTTCAGCGCATTCCGCTACGTCGATCGAGGCTACGGCCGCGGGCCGATCGCGAGTGTTTACTTTTGGCCCTATTACAGCGCGGTAGCTGGCGTCGTTGCAGCTTACTTCTGCGGGCGGCGAATTTATGATCACGTGCGCGCATAGGCGGGTTAGCGAGCGGATGTCGTAGGTCGCGGAATTCCTTGGTGGCCCACATCGGCGTACCGTCGCCGAATTAGGTTGGCATGCCCAACTGGGGCGCAACGGAGGAGGCTTGGCCCGCGAACCCAGCGAGTGCGACGCCGAGAGGGACGTGCGGCCACATCAGATTGGCACCCTGCGCCGACCATAGGCCAACGCATTCTGCAAGAACGCGAAGCGCGCGGTTCACTGTCGCGCTTACCGAGCCTCCGGGTTAAGGTCAACGGACAAGCTGATGAAAGGCCGCACCCATGATCGACCATCACGGAACCACTGCGCTTGTCACGGGCGGGGCGTCGGGGATTGGGAAGGCGTTGGCGCAGGCGCTTGTGGCGCGGGGAGCGGCGGTCGTGATCGCCGATATCGACGAGGCGAAACTGCGCGCGGCGGCGGCGGAGGTCGGGGCTGCGCGCGCGATCGTTTGCGATCTTGCCGATGCGGCGGCGCCTGCGCGGTTGATCGAAGAAGCCGCTGCCGTGACCGGCCGGTTGGACCTCGTCTGTTCGAACGCCGGCATCGGGCATAACCGGCGCCTTATGAAGGCGGCGCTGGACGACGGCGTGACGCGTTTGTTCGAGGTCAATCTGTTCGCCGCTTTGCGTCTTGCGCAAGCGTACCACGCGCGCCTTACCGCCGGCGGTACGCGCGGGCGGATGCTGTTCACCGCATCGGAGAACTCGTTGAGCGTGCCCGCCGCGGTGAAGGGCATGGGGCTCGGTCTTTATGCGGCGTCGAAGCATGCGCTTTTGATCATGCTCGAATGGATGCGCGACGAGATGAAGGACGGGCCGCTCGACATTCACGTGCTGATGCCGGGTGCGGTCTATACGCCGCTCGTCGCGCGCAACCTGCCGGACCCGAAGATGGCGCCGGCGGCGCTCGACCTGATCATGCCGGCGCAATGCGCCGAGCGCGCGCTCAAGGGTCTCGACCTCGGCCTCTTCTACATCCCCACCCAGCCCCACCTCGCCCGCGACATGCGCCCGCGCACCGACGGCGTGGCGGAGGCGCTTGCGGCGCTCGGCCTTCGGTAGACTTGGGCGGCATGGTTTCCGTCTCAACCTTGACGGCGAAGTGATCGGCCGGGCGCGGGCCCGTTAAACAAACTCCGCTTGAATTGCGCGCGCGGGCGAACGACCATCGCGGGCTTGGGCATTGGGGTAGATAAATGGCCGCTCGTCCGTCTTGGCAGGGACATCTGAAGCTTTCGCTCGTGACCTGTCCCGTCGCGCTTTACAACGCCATCAGTCCGCGCGGCGACGTGCACTTCAACATGATCAATCCGGCGACCGGCAACCGCATCCGCATGGTCACCGTCGACGCGGGCACCGAAGAGCCGGTCGAGCGCAAGTCGCTGGTCAAAGGCTACGAGATCGCCAAGGGCGAATACGTGATCGTGACGCAAGAGGAGATCGACGCGGTCAAGCTCGAGTCCACGAAGACGATCGAGATCGAGAGCTTCGTCGCCGCCGACGAGATCGACCGGCTCTATTGGGACAACCCCTACTATCTCGTGCCCGACGGCAAGATGGCGGCCGAGCCGTTCGTCGTCATCCGCGAGGCGATGGCGCGCGCGGGGCAAGTGGCGCTCGGGCGGATCGTGATCTCCTCGCGCGAGCGGATCGTGGCGCTGGAGCCGCGCGACAAGGGCATCGTCGCCACCATGCTGCGCACGAACGACGAGGTGCGCACGGCCAAGGACTATTTCGCCGACATTCCCGAAGCGCGGCCCGACCCTGAGATGATCGCGATCGCGGAGAAGATCATTTCGCAGAAGGAAGCGGATTTCGATCCGACGGAGTTCACCGACCGCTACGAAACGGCGCTGCGCGAGTTGATCGAGAGCAAGCAGAAGGGCCACAAGATCTCGCGGCTGGAGGAGCCGAAAGACACGAACGTCATCAATTTGATGGATGCGCTGAAGGCGAGCCTCAAAGGCGACGGCGCGAAGGCGGCGAAGAAGGACAAGCCGGCCAAGCCCGCACCTGCGCCGAAGAAGCGCGCGAAGCGGTAAGGCGTGCGCTTACCGCGTTCGGGCTGCCTCCCGGCGGCAAGGATCTCACGCGAAGCCGCGAAGACGCGAAGAAAGAAAGAGAATGAAACACGAAGCACACAAAGAACACCAAGATGCTCATGTCCTTCGAACGAGCGCCCGCGCGCGTAGCGCGCAGTACTGGCGCTTCGCGCCGAACCAATGTCACCGCAGTGCGCGGAGTGTCTTGGTGTTCTTTGTGTGCTTCGTGTTTCAATTTTCTTCTTCTTCGCGGCTTCGCGGCTTCGCGTGAGCCATTTCTTTCCAAACGCTAGAGCCCGCCGATGGCCGCGCGCGATACGAAGAGGAAGCTCGGCGCTTACCAGGCCAAGCGCGATTTCTCGAAAACCAAAGAGCCTGCGGGTACGCGGGCGGTGAAGCCGTCGAAGCGGTTGCGCTTCGTGGTGCAGAAGCATGCAGCGACGCGGCTGCATTACGATTTCCGTCTCGAACTCGACGGCGTGTTCAAGTCGTGGGCGGTGACGCGCGGGCCGTCGCTCGATCCCGCGGACAAGCGGCTTGCCGTCGAGGTCGAGGATCATCCGCTCGACTACGGCGACTTCGAAGGCACGATCCCGAAGGGGCAGTACGGCGGCGGTACCGTGCTGCTGTGGGATCGCGGGTATTGGTCGGTCGAAGGGAACCTGCCGCCGCAACAGGCCCTGGCCAAGGGCGACTTCAAGTTCGTGCTTGAGGGCGAGAAGCTGAAAGGGTCCTGGGCGCTCGTGCGCATGAAGCGCCGCGAGAAGGATCGTACGGAGAACTGGCTCCTCATCAAACACCGCGATGAACATGCGACGGCCGGTCACGGCGAGAAGGTGTTGGACAACGACGCGTCCGTCGCCTCCGGCCGCACGCTCGAGGAGATCGCCGCCGGCAAGGGCCGCGCGCCGAAGCCGTTCATGCTGACGAAGGCCATGGCGCGCGACGCCGTTTGGAATTCGGACGCGACGAACCGCGAGCATGCCGTCGACCGCAGCGACCCGCGGCCGCCGGCGAAGACGCCCGCTTCGGGCGCGGCGAAACCGATCGCGCACCTGCCCGCGTTCATCCCGCCGCAGCTCTGCAAGCCCGTCGATGCGCCGCCACGCTCACCCGGCTGGGGGCACGAAGTGAAGTTCGACGGCTACCGCATTCAGCTGCGCGTCGCGGACGGCAAGCCGACGCTGAGCACGCGCAAGGGTTTGGACTGGACGGCGAAGTTCAAGCCGCTGGCCGGTGCCGCGGCGAAGTTGTCCGACGCGATCCTCGACGGGGAGATCTGTGCGCTGGACAAGAACGGCGCGCCGGACTTCCCCGCGCTGCAGGCGGCGATCGCCGACGGCCGGACCGAGAAGCTCGTCTACTTCGCGTTCGATCTGTTGGCCGCGGACGGCGAGGATTTGCGCAACTTGCCGCTGCGCGATCGCAAGGCGCGTCTGCGCAAGCTGCTCGCGCGCGCGCCGTCGGCGATCCGGTATGTCGAGCATATCGAAGACGACGGCCGCGCGGTGCTCGAGGCCGCGCGCAAGATGGGGCTCGAGGGCATCGTGTCGAAGCGGCTCGACGCGCCCTACCGTTCCGTGCGCGGCGATGCCTGGCTGAAGTCGAAGCTGCGCGGCGGTCAGGAGGTCGTGATCGGCGGCTGGACGCAAGAGGGCAACCGCTTCCGCTCGCTGATCGTGGGCGCCTACAAGGCGGGGCGGCTCGTCTATCTGGGCCGCGTCGGGACCGGCTTCGACGGCCGGACGGCGATGAAGCTGCACGCGCGGCTGAAAGAAATCGAAGTCGCCGATCCGCCGTTCGCGAGCACGGACGATCTGAAGAAAACGTATGAGTTGCATTGGACGCGGCCCGCGCTTGTCGCCGAAATCGAGTTCGCGGGCTGGTCGGCCGACGGCATGATCCGGCAGGCGGCCTATAAGGCGTTGCGCGAGGACAAGCCGCCGTCGGAGGTCGTGGTCGAACACGTGCGCCCGACCGCCGACGTCCCTGCCCTGCCCGCCGTGATCGTATCGCCGCAGTCGGCGAAGGACCCGCGCATCGCGGGCGTCGCCATCACGCATGCGGACAAGGAGCTTTGGCCGGCGGCCGGCGACGACAAAGGCGCGACCAAGCTCGACCTCGCGCGGTATTACGAGGCGATCGCCGCGCCGCTGCTCGACTATATCAAAGGGCGGCCGTGTTCGATCATCCGTGCGCCCGACGGGATCACGGCGCAGCAGTTCTTCCAGCGCCATGAGATGGCGGGCGCCTCAATGGCGATCACGCTCGTCCCCGTGCGCGGCGACAAGAAACCCTATCTGCAGTTCGACTCCTTGGAAGCGCTCATCGGCGCGGCGCAGATCGCTTCCGTCGAGTTCCACCCGACGAACTGCGCGCCGTTCGATCCGGAGATGCCCGGACGCCTCGTCTTCGACTTGGATCCCGCCCCCGACGTTCCGTTCGCGGACGTCGTCGCGGCGGCGCACGAGTTCAAGGCGCGTCTCGAGAAGGCGGGCCTGCACGCGTTCTGCAAGACGACCGGCGGCAAGGGCTTGCACGTCGTGACGCCGCTCGCGAAACGCAAGACGCCGCCGACGTGGGACGAGGCGAAAGCGTTCGCGCTCGAGCTTTGCCGCCAAATGGCGGCCGACGCGCCCACAAAGTATCTAACGACGATGGCGAAGAAGGACCGCGGCGGGCGCATCTTCCTCGACTATCTCAGGAACGACCGGCTCTCGACCGCGGTCGCGGCGTTCTCGCCCCGCGCGCGCCTCGGCGCGCCGGTGTCGATGCCGGTGAGTTGGGCGCAGGCGAAGGCGACGCTCGATCCGACGCGCTTCACGCTTCACACCGTCCCCGCATTGCTGAGGAAGGCAAACCCTTGGATCGGTTACGCCGCCGCGGCGCGGCCGCTGCCCTAGGCGATAGCCGGTCCGCGCTCTTGCTGCGGCGCCTCGGGCGCCGGTCGGGGCAAGTCTTCCTTCCACCGTTCGATCCCGGGCACGTCGAGGCCGTAAGGCTTGCCGCCGTTCAGGTGCGCCGTCACGAGGCCGCCCGTGACCAACGCGGCGATCGCGACGAACGACACACCTGAAGCGCGCGCGAACGTGGACGGGCAGAACAGCAGCGAATACCCCGCCACGAGCATTCCGGTCACGGCGATGACAGACGGCAACGTGAACATAGCGACCCCAAGCCCCGCGCGATGGAGCGCGCGGCCGAAGAACTCTATGCCGCGGCGAAGACACATGCGGGGCCCAACGATCCGCCATCACGCATATGTGTGATCGAACTCGCCCCGATCGCCGCACGGCGCGGCACGGCGCTCGCGCTCGCGACGAACATCTCACGCCGCACGCGAGGGCGAGCGCATCGCGAACGCGCTGCCGGTGAAACCCTAGGAAGCGAATTGTGTGCAGACGCGCGAGCGGGAGTTGCGACGGCTAGCGGCGCGGCTTCGCTTTCCACTTCGCGATGCATTGATCCAGCGCCGGGCCGAAGCCCGCGAGATCGATCTTCGTGGTCTTCAGCACGTCGTTCTTGGAGCCGATCGTCTTGATCTCGGCCACCTTGCCGGTGCGGAACGCCGCGATCACCTGCTCGGCGAAGTCGTCGACGAGGTCCACGTGGTGACGCATGGCACCGGCGATGCCGGACGACTCGCGATCGAAGTAGAGGGCGAACGGCCGCGGCCCGCCGCGCACATCGATCTGGCCCGCGCTCCAACCGGGATTGTCGAAGCAATTGCTTTTCGTGTTGGCCAGACACGAGAGGCCGAACAGCTCGACGCGATCTACGGCCCGGACGTTCACGGTCGTGCCCGGGTGCGGCGCATCCCAGACCACCTCATCGCCATAGCCGAATTGGTCGATGCAGACCCACGTCTCGGCGGGCGGACGCGTGAGCTTCGCATATTCGTACCCGAACCAGACGACGACGCCGATGATGACCAAGCCGGTCACCGTCAGGATCCCAAGCGCCACCCGCCAGACATATTTCATCGGCCGAACCTTCGTTCTTGGCCGGCAAGGTTAGCAGGCTTGCCGCGCCACGCGCCATCGGTCCTGGACGCGCCGCGGTGGCGAAGAGTATGTAGGCGGCACCTTATTCAGGAGACCGTCCGAGCTATGGCCGAACCCGCGACCGCCGGCAAACACACAGCCGACCTCGACACCGGCAGCTTCAATTGGGAAGACCCGCTGCTGCTGGCCGACGCGCTGACCGAGGAAGAGCGGCTCATCCGTGAATCGACGCACGCTTATGCGCAGCAGAAGCTGATGCCGCGCGTGCTGGAAGCGAACCGCAAGGAACACTTCCACCCCGAGATCATGCGCGAGATGGGCGAGATGGGCTTGCTCGGCATCACGATCCCCGAGACGTATGGCGGTGCAGGTTTGGGGTATGTGGCCTATGGTCTCGCCGCGCGCGAGGTGGAGCGTGTGGACTCCGGCTACCGCTCGGCGATGAGCGTGCAGTCGAGCCTGGTCATGCACCCGATCTACAAGTTCGGCTCCGAGGAACAGCGCCGCCGCTTCCTGCCGAAGCTCGCGACCGGCGAAATGATCGGCTGCTTCGGCCTGACCGAACCCGACCACGGCAGCGACCCGGGCTCGATGATCACCCGCGCGAAGATCACGCCGGGCGGCTTCATTCTTAAAGGTGCCAAGAACTGGATCACGAACGCGCCGATCGCCGACATTGCCGTCGTGTGGGCGAAGACCGAGGACGACAAGATCCGCGGCTTCATCGTCGAGCGCGGCTTTAAGGGCTTCTCGACGCCGAAGATCGAAGGCAAGTTCTCGCTGCGCGCCTCGATCACCGGCCAGATCGTGCTCGAAGACGTGTTCGTGCCGGCGGCGAACCAACTGCCGAACGCGCAAGGCCTCGGCGGCCCGTTCTCATGTTTGAACCGCGCCCGCTACGGCATCGCATGGGGCGTGATGGGCGCGGCGGAATTCTGCTGGCATCAGGCGCGCCAATATGCGCTCGACCGCAAGCAGTTCGGCCGCCCGCTGGCGGCGACGCAGCTGATCCAGAAGAAACTCGCCGACATGCAAACCGAGATTGCGCTCGGCACCGCCGCCGTGCTGCAGCTCGGCCGCTTGATCGAAGCGGGCAAGGCCGCCCCGCCCGCGGTCTCACTTCTCAAGCGCAACAATTGCGGCAAGGCGCTCGACATCGCGCGGGCCGCCCGCGACATCCACGGCGGCAACGGCATCTCCGACGAGTACCACATCATCCGCCACGTGATGAATCTGGAAACCGTCAACACCTACGAAGGCACCCACGACGTCCACGCCCTGATCCTGGGCCGCGCACAAACGGGGATACAGGCGTTCTTCTGAGGAGATCGGGCGGATGAAGCGTTGGGGGGTGCTCATTGCCGTTTGCGTGGCGATTGCGGCAGTCGCCATCTATCTGAACAGTACCCAATCACCAGAGTTCCTTACGGTGCCTCGTAATGGCGCGGCGGTCGAGCGGGATGACGTGCCGCCCGAGAAGAGGCGCCTTATCGAGCGCTTGAAGTCATTTGACGCGGCGGCTTATGCCCGATCGGCCATCGCCAAAGGGGACTTTAGGCATGTTCGAGCAGACAAAGTTTGGCAATCCTCTAACACACCTGGAATTTTCTGCGTCGCCGACTTGGTGGAACCTCGCACCATCTTCCTTAGCGACTCAATCAGCTCAGGAGACGTCGAACTGTGGGAAGGCCAAGTAAGGGCCGCCGAACGGTTCAACCCCGCGCTCGTTGCCGACCCGAAATACCCTGACCAGGATGTCTGCATCGTACCGGTGCGCCCGATGACGGTCACTGATGCGATTGAGACAACGCGCGACCAAGCGAGAAGACCAAACGTTGTCGACTTGCCGACCGCGGTGCGAGCGCAAGATTTTGACGCCGTGACACGATTCATCGCTGCCGGAGCCGACATCGACGCGAGCGATCGGTGGCAAAGCACGCCG
Organism: uncultured Flavobacteriaceae bacterium; assembly: GCA_964561925.1. Classification (GTDB taxonomy): domain Bacteria; phylum Pseudomonadota; class Alphaproteobacteria; order Micropepsales; family Micropepsaceae; genus SZUA-430. Next base: position 9,838 of record CAZLRW010000068.1, read on the forward strand.
CTCATGTGGGCAATTCGGCGAAAGAACCAGCCGATCTTCGATGCGCTGATCGCTGCCGGTGCCCAAATCCACAAAGCGGGTGGCGTCGGCGCATTCCCCCTGACCGTCGCGACAGAGACCGGCGATGCAGCACTCCTGCGCATGGTTTTGACAGCGGGCGCTCAGCCGACAAGAGGGAATCCGAAGCCGAACGGATGGCGCGGATCGACCAACATCCATGTCGGCCTGGTCATCGAACTCAATCGCGTCGACCTCCTCGAGTTGCTCTTGGAGTTCGAGGCCGTACCCGAGCGTGAAGATTCAGGCGCTTGGGACTACCCTTTGGGCATGGCCGTCAAGAAATCTTGCATTCCATGCGTCGAGAAAATTCTGGCGTTTGGCGGCTCCGAACTCGCCGGCAGCGGAGCGGTATTCAAACTGATCATCGAGGAACTTGATCGCACGCCTCAACGCGACATTTTGATGCCGTTCGCGCGCGCCTCACTGCCTGGCATCGGCTATTCGCCGAACGCGCGTGACGCGCTTCGCGCCGCCATCGACAACAATCATCGAGGCGCGCTCAAGTACCTCTTGCTCAACGGTCAAAACGTCAATTTTCTGACGCCGGATGAAAGTCGCGCACTCGCTGCGGCCTCGGCCGCGAATGACGATCAGGCCATGAAAGCGCTTATCGCCACGTCTTCGACTCGCCGTGGTGCAATCGATGCCGCCATTCAACGAAATGACACCGGAACCCTTCGGAGGTTGATCAGCAAAGGCGCTCTTGAGCAGGACCACACACTTACGCCGCTTATGCTTGCCGCAAAGGTCGGGACCCGCGAAACAATCCGCGTTCTCGTCGAATTGGGCGGGAACATCGAAGCTCGCATCGGGCACAAATCCAGCAATGGCGGATACCGCGAAGCCGAAACCGACGACGCCACGCCCCTCTATCTGGCCATCGGCGCTGCGAACCTATCGACCGCGCGTGCACTTCTCGACGAGGGGGCGAATCTGAACGCAACGGTCGGCTGGCGTCCTTTGCTTTCAGACGTTGGCGGCCTTCTAAGGGACCAGAACGACGAAACCTGGTCGCGCTTCGTAGACTTGCTTATCGAAAAGACGCCAACCCAGCGTCGCCAAGCAACCGCCGACAAGCTGCTCAATTCCGCGGTGCCGCTCTCAGGCACCGTATCGGCAAGCCGGCTTCAGAAAGTGCTGGACCACGGCGCTGACTCATGCGCGCCCGGCCTTTACGACAGCGCTTTGGCGAAGGCTGCATCCGGCGGTTCGTTCGAGACCTACGAACTGCTGCTCAAGCACTGCCGACGGTGGAAGAGCGACGAATCGCTTCAAAAGTACGTATTGGCCAAGGCACTGGACGCTCTCACTTTCGAATTTGATAGCACCAGCGAACAAGAGAAAATCGCGCTCGATCTACTTGGAAGAAGAGTTCCGTTGCCCGACGATTTCAAGCAACGGAGCTATTTGTGTGACTTCGCACGTCGCGGAAGCCTCAAGCTGATCGAGGCGCTTGTCGCCGCCGGCGCAAACATCAACGCAATCGAGTACGATCGCACGGCGCTTGACTGCGTTCGGAACGACAAGGCTTCAGCGCCAATTCATGCCAAGTTGCGCCAGATGGGCGCGAAGACCGCCGCCGAACTCGGCTACAAGCCCAAAGAGCCGCCGTTTCCCTTCTGAGGCCGCGTGCTAACGCGACTTGTCGTCGTCGTCGATGCCTTCGAGGACGCCGACGCCGGCGCCGTCGTCGTCGGCTTCGGCCCGCCGGGAGACGGTGAGGATGCCCCAGATCAGGACCAGAACCAGAAGGATGGCGCCGCCGACGATTGCCGCCATCACCAACGGGTTCTGCATCATCGTCGCCAGGTCGGGCGCCTTTGCCTGCGCGTCCGCCGCGCCGACCGCGATCCATCCGATGCCGCTCATGCCCGCAAACCTCCTCGCTTGTCGCGCCACCTCGCCCCGGAGGCTCGCGCGCTACCGTGGCGGCATTGTGGCACGAATTCGTGCAACGCGCGCAAGATGTCGTGACGCGCGGCCGCCCTCGCCCCTGCTATACACCAAGCCCGTCCCACCGCGCCGCGGAACACGCGCATGCCCCGTCCGTTCGATCCCACCTCCGTCGGCGCCGTCGTCGATGCGATGTACGCCATGGTTTCAGGCCCCAAGGGGCCGCGCGACTGGTCGCTGCAGAAGACCGTGTTCCATCCCGAGGCGCGCCAGATGCGCACCGGCGTGGGCGCGGACGGAACGCCGTGGATGAAGATCATGGGGCTCGACGACTATGCGGCGGACACGGCCGCGTTCTTTGCGGCGAACGATTTCTACGAGATCGAAGTCGCGCGCCGCATTCAGGAATTCGGCAACATGGCGCATGTCTGGAGCGTCTATGAGGCGCGCCGCGCGCCCGGCGATGCAACGCCCGAGCGGCGCGGGATCAACTCGATCCAACTGTTCCGCGACGAGCGCGGGCATTGGCGCATCGTCTCCATGATCTGGGACAACGAGCGCGCGGGCCTCAGCGCGGCTGCGTTCATCGCGTGACGGCTGTTACGGCTCGGCCGCCGCGGGCATCTGTTGCGGCAGCGGCGCGGGCGTGCGCAGGCGCTGCGACAGTTCGGCGGCCAAAACCTCGCGTTCCGGCACGCTCAGGCGGCGCGCCTGATCGACGATGAGGCCCAGCGAGCGCTCGCGCATGACGCGCGAGATCACGATACCGACCGCGCCGAAGATCAGCACGATGAACGCGACGAGCCCCATGCCGGCGAGGAAGCCGATCATCGTTTCCGCCCCGCCGGCCATCGCCTCCTGAATCTTCTCGGCGATGAACGCGGGCTGGAGCGCATAGTTCAGCGCCACGTTGAACGTCAGATAGAGCAAACCCGCGATCGCGAGCGCTGCGAACACGTGGCTGCGCGTCATGCGATTGAGCAGAAACCCTGCAAACACCGACGCCAGCGCGCTCATCGGCAGCGACATGGCGAGCAGGCTGGTGGTGACGGCCTCCATGAAGACCTGGTCGCTCACCTCGGGCGCGTTGATCAGTCCGTGGAACACGCCGAGTGCGAACCCGGCGCACAGCGACACGAATTGGTTCAAGGCAAACAGCAGCGCGGCCGCGATCGCCCCCGTCACATACCACGGCGTGAGATCGGCCCGCACGGGCGGTGCGCTCGCAAACAGAGCGACGCCCCGCTTGCATTGGCTGTGGATGAAGGGAAACGCGACAAAGCCGATGCCGATGAACGCGTCGCGCAGCTTCGGATCGATGAAGTCTAGTTCGCGCACCAGCGGCGCGCCGATCTGCACCAGCGCGATGACGGCCAGCACCGCCGCCAACAACGACACCCACTCATGCGCATTCGCCGGCATCTGAAAGCCGCCGCCCGATTGACCTGCCATGCGTCCTCGACCGTTTCGAAACGCCGCGTCCCGCGGCCGCGCGGAAAATACGCGCCGGCACGGCTGCGAACAATACGACGGCGCGTTCCCCAAGTGCCGCAGGCTTCGGCACGCTTTGCGACCGGCTGTTGCACAAATGCGCTGGCCGTCCGCCGCAGAATCCTCCGACGCGAATCACTTGAGGATTCCACGCCATGAAGCCGCTCCGCCTGTCGCTGCTCGGCACCGCCGCGCTGCTTGCCGCGCTTGGCAACGCGGAGGCCAGAGGCTGGTACTTCAGCCTCGAGGGCGGCGGCAATTTGGCCGACGACGTGACGGCGGACTTCCGCGTCACCGATGCGGGCGTAACCACGTTCGCCTCTGCGCCCGAGGCCTCGTTCGACAGCGGCTGGGCGGTGATCGCCGCCGTCGGCTACGAGTTCCAAGGCTGGCGGATGGAAGGCGAAGCGGCCTGGCGCAGCAACGACAAGGACCAGTTCACGGTGCTGCCGGTGTCGCAGGGCGACCTCAACCAGCTGACCGCGATGTTCAACATGACCTATGCGCTGCCGCTCGGCAAAGGGCTCGACTTCGCGATCGGCGGCGGCGGCGGCCTCGCCTACGCGTCGGTCGAGGTCGAGAATTTCGTCGAGGACGGCGACTGGAACTTCGCCTATCAGGGCATCGCGCAGCTGAACTACGCGTTGTCGCCGTCGACGGAACTCGTGCTCGCCTATCGCTACATGCACGTGCTCGATCCCTCGTTCGAGGAACGGGGCACGCCCGGCTACATCATGAACTTCGACGACTTCTCGAACCACACGCTGAGCGCCGGCGTGCGCTTCACGTTCGCGCCGTGAGAGGGAGGATGCGCATGCGCCGCGCGACTGCCGCCGTTCTGCTCGCGGTTGCTCTGGGAGCATGCGCGTATCCCAGCTATGTGCACGACGAGTACCGCTACATTCCGCTGACGAACTTCGCGCACGACAATCAGAGCTATCGGATCTTCGACAAGCCGAGCGCGGGCAAGCTCATCATCACGCCGAGCCTGGCGACGGCGATGAGCGACAACATCATCCGAAACGTGACGTTCGGGCGCTACAACAACGCGACGGAGCGCGCCAAGCTGGACGCGGCGGTCGCGGCTTACCTCGCCGCGAACGGACGGCAGTGCACGGTCACGGACGCGACGCAGATCTACGATCCGCAGTGGGAGTTCACCTATAGCTGCGAGATCAAGTTCACGGCGTTTCCGTAGCGCCGGTTAGGGCGCCTTCGGCGCGGGGTTATCCTTCGTCGCGATCCGTTCGAGATAGGCCATGAACGCGTCGATTTCGGGGTCGGTGAGTTTCATCGGCGGCACGCGCGCCTCGGCGGTGTCGTGCTCGACGATGATGCCGGTCTTGAGCGCATCGCGCAGCTGACCGCGCCACCAGCGCCGGCCGAGATTGCGGAACGGCTGCGCCCCCGGATAGGGGCTGGTGTCGTCATGGCCGATCGCATGGCAGCGGGCACAGCGCTGCTCGGCCAGCGCCTGACCCGGATCGCGGGTTTGCACCGAACGCAGATAGGCGACGAGCGCGCCCGCTTCGTTCGGGCGGAACTTGAACTGCGGCATCGGCTCGTGCGTCACGCGGATGCCTTCGACGAGTTCGGTTTCCAGAACGTCGGCCTTGTAGCGGGCGAGCAAGGCGCGAAACAACGGGGCGTCGGGATTGGGGCTTGCGCCCGTCGCGCCGATCGCATGGCAGCTCGCGCAATTCTCTTCGGCGATCGCACGCCCGTCCTCGACCATCGCGGCCTGCATCGCGCCGTCGCTCGAGCCCGCCGCAGGCCCCGGCGCCGGATCGTCCAAACATCCGGCAAGCACGAACGCCGCCGCCACCGTCGCAACCAACCGCACGATCATCCGCCGGACCCTTTCGCTTGACCGGAACCATCATGGAGCGCGCGGGGCTCCGGGCGCTTTGACCTGGCTCAATGTCACCGTTGCGCCGTGACGGCAAGTTGCACTGGCGGGAGTCGTCCGCGCGAAGGAACCGGCCGATGTGGAAGTCCGTCCAGTTTGGTACGCGAGCGGCTTTGCTGATCGTCGCCGTTTTCGCGGGCACCGGCTGCGGCAACCAATCGGGTGCCGGTCCGTCGAACCCGACGGTGAAGAGCCCCGCCCGCCACGAGCGTTACATTGCGGGGCTGTCCCAAACATACGCGGGCAAAACGAATCCCCTCAAGACGACGATCGGCAACGTCGTCGAAGGCGCGCGGCTCTATGATCTGCGCTGTGCCGTTTGCCACGGGATGATGGGCATCGGCGACGGCGAAGCGGGCGAACGCCTCGACACGCCACCCGCCGATCTGGGCCGCAGCCTGGGCGAGCGTGCCTACGGCGACGACTTCTTCTACTGGAGCATCGCCGAAGGCGGCGGCGAATTCGGTACCGACATGCCGCCGTTCAAAAACGACCTCAGCGACCGCGAAATCTGGAAGGTCCTGACCTTCATGCGCGCCGCCTTCGCCGAGCATGCCGACCCCGCCGCCACCGATGCGGTCGCCCCGCCGTGAAAAGGCGGAAATCGGCCCCTTAACGCCCTTCTACGTCGTCAAGGCGTTTAAATCTGCGCTATAGTTCCCATATGCGCCGCAGCGCCTTTTTCGAGGAAGGGTCCATACCGAATGTCTACCCCTGTCACTGAATCCTCGCTCTCGCTCGAAGAACGCAAGGCCGCCCGCCGGACACGACGGTTCGACACCGGCACCGCCACGCAGACGGCGCCGCTCGGCGAAGAAGACAAGCAGCGCCTTGCGGCGCGCGTCGAGCAAGAGAACCCGATCTTCAAGGTCTTCGAGGACCGCGCGCTCAGCAACGAGGACAAGGTCCGCCAGATCGCGAAGCTCTTGGAGTTCGATCCGGCCGACGCCGACAACGACAAGAAGATCGAAATTCTGAGCGAGTTCTTCGAGTACGTGCAGCTGCAGCGCCGCAACATGGCGCTCGGCCAGATCCAAACGGTCAGCGATCAGGCCTACGCCACGTTCAAACAGAACATGGATAGCGTCTTCGCGCAGCTGAACACGTTCAAGGGTTCGATCGCGCCGCTCGACGAGGTCTTGAGCCTGCTCAAGAAATTCCGCTCGACCGAGGGGCCCGGCAAGAAGTCCGTGATCGAACAGATCAACGACGCCTTCCAGCAGCAGAAGCTCCTGAAAGAGGCTCGCCGCATCCGCGAAGAAGATGTCGCCCGCCTCACGGCGGCCGCGACCACCGCGCGCAGCGATCGACGCCTCTTGGAGGCGACGCTCGCCCAAACCGACACGTTCTTCGGGCGGATTTTTCGCTCCGGGCTGATCGCCGAAACGAAGGCGAAGATCGCCGCGCTCGCAGCCAAGGTGACCGAACAGGAGCAGAAGATCGCCGACCTGAAGGCCGCGCCTCTGTTTCAGCCGGGCACGACGAACCCCATCGACCAGAAGATTCTGGAGATGGAAAAGCAGAGCCCGGAAATCTTGAAGGTGCTCGACATCGGCGGCGAGTTGTTCGGCCGGAACATGAAGACCGCCGCCGAAAGCGGCGTCGCCTTCATCAAGGACGCCGAGGAGCGCATCGGCGCCTCGATCGAGGCCTTCACGAAGGTGCGCGACAACATCTTGCGCCTTAACTATCAGAACAACCAGATCAGCGTGCTGCTCGCCGTCATCAGCAAGGCGCTGGAAATGGCGACCAAACAGAACAAGGAAACGGTCGGCGGATTGATCGCGCAATTCGGCGACCCCGACGCTGCGCAGAGCGCGGAAACGCAGGACATCACCGCCGACATCGAACGGACGAAAGCGCGCAACCGCATCCAGAACATGAACCGCTTCCTCGCGCGCCTCGGCGATCTCGACATCAACCTGACGCGTTCGGTCGGCGAGATGAGCCAGCAGGGCGCCGTCATCACCGATCTTGAGCGTAAGAACTCCTCGGCCATCAACTACGCGATGAGCATTCGCTCGCAGACGATCGCCACGACCTCGACCCGCGTCGTCACGCTGCTGAACGCGATCGTGAACACGGTCCTGACCGAAAAGGCGGGCCTGATCGAAGACGCGCTCGACCACATGAGCCAAGAGGCGAGCATGGTCCTGACCGACGAGATCCGCGCGACGCCGGAGCTTCTGAAGAAGCGCCGCGGCGCGCTCGAAGGCCAAATCACCGACATCGAGGATTTGAGCGACGCGGTCAGCGAAACGACCTCGACCTTGATCGACGTTCTGAAGCAGACGAAGTCGCTCGCCGACGAAGTGCAGCGTTCGGCGGAGGAGCTGAACAAGATCACGCTGCAAAGCACGCGCGCCGAACTCGACGCGCAGAAGGATGCGCCTGCCCCCGACGCCAAGCCGCGCGCCGGCGCCGCCGCGCCTGCGAAGAAGGGCATCGACGCCCTGTTCGACAACTGATGCACGCCCAGACGGACAAGCCCGCGAACGGCGAAGCTGTTGGCGTGTTGCCGCACCTCTTCGAGCTCGATCAAGATCTCGACGAGACGTTTTCGCTGATCGGGCGCGACGCGGAAATCCGCCAGCTCTGCGAAGTGCTGACATTGCGCGACAGCCGCAACGTCCTGCTCTCAGGGCCGACGGGCGTAGGCAAGACCGCGCTCATCAAGGGCATCGAAGAGCGCCGGCGCAAAGCCGACATCTCGCAAGACATCATCAAGCGGCGCTTCTTCCGCCTCGACGGTGAGGGCCTTCTCGAAAGCGACGACCCCGCACATATCAACAAGACGTTCCAGCGCATCGTCGACTATCTGGAAGACGCGCAGTACGGCGTGCTCGTCGTCGACAATTTCGCGAACTTCCTGTCCGGCATCCAGGCGAAGGGCGCCCACGGCGTTCTGAACAGCCTGATGTCGGCGCTGCAGCGTCGTCGCACGCAGTGCATCATCGCTCTCGGCGACGGGCAGAAGGCCAAAGTCGTCGAGCAGCACTCGGGCTTTCGTGAGTACTTCACCGCGATCGACCTCAAGGAGCCCGAACCCGACCAAGTGCTGAACATCTTGCGTGGCGTCCGGCGCGTCTATGAAGCGATGCACGGCATCGTCCTGACCGACGAGGCGCTGCAAACCGTCGTTCAGTTGACGACGAAGTTCCGTGGTTCGTTCGACGACCAGAGCATGCCGCGCGTGCCGTTGCGCCTGCTCGATCTCGCCGCGGCCGAGTTCCGCGCCGATATCATGAGCAAGCCCGCCGACCTCGATCGCATCGAGGATCAGTTGATCAACCTGCGCCACCAAATCGACGCGATCGAACGCTCGAACGGCGACGCCTCGGCGGCGGCGAAGTTGCGCACCGAGGCGGCAAAACTCGAAGCCCGCGAGCGCGACCTGGCGAAGGACTGGCTGAAAGAGACAAGCAACGTGAAGGCGCTGCTCGAACAGAAGCGGACCTACACCGCCGAACTGCAAAAGCTCGACGCCGCGACCGAGGCGGCGCGCGCCACGGCCAAGTCGTCGGACGTCGTTCGCCAGAACGACGCCTTGATCGAGAAGTACCGTACCGCGCTCTCGGCCCTGAACGCGAAACTTGCCGAACTCAACGTCGGCATGCCGAAGGACCACAAGCTCACGCCCGAACACGTGCGCCGCACGTTTTCGAAACGTACCGGCATTCCGGTCGCGACGTTGGGCGAGAGCGAGCTCGAGCGCGTCATCAAACTCGAAGAGGCGCTGAAGGAACGCATCTACGGCCAAGACCGCGCGATCGCCTCGATCGCCGCCGCCGTCAAAAACGCGGCCGCGGGCCTCAAGGACCCGAACTCCCCGGCCGGCGCCTATTTCTTCATCGGCCCCTCCGGCGTCGGAAAAACGGAACTGGCTCGCGCGCTCGCCGCCTACGCGGACGGCAAGGCCGACGCGGAGCCGATCCGCCTCGACATGTCGGAGTACGGCGAGAAGCACACGGTCTCGAAGATCATGGGCGCACCGCCGGGCTATGCGGGTTATGAGGAAGGCGGCGTGCTCGCGAACGAAGTGCGCAAAAAGCCCGCCTCGATCGTGCTGTTCGACGAAATCGAGAAAGCCCACCCGGATGTTTTCAACATCCTGCTTCAGATCTTGAGCGCTGGCCGCCTGACCGACGGCAAGGGCCGCCTGATCGACTTCAGCCAGTGCACGATCGTGGCGACCTCGAACGTCGGCTCGCGCCACTTCGTCGACGAGACGCTGAGCTACGACGAGGCGGTGGCCAAGGCACACGCCGACGTGAAGGCGTTCTTCAAGCCCGAACTTCTGGGTCGCTTCACCGACATCCAGTTCTTCCGCCGCCTCGACGCCGACCTGCTCTACAAGATCGCCGAGAAAAACCTGGCGGGCGTGAACAAGATGCTCGACGGCAAGGACGTGACGGTCAAGATCGCCTCAGGCGACTTGCGCGGCGCGGTCGAGCGCGTCATGAACCCGCGCTACGGCGCCAGGCCCGTGAACAACCTCTTCGCCAAGTTCATCAAGAAACTCGTCAGCGAAATCGTCCTCGAAGAGGAACTTCGCCGCGTGCAATTGGCGGGCGCCACCAAGGGCGCGCGCGGCGGCGAGATCACAATCGCCTTCGACCGGGCGAACGACGAGTTCACGGCGCAGTTCAAGCCCGCAGGCGCGGGAATGCTATCGGCCGCTCCACCGCCCAAGAAAGCCAAGATCGACACGCTCGACCTCAACGACGGCCGCTGACCCGATGAGCGGCGACGACAAACCGCCAAAGCGCGAAATCCTGACTCCGCAGGACACGCTCGACACGACCTCCGGCGATCCCGGCGACCGCGCCGAAGCGGCCGCGCGCGCCGCCCGGCGCCTGCGCGAAGACGAAGAGAAGAAGCGCGCGGAGGAAGAAACCCGACGCCTCGGCTGGCACGGGCGGCTGTGGCGCAGCTTCCGTGCGCGCACATCGAAAATCGGCGCGGCCGTCGCGGGCGCCTTCGCCCGCCGTCTGCCTCGCGCTGCCACGTGGCTGGCGCACCGCATCGGTTTCCTCGAGCGTGGCTGGGCGCGCTACGTCTGGCCGTTCCTGCACGGCGTTTCCTACAAGCCCGACAAGGACGGCACGCTGCGCCTGTCGCTCACGGGGCGATTGCTGGTCGCGCTCTTGGTCTTTTTTGTCGCCTGGCCCGTGCTGAAAATCTTCTACGTCCTGGGCACCGTGCGCGAATTCCAGGGCGTCCAGATCACGTTCAAGCAGATCATCGACCAAGACCGCTATCTGGTCTTTGGCGACTACGTCGATGCTACGGGCGCGAAGGACAACATGGCCTTCAACGTTACCGACAGCTGGGTCTATTGGAACTGGACCCCGGACCTGACGTTCGCCCAGATACCGCTGGTCGGCCGTTGCGACTTCCGCACCTATGGCTGGTACGTGCGCGTCCCGCGCTTCGTGCCGTTCATCGGGCGCACCCTGCTCATCGAGCCGGTGATCATCGAAGCCGCCTGCACCGACGCGATCATCACGCCGCCGAGCTAACGCGACGCCGACGCAACAGCCGGTGCCGAAACCCGACCTGTCTTCAGCGCCAGATACGGATTGACCGCCGTTCCGCGCCACCACTTGCCGCTCGCGGACGCGCGTTGGATTTCGAAGTGCAGATGCGGCGTCGTGGCGTTGCCGGTTTGGCCGACCGCGCCGATCACCTCGCCCTGCGCGACGGTC
>CAZLRW010000069.1:0-20391 GCA_964561925.1 uncultured Flavobacteriaceae bacterium
TCGCCGTCGGCCGCGTCTTCACGAGCATGTCGTACGCTCGCTCCAGCGCTTCGTCGGAAGCGTCCGCGCGCAACGCCATGCAAAGCCCATAAGCGCCGGTCGCCCCGATCAGCGGCGCCCCGCGCACGACCATCGACCGGATCGCCTCGGCCGCCGCCTCAGCCGACGCCAACCGCTTCGTCTCGAACGCGAACGGCAGCTTCGTCTGATCGATCACCTCGACCGACCACCCGTCGGCGGCGACCCAAATCGTGCGGTAATGGCGGCCGTGGATTTTCATCGCGCACGCCCCCCTCGCCCTTCCCACTTCGGGAAGGGAGAGGGGCCGGGGGTGAGGGATGGGCGCTGCGCGACACCAAACAGGTCGCATGCGCACCAATCAGGATGGAACAATGAGAACTCGCAACCTCGCACGACGCCCTTCCCTCACCCCCGCCCCTCTCCCTTCCCGAAGTGGGAAGGGCGAGGGGTGATTGCGTTAGTGCCCCTCAAACTCCACCAAGCTCAGCACCTTCTTGCCCAGCTTCTCCAGCCGCCGCCGGCCCTTGAGCTCCGGCAAATCGATGATGAAGCTGCAGCCGACGACGGTGCCGCCCGCCTTCTCGATCAGCTTGATCGCGGCCTCGGCTGTTCCTCCGGTCGCGATCAGATCGTCGACAAGCAGCACGCTCTCGCCCTTCTGAACCGCATCTTCGTGAATCTCGACCGTGTCGGTGCCATACTCCAGATCATAGGTCTGCCCGATCGTCTTCCACGGCAGCTTGCCCTTCTTGCGCACCGGCACAAAGCCGACAGAGAGCTGATGCGCGACCGCGCCCGCGATGATGAACCCGCGCGCCTCGATCCCCGCGACCTTGTCGATGCGCGTGCCCGCGTAAGGCTGCACGAGCAAGTCGACGGTCGTGCGAAACGCTCGCGCATTGCCGAGCAGCGTCGTCACGTCCCGGAACATGATGCCGGGCTTCGGATAATCGGGGATCGTGCGGATGACGGATTTGATGTCCATGGGGGGGCTCAGACCTTCTTCAACACGCGGCCTGCGACCGCGTCGAGTTTGGCGATGACGGCGGGATCGCGCTTCTCCGGCGCGGTGATCAGCGCCGTGTCGAGCGTCGTTTCGATGCCGAGCGGCGAGGCCACGCGCTTCGGCCCGAGCTTCGGCGCCGCGCGCTTGAGCAGCGTGCGCGCCCGCTCCGCATTGCCCGTCAAAATCTTGATCACCTGATCGACCGTCACGTGGTCGTGGTCCGGGTGCCAGCAATCGTAATCGGTGACCATGGCGACGATCGCGTAGGGCAGCTCCGCCTCGCGCGCGAGCTTCGCCTCCGGCATCGCCGTCATCCCGATGACGCTGCAGCCCCACGAACGATAGAGGTTCGATTCGGCGAGCGTCGAAAACTGCGGCCCCTCCATCGCAAGATAGGTCCCGCCGACGACGTGCTTGATGTCCGCCTCGCGCGCGGCCTCGGCCAGCGCCCCTTGCAGCTTCGGGCAGATCGGATGCGCGAGCGAAACATGCGCCACGAACCCCGGCCCGAAGAACGATTTCTCGCGGGCGAACGTCCGGTCGATGAACTGATCCGCGAACACGAACGTGCCCGGCGCCAACTCCTCCTTGAACGATCCGCACGCCGAGACCGAGATCACGTCGGTCACGCCGACGCGCTTCAGCACGTCGATATTGGCGCGGTAGTTGATGCTGGAAGGCGAATGCACATGCCCGCGCCCGTGCCGCGGCAGGAACACCATGTCGACGCCGCCGAGGGTCCCGAACAACAATTCGTCCGACGCCTCGCCCCACGGCGAGCGCACCCGCTCCCACCGCCGGTTGGAAAGCCCGTCGATGTCATAAACGCCGCTGCCGCCGATGACGCCCAGCACGGTGTTGGTCATGTCCGAAGCCTCCAGGCCGGGAAACCGGCGGCGGTTTTAGCATCTACCCCCGCCCCCGCAACGAAAAAAGGCCGTCTCATTTCGGAGCCGGCCTGATACTCAGAACATCAATCGCCGCGCGATTAGTGATCCACGTCGCGCCACAGGCGCTTGTAGGCGAAGTAGAGCAGCACCGAGAGCGCGAGCAGGAAGATCAGCACCTTCACGCCGAGCGACTTGCGTTCTTCGAGCTTCGGTTCGGCCGTCCACATCAGGAACGCGACCACGTCTTCGGCCATCTGCGCCTTCGTCGCCGGCGGATTGCCTTCCGGCCACGTCACCTGGCCGTCGGAGGCAAGCGGCGGCGCCATCGCGAGCTGCCGTCCCTCGAAATACGGATTATAGCTTAACCCCGGCAGCAGTTCGAAGCCGGCGGGCGGGTCGCTATATCCCGTGAGCAGCGCGTAGACATAGTTCGGCCCGTCGTGCCGCGCCTTGATGACGACGGAGAGATCGACCGGATACGCGTTGTTGTTTGCCGCCCGCGCCGCCTTCTCGTTCTTGAATGGCGAGGGGAAACGATCGGCCGGCGTCGCCGCACGTTCGATGTCCTCGCCGTTGTCGTTGATCGCCGGCACCTTGAACGACGCCGCGATCGCCTTCATCTGCGCGTCGCTGAATTCAGGCCCGCCCGGTTGCGAAAGATTGCGGAACGACACCAAGCTCATCGCGTGGCACGCCGCGCAAACCTCTTTGTAGACCTGATAGCCGCGTTGCAACTGCTGGCGGTCGAACTTGCCGAACGGCCCTTCCCACGACCAATTGCGCTGCGCCGGATGCTGCGCTTCCTTGCCCGCCTCGCCGGCCGCGATCGCGCCGCCCGCAAGACCGAGCAGAAGACCGAGCGCCAAGAGAAGTTTGAGTTTCATCGTCATCTCCCCTTACGCCGCGGCCGTTGCGCCGGACTTCTTCGCCAGCACCGCCTTCGAGATGCTCTCGGGCACCGGGTGCGGTGTCTCGATCAGCCCCACGAGCGGCGTGATGATGAGGAAATGCGCGAAGTAGTAGATCGTGAAAATCTGCGCGAGCAGCAGCTTGCCGATCGGCAACTCGATCCCGAAGAACACCAGGTTCGTGTCGTCCGCCGTCTGCGCGCCCAGATACCCCAAGATGAAGATGACGAACATCAGGATCCAGAACAGCTGCTTCATGATCGGCCGGAACCGGTTCGACCGTACCCGCGACGTGTCGAGCCACGGCAGCAGCGCCCAAACGAAGATCGCCGAGAACATCAGGATCACGCCGAACAGCTTGTCCGGCACCGAGCGCAGGATCGCGTAGAGCGGCAGGTAGTACCACTCCGGCACGATATGCGTCGGCGTCACCAGCCGGTTCGCCGGGATGTAGTTGTCCGTGTGGCCGAGCGCGTTCGGATTGAAGAAGATGAAATACGCGAACACGAACAGGAACACGACGATCGCAAACAGGTCCTTCGTCGTGTAGTAGGGGTGGAACGGCACGGTGTCCGCCGGCCCCTTCACGTCGATGCCCAGCGGATTGTTGTTGCCGGGCACGTGCAGCGCCCAAACGTGCAGCACCACGACGCCCGCGATCACGAACGGCAGCAGATAGTGCAAGCTGAAGAAGCGCTGCAGCGTCGAGTTGTCGACCGCAAACGAACCCCACAGCCACTGCGTGATCGCCTCGCCCACGAACGGGATCGCCGAGAAGAAGTTCGTGATGACGGTCGCACCCCAGAACGACATCTGCCCCCAAGGCAGCGTGTAGCCGAGGAAGCCCGTCGCCATCATCAGCAGGTAGATCACGATGCCGAGCAGCCACAGCACTTCGCGCGGGGCCTTGTACGAGCCGTAATAGAGCCCACGGAAAATGTGCAGATAGACGGCGATGAAGAAGAACGACGCGCCGTTCGCGTGCATGTAGCGCAGAAGCCAGCCGTACTCCACGTCGCGCATGATGCGCTCGACACTGGCGAACGCCTGCGCCTCGTGCGGCACGTAGTGCATGGCCAGCACGACGCCCGTGAGAATCTGCACCACGAGCATCAACGTGAGGATGCCGCCGAACGTGAACCAGTAGTTCAAATTCTTCGGCGTCGGAAACGTGAGCAGGTGTTCGTGCGCGAAACGCATCAGCGGCAGGCGCGAGTCCAGCCAGCGCATGAAGCCGTTCGAGGGTTTGTAGCTGCTGCCGTGTGCCATGGCCGCCCTCAACCGTGCTGCTCGGCGGGCTTGCCGCCGGGTTTCGGCGCCGCGCCGATGAGAATTTTCGTATCCGACAGGAACTGGTAGGGCGGCACCGCGAGGTTCAAGGGCGCCGGACCCTTCCGGATGCGCCCCGACGTGTCGTAGTGCGACCCGTGGCAGGGGCAAAGCCATCCGCCGAACTCGCCCTTCAGCGAATTTGACGGAACACAGCCCAGATGCGTGCACGTGGCCACGAGAATCAGCCATTCGGGCTTTTGCACGCGTTCCTTGTCGGCTTGCGGATCCTTCATGTCGCCGAGCGGCGCCTCTTCGGCGGCCTTGACCTCGTCCGGCGTGCGGCGGCGGATGAACACCGGCTTCTTCTGCCACTCGATCGTGACGATCTGACCCGGCGCCACCGGCGTAAGGTCGAACTCGACCTCTTTCAGCGCCAGCGTGTCGGCGGCCGGATTCATCTGATCGATGAAGGGCCACAGTGCCAGCGCCGCGCCGACGGCGGTCGCCCCGGTCGAGGCCACGTAAAGGAAATCACGCCGCGTTACGTTGGCGTTGTCCATCGTATGCGCCAAGGTTCAATGCCCCCTTTGGGCTTCGATTGAGGATATGGAGGTGAGGCGATTCGGCGGCGACGAGGTATCCCGTCGCAACCGCACTGAAGGTCTTGATTGCGGCCGCAAAATAGAGAGAAGCCGCGGCAAGGGTCTTGCGTCACGATGCCGCATAAATGGCGCAATCCTGCGCTCCGCCGGGCATGATTCGCACTCGCACCTTGGGCCGCGCTCGTGTTGATTCCGATCAATGCGCGTCGCCCTCTTCGAGCCCGATATTGCCGCCAACACGGGAACGATCATCCGGCTGGGCGCGTGCATGGGCGTTGCGATCGACATCATCGAACCTTGCGGCTTTCCGTTCGGCGACGCGAGCTTGAAGCGCGCGGGGCTCGACTATCTGCCACGCGCGAGCGTCCGCCGCCACGCGTCATTCGATGCCTTCCGGGGAAAACTGGAAGGCCGCCTCGTCGTCGCGACGACGAAGGCGCCGCAGCCTTTCGCCCGATTCGCGTTCGACGAAACCGACACGCTGCTGTTCGGCCGCGAGAGCGCAGGCGTGACGAAAGAAGTGCTGGCTGCGGCCGATGCGCAAATTCGCATCCCGATGGCCGAGGGAATGCGCTCGCTGAACGTCGCGGTCGCCGCCGCGATGGTTCTGGGCGAAGCCCTGCGCCAGACGAACGGATTTCCCAATGACAAGGACACGCCATGAACGTCGACGTGATGGTCGAGCGCAAAACGCGCGCCGCCGGCTGGTTCGAAGAACTGCGCAATCGCATCTGCGCCGCGTTCGAAGGTCTCGAGGACGAGTTGACCGGCCAACGCGCCGACCGCCCGCCCGGCCGGTTCGCGCGCAAGTCCTGGACCCGCGCGGCAGCCCCCGGCACTGACGCGGGCGGCGGCACGATGTCGATCATGCACGGCCGCGTCTTCGAAAAGGTCGGCGTCAACATCTCGACCGTCTACGGAACGTTTTCGAAGGAGTTCGCCCAGACGATCCCCGGCGCGAGCGCAGACCCGCGCTTTTGGGCCTCGGGCATCTCGCTCGTCGCCCACATGCAGAACCCGCACGTGCCCGCCGTCCACATGAACACGCGCCACATCGTCACGCGCAAAGGCTGGTTCGGCGGCGGCGCCGACCTGACGCCGATCGTCAAGAACGACGGCGACACGAACGACTTTCACGCGGCGCTCCGCAACGCCTGCGACCGCCACGACCCCGCCTACTATCGCGACTTCAAAGCCTGGTGCGACGAGTACTTCTTCCTCGCCCACCGGGGCGAAGCGCGCGGCATCGGCGGCATCTTCTACGACTACCTCGACACCGGCGACTGGGAAGCCGACTTCGCGTTCACCCGCGACGTGGGCCTCGCCTTCCTGGATATCTACCCGCGGCTCGTCCAGCGCCACATGAACAGGCCTTGGACCGAGGCCGACCGCGAACATCAACTCGTCCGTCGCGGACGCTATGTCGAGTTCAACCTGCTCTACGACCGCGGTACGCAATTCGGGCTGAAAACCGGGGGAAACGTCGAAGCGATTCTGATGTCCTTGCCGCCCGAGGTCCGTTGGCCTTGATGACGGCCGGGGCCGGGGCTATCGCTTAGCGACAGATTCTCCGGGAGCCCGAAGGCCCATGCCGCTCGTTCGTACGTTCGCAGCCTTTGCCGCCTCGCTCATGCTTGTCGCGGCGGCGCTCGCCGCCGCGCCGAAGGCCCCGCCCGCACCGCCCACGCTCGACGCCTATTTCGGCGACTGGCAGGGCACCGCCACCGCGATGAGCGAAACCGACGAGGACTTCCCGACGTCGAAGCGCGACATCGCGGTCACGATCAACAAGACCGACCTGGGCGGCTTCATGCTGTCCTGGTCGACGCTGCAGCGTCAAAAGGGCGATCCGAAAGCGCCGCTCGAAGTCTTGAAGTCGACGACGGTCGAGTTCGTTCCCGCCCCCGCGCCCAACACCTGGCGCGCCAGAGCCGAAACCGATCCCTATACCGGCGGTATTCTCTATTGGGCCAGGCTCGACGGCCGCGGCCTCGTCGTCTCGAGCTTCACGATCAACCCCGACGGCCGGCCCGAGTACCAAACCTACGCCCGCCGCGTGACGGGCAAAGAGATGAAGCTCGAATTCTCGAACGTGAGCGACGGCAAGTTCGTCCGCTCGGTCAAAGGCACGCTGCGCAAACTGAAGGGCCGCTGAGGCGCCGTTCAAGCCTCCACGCGCACCAGCAGCGCCGTCGCGTCGTCGCTCTTCTTCATGCGCGGATAGCGCGCGCCGTCGGGGTCCTGATCTTCGACGTGGCGAAGCTCGCGCCCCAAGATCGCAAGTCCCAGCGTCTGCGCCGTCGCGATCAACTCGCGGTCGCCGTAGTGCTTGTAGTCTTCGGTCAGCGCATAGAACCCGTCGGTGACGAGCAGCACCGTCGCCGGTCCGTCGAGCGCCAGCGACGTCACCGTCGCGTGCCGGGCGACCGCAGGCTCGTTGCCGAGCAGCCAATAGCCGTCCGCCGTGTTCACCGTATCGCGCGCCCGCCGCAAATCGCCGAGCACCGTCGCCCGGATCGAGTCGACGCCGAGCGCCTGCCCCTTCTTCGCCGCGATCATCTTGGCCGCAAGCCGCGTCTCGAACGAATTGCGCGACGGGTTCGTCCCGAAATTGTGGATCTCGTCGTCCGCCGTTTCGATCAACGCGCGGCTGTCGCCGAGATAGGCGATATTGAGCCGCCCGGGCTCGACGCCGATCAGGCACAGCGTCGACCACGGCAACTCCCACCGCCCTTCCGGCGCGCGCAGCCGCTCGGCCTCGAAGCGCACGCGGATCCCCTCGGCGACGGTGCCGATCAGCTTTCGAAGATCCGCCCCTGCGCCCGCGTGCTGTCCGTGCTCGAGCAACAAGTCGCGCGCCGCCCGCGCCACCCACGCCGCGTCGCTCTGGCCCGGCATCAGAGGCGTGTCGCCAAGCCCCGTCGCCCCATCGAGCACGAACGCCACCGCTCCCGTCGCGCCCAACGCATCGTCGTTCTCCCGCGACGGCGAGCCGGGAAGACTGAGCCCTTCGAGCACCGTGATCTGCGGCATAACTCCACTCCTATTCGCCGCAAAAGCTGCGGAGATTAGACACGCTATTCTCCGCACATCCTGCGGAGATTGTTCGCCGCCTCAAATCGTCGCCTGCACGACCGCTTTCAGCCGTTCGGCGAGCGAGAACCGGTCGTCGGTGAAGTCGCTGTCGATCCACCAGTCTTCGACCTCGCGCAGCACCTTGCCCACAAGCGGGCCTTCCGGCACGCCCGCCGTCATGGCGTCGGGACCTTTGAGCGGAAAGACCGGCCTGACCCACCCGTCAGCGAGCGCGAGCAGCGCGCGCCACTGCACGTGGTTCGAAGCCTTCGCGTCTTCCGCCCAGCGCAGGCGAACCCAATCCTTGAACCGCGGCGCGCCGAACCGATAGAGCGCGCGCCTGACCTCGCGGATCGACAGATAGGAGACGACCTTCACCGGCGCTTCGAGCATATCGGCAAGCCGGTCGCGAAGCGCATTCGCCATATGCCAGTGCCGCGCGACCTCGCGCGCATGCGCCGCGCCGTCGAGCAGCGAACCGAGCCTTAGCACCTCGTCGCCGGCGAAGAAATTGTCGGCGTCGATCCGGCAGAGCCGCTGAAACCGTTCCATCGCATGTTGCCCGGGCAGTACCTCGTTCAAGATGCCCGACGCCGCCATCGCGCGCATTACCGGCACGGGGTCCTCGGCCGCGAGAAGCCGCAGCATTTCCTTCTCGATCCGCTCGCCCGACAATGTCTTGATCTGCGTCCGCGCCGCCGCACACGCGCGCAAGCCCTCCGCATCGATCTCGCCGTGCCCGTACCAGGCGTGAAAGCGGAACAGGCGCAGAATACGCAGATAGTCCTCCGCGATCCGCGTCGCCGCATCGCCGATGAAGCGCACCCGTCGCGCCTTCAGGTCGGCGATCCCGCCGACGAGGTCGTAGACCTGACCCGCTTCGTCCGCGTAGAGCGCGTTCATCGTGAAGTCGCGCCGCGCCGCGTCCTCCGCCCAGTCGTTGCTGAACGCGACGGTCGCGCGCCGCCCGTCCGTCGACACGTCGCGCCTGAGCGTCGTGATTTCGTAGGGCGTGGATTCGGAGATCGCGGTCACGGTCCCGTGCTCGATACCCGTCGGCACAGCACGAAGACCGGCGCCCTCGATGCGCCGTGTCACCTGGTCCGGCGTGAGCGGCGTGGCGATGTCGATGTCTTTGACCGGCACGCCGATCAGCGCGTTGCGCACGCAGCCGCCGACGAAGCGCGCCGCCCCGCCGTCGGCGGTCAGCGCGGCCATCACCGCGCGCGTCGCGCCCGCGTGAAGCCAAGCCTGGTCCTTGATCGACGCGTCCGTCATCGTTCAGCCGTACAGCCGCTCGTAGAGATTGATCAAGATGCCGGCCGTCGCGCCCCAAATGTAATGACCGTCATAGGTCATGCCGTAGAACCGCCGTTCGCGGCCCTGCCACGTTGCCGTGCGCGGCTCGTGATTCGAAGGGTCCATCAGAAAGTCGAGAGGCACTTCGAACACTTCCGCAACCTCGCGCTTGTCGATCGAAAGCGTGAACCCGTCGCGCACGAGCGCGACCAGCGGATGGATCGCGAAACCCGTTCCGGTCTCGTACCGGTCGAGCGCGCCCACGACGGTCACGAACGACCGATGCAGCCCGACTTCTTCCTCGGTCTCGCGCAGCGCGGCGGCGATCTCGCTCTCGTCGCCTTCGTCCAACCGCCCGCCGGGAAAGCTCACCTGCCCCGCGTGACGGGCGAGATGATCGGCGCGCCGCGTGAACAGCACGCGCATGTCCGCGCCGCGCTCGATGATTGGAATCAGAACGGCGGCCGGCCGCAGCACGCGCTCGCCCGACAGCGTCTCGCGCCATCTCGGATTGAGATCGTAGTCGCCGCGCGAGGAACCCGCGGCCGGTCCCTCAAGGCGCAGTCGCGACATCAGCCGCTGCTTCAACTCGCCGCTCAATCGGGCGACCCCAGCGAGAAGAACACGCCTCCGCTCCAAACGCCGAGTTCGCGCCCGCTTTCCGTCGGCCGCTCGTCGGCAAGCGCGACGAGTTCGTAGAACACCGGCCGCGACAGCCGCGCCTCCAGGCCCCCGCGCACGTGCACGTAAGGCCTGGGCTCGCGCTCGGGCCCGCGGAACGCGACGCGCAGCGGGTGTTCGCGCCCCGCCTCCACCGTGTCGCCGACATTGGTCATGAACGTCAGCGTCTGCCGCGCGCCCTTGTCCGCGCGGTCGACGCGCACGGCGATGAACGGCGCATCCTCGACGACGAGCCCGACCTTCTCCACCGGCGTCACCAGAACGTAGCGCCCGTCCGCCTCGCGCCGCAGGATCGTCGAAAAGAGGCGCACCAAAGCGGGCCGCCCGATCGGCGTGCCGAGATAGAACCACGTGCCGTCGCTGGCGATGCGCATGTCGATGTCGCCGCAGTCCGGCGGATTCCACGTTTCGATAGGGGGCAACCGCCGCGTGTGTGCCGCCTCGGCCTGCAGTTCGGCGAGGCCGCGCAAGACATCGGGCGCAGGCGCACCCCAGTGCAGCGGATCTTGTGCCGAATTGGTCATATCGAGCGGTTACCTTGACGTCGGTCGGATGTTAACGCGAGCGATCAACAAAGATTGAGCATAGGCCCCGGAACGTTTCTGTCCATGGCCCGGGATTGGCTATAAGGCCCTATGACTGTGCGCTTTCGGCGTGGCCTCGAAAAAGCCGCAAGCCGTGACCCTTAATTCGTTTTCAATTCCACCCTCAAGCGATTGGCTCTAGTGTCGAACCCCATGCAAGCCCTCGATAATCCCGATTCCATCGTGCGCGAAGTCGAGCACGCCGTCGCAAGGCTGGCCGGCGTGCGCGAAGCGATCGGCCGCATCGTGTTCGGTCAGCGCGAGGTCGTCGACCAAGTTCTGATCACGATGCTCGCCGGCGGTCACGGCCTCTTGGTCGGTGTCCCCGGTCTCGCCAAGACGCGCCTGGTCGAAGCGCTGGGCACGGTCTTAGGCCTCGCAACCAAACGAATCCAGTTCACGCCCGACCTGATGCCGGCCGACATCGTGGGCTCCGAAGTGCTCGAAGAATCGGAAGCCGGCCGCCGTTCGTTCCGCTTCATCAAAGGCCCCGTCTTTGCGCAGCTTCTGATGGCCGACGAAATCAACCGCGCCAGCCCGCGCACGCAATCCGCGCTGCTGCAGGCGATGCAGGAGCAGCACGTGACGGTCGCAGGCGTCCGCTACGACCTGCCGCATCCTTTCCATGTGCTGGCGACGCAAAACCCGCTGGAGCAGGAAGGCACGTACCCGCTGCCGGAAGCGCAGCTCGACCGTTTCCTTCTGCAAGTCAACGTCGGTTACCCCGACCTCGACTCCGAGCGCCGCGTGCTGCTGGCCACGACCGGCGTCGCCGACGAGCACGCGAAAGAAGTCATCCGCGCGCAGGATCTGATGTTCTTCCAGCGCCTCGTGCGCGCCATCCCGGTCGGCGAGAAGGTGCTGGAGGCGATCCTCGCCCTCGTGCGCAGCGCGCGCCCCGAAGCCGGTGCCGCCGAAGACGTGAAGGCGCACGTCGCCTGGGGCCCGAGCCCGCGCGCCAGTCAGGCTTTCTCGCTTGCCGTGCGCGCCCGCGCGTTGATCGAAGGCCGCTTTGCGCCGTCGGTCGACGACGTGGTGGCGCTCGCGCATCCGATTCTGCGTCATCGCATGGCGCTGACCTTCGCGGCCCGCGCCGACGGCGTGACGATGGCCGACGTGATCAATCGGCTGGCGCGGCCGTATTTGTGAGCGCGCGTCACCGGGCGCGCCCGAACGAGGTTTGACCGTCAATGGCGAGTGCGGCGTCATCGCTTTTCGGTGCCTGGGGTTCGCCTCAGAAGCGCAGCGCCGATCCGCGCACCGAGGCCGAGCGACTGGGCGCGCGCCTTCCGCCGCTGATGATCCAGGCCGAACGCGTGGCCTCCACCGTCGCGCAAGGCGAACACGGCCGCCGCCGTGTCGGCCAAGGCGATGCGTTCTGGCAGTTCCGCCGCTTTCGTCAGGAAGATTCCTCGTTCGCGATCGACTGGCGCCAATCCGCGAAGTCGCAGCATCTGTTTGTGCGCGAGCGCGAGTGGGCCGCAGCGGCAAGCGTTTGGATCTGGCGCGACGCCTCGCCCTCGATGCAATACAAGTCGCACGTCGCCGGCGGCACGAAGGTGGAGCGCGCGACGGTCCTGGCGCTTGCGTTCGCTTCGCTGCTCGTGCGCGGCGGCGAGCGCGTGGGCGATCTCGGCGGCAACGATTCGCCGGCGACCGGACGGCCGGGCCTGAATCGCTTTGCGCTGCAGATGGTCTCGAACATGGCGGCTCCGCAAAGCCTGCCGCCGCTGCGCCCTCTGCCGCGCTTTTCCCAAATCATCCTGATCAGCGATTGGCTCACGCCGGTCGACGGCGTGCTCGGCATCTTGCGCCACTACGGCACGATCGGCGTGCGCGGTCATCTGATCCAAGTGCTCGACCCGGCCGAAGAAGACCTTCCCTTCGACGGCCGCACCGAGTTCGAAGACGTCGAATCGCAATTGCGCATGCTCGCGCGCCGCGCCGAAACGCTGCGCGAGGCCTATCGCGCGCGCCTCACCGCGCTTCAAAGCGAAGTCGCCCAGGCGTGCCGGCGCCAGGATTGGACGTTCTCCACGCATCGCACCGACCGGCCGCCGCAAGGCGCGCTGCTGGCGGCGTATGCCGCATTGTCGGCCCACCGGCCGATGGAAATGAGGACGCGCGGGTGACGACGATCGGTCCGCTTGCGTTCGGTGCGCCGTGGGTCCTGTTCGGACTGATCGCGCTGCCCGTGATCTGGTGGCTGTTGCGCGTGACGCCGCCGGCGGCCAAGCGCGTGCGTTTCCCCGCGGTGCGTTTGCTCTTGGGCATTCCGCAATTCGAAGAGACGCCCGCGCACACGCCGCTCTGGCTCTTGCTGCTTCGTCTTGCGATCGCGGCGCTGGCGATCTTCGCGCTCGCCGATCCCTATTTGAACCCGCAAGCCGCCGGACTGAAGTCGTCCGCCGTCGTCGTGGTGGTCGACAACGGCTGGGCCTCGGCCGCGCGCTGGGACGACCGCGTCGGCGCGATGCAGTCGCTGGCGACCGAGGCCGAACGCGACGGCCGCCCGCTCGTCGTCGTGCCGACCGCGATGAGCGACGCGCCCGTCGTGCTGAAACTTCTCTCCGGCGCCGAAGCGCAAGGCGCCGTGAAATCCGTCGCGCCGCAGCCGTTCGGCGTCGACCGCGCGAAAGCGCTGGCCGCCCTTCAGAAGCTTGCGCTCAGCGGCGATCCCGACATCGTCTGGCTGACCGACGGTCTCGAAGACGGCAACGCCGCCGACTTCGCCCGCGCGCTCGCCGCCATGGGAACGCTGCGCGTGCAGACCGACGACGCGCTGAACGCGGCGCTCGCGCTGACCCCGCCCACCGCCGAAGGCAGCGCGCTCGCCTTCCGCGTCGTGCGCGCCCAAAGCGAGGGCGAGGTCAAGGGCACGCTGCGCGCCACGGGCACGCAAGGCCGCTTCCTGGCCGCGCAGGACTTCACGCTGAAGGCGGGCGACGCGGCCACAACCGTGAAGCTCGACCTCGCGACGGAGCTGCGCAATGACCTGGCCCGCGTCGAGATCGCCGACCGCCAATCGGCCGGCACCGTCGCGTTGATCGACGAACGCTGGCGCCGCCGCCCGGTCGGGCTGGTCTCCGGCCAAACGGTCGACAAGGCCCAGCCGCTTCTCTCCGATCTCTTCTATCTCGACCGCGCGCTTGGTCCGTATGCGGAACTTCACAAGGGCAAGATCGGCGATCTGGTCCGCTCGGGCTTGTCGGTCTTGGTGCTTGCCGACGTCGGCCAGATCGTCGGCGACGACAAGCGCGACGTGGCCGCTTGGATCGCGCGTGGCGGCGTGTTGATCCGCTTCGCCGGCCCGAAGCTCGCAAGCCAAAGCGACGAGATCATCCCGGGCAAGCTGCGCACCGGCGGACGCCTGCTCGGCAGCGCGCTGTCCTGGGACGAGCCGCAGAAGCTCAATCCGGCCTGGCCCGAGGACAGCCCGTTCGCCGGACTGCCGACACCCGACGAAGTCACCGTCATTCGCCAAGTGCTGACCGATCCCGAGACCGGCGACGAAGTGCGCACCTGGGCGCAGCTCGCCGACGGCACGCCGCTCGTCACGGCGGTGCGCAGAGAGAAAGGGTGGATCGTTCTCTTTCATGTCACCGCAAACACCGCTTGGTCGTCGCTGCCGATCTCCGGCCTTTTCGTCGAGATGCTGCGCCGGACAGTGGCGCTCTCTTCCGGTATCGCCGCTGAAGATCCGGCCGCGACCGCAGCGTTGGGGCCGCTGATGCCGACCGAGACGCTCGACGGCTTCGGCCGCTTGGGCGCCCCCGCCGCCTCCGCGCTGCCGCTGCGCGCCGCCGAATTCGACAAGGAAACGGCGGGGCCCCGGCATCCGCCCGGCTTCTACGGCGAAGGCGGCGTGCGCCGCGCCTTCAATTTGTTCAAGGCGGACGCGGTGTTGCGCCCCTTGGGGCCCCTGCCCGCAGGCGTCGAACTTGCCGCATTTGGCTTGCGCCAGGCCGTTGAGCTTAAATACGTCGCGATGGCCGCCGCGATTGTTCTGGCGCTGATCGACCTGGTCGCAGGCTTGATCCTACGAGGTCTGATCGCTTTGCCCCGCTTGCCCTTGCGCACGGCGGCGACCGCCCTGTTGGTTGCGGTCCTCGCGGTTCCGGCCGCCGAAGAAGCCCGCGCCAACGACGCCTTCGCGCTGCAAGCCTCGCTCAACTACCGCCTGGCCTTCGTCATGACCGGCGATCCGGAGGTTGACGCCATGAGCCGCGCGGGTCTCAAAGGTCTGACGCGCGTGTTGAAGGAACGCACCGCCGTCGAACCCGCCGAGCCGATGGCCGTCGACATCGAGGCGGACGAAATCGCCTTCTTTCCGCTGCTCTATTGGCCGGTGACCGCAAATCAATCGCAACTCTCCGCCAAAGCGCTCGACAAGGTCGACACGTTCATGCGCAACGGCGGAACGATCCTGTTCGACACGCGCGATCAGGACACCGCGCTCCCGATCGCGACCGGCGGCACGCAGACCGGTTCGCTGATCCTGCGCCGCATGCTGTCGGGTCTCGACATCCCGCCGCTGCAGCCGTTGAGTCAAGCCCACGTCATGTCGAAGTCGTTCTACCTCCTGAACGAGTATCCGGGCCGCTGGGCCTCGGGCCGCGTCTGGGTCGAGGCGCAACAGACCGGCGAAGACGGCGCGGCCGCGACCACCGCCTCCGACGGCGTCTCGCCGATCATCGTCGGCGGCGCCGATTGGGCGGCGGCCTGGGCCGAGGACGACGTCGGCCGTCCGCTTGCGGCGGTCGTGCCCGGCGGCGAACGCCAGCGCGAGATGGCCATGCGCTTCGGCGTCAACCTCGTGATGTACACGCTCACCGGCAACTACAAGACCGATCAGGTCCACGTGCCCCACATCCTCGAGCGCCTGGGGCAGTAGCCGATGGCGCTCGACATCGTCTTCGTGCCGCATCTGCCGCTGGTCGTGCTTCTGCTGCTGACCGCCGCCAGCGTCGCCTTCGTCGGCGCGGGGTTGCTGCTGCGCGCGCCGGGCGGCTGGTGGCGCGCCGCCGCGATGGCGGCCGCCCTGCTCGTGCTCGCGAACCCCGCGATCGTCGAGGAAGAGCGCAAGGGCCTGCCCGACGTCGCCGTCATCGTCGCCGACCAAACGCAGAGCCAGGCGATCGGCGACCGGTCGCGCACGGTGGACCAAACCGTCGCCAAACTTCGCGACACGCTCAAGGACCAGAAGGACCTCGAACTGCGCGTCATCACCGTGACCGAGGACCGCAGGGCCGCGCGCGAAGGCGGCACCGCGCTTTTCGCGCCGCTCGCCGACGCGTTCGCCGACGTGCCGCCCGACCGCATCGCGGGCGCGATACTGGTCACCGACGGCCAGGTCCACGATGTCCCCGCAACCGCGGCCAAGCCCGGCTATCCCGTTCACGCGCTTCTGACCGGCGCGCCGGACGAGAAGGACCGCAAACTCACGATCGAGCAGGCCCCGCGCTACGGCATCGTGGGCGAACCGCTGGAGTTCACGGTCCGCGTCGACGATTTCGGGCTCGAAGGCCAGACCGTCGCCGAACTCACCGTGCACATCGACGGCAAGGTCGTGCGCACCGAGACCGTCAAGACCGGCGAGAAGACGACGCTCGCCGTCACGCTGCCCCACGGCGGCGAGAACGTGATCGAGATCGAAGCGGGCGCAGGCCCCAGCGAACTCACGCTTCTGAACAACCGCGCCGCGGTCGTGACCACCGGCGTGCGCGATCAGCTGCGCGTCCTGCTCATCTCCGGCGAGCCCCACGCGGGCGAACGCACGCTGCGCAACTTGCTGAAAGCCGACCCCGCGGTTTCGCTCGTGCACTTCACGATTCTGCGCCCGCCCGAAAAGGGCGACGCGACGCCGGTCGAAGAACTGTCGCTGATCCCGTTTCCGACGCGCGAGCTGTTCGACGAGAAGCTCGGCGACTTCAACCTGATCATCTTCGACCGCTATCAGCGCCGCGTCCTCCCGCTCGTCTACTACGAGAACATCGCCCGCTACGTGGAGAACGGCGGCGCGCTGCTCGTCGTCTCGGGGCCGGAGTTCTCCTCGCCCTTGAGCCTCGCCCGTTCGCCGCTCGCCTCCGTTCTGCCGGCCGAGCCGGTCGAGCGCGTGATCGAACAGGGCTACAAGCCCCGCCTCACCGGCCCCGGCGAACGCCATCCGGTGACCGCGGGTCTGCCCGGCGCGAACACCGACACGAAGGAGCCGACCTGGGGCCGCTGGTTGCGCCTCGTCTCGGCCTCCGTCATCGGCGGACAGATCCTGATGCACGGGCCGGAGAACCAGCCGCTGCTCGTGCTGAACCGCGTCGATCAGGGCCGCGTGGCACTGCTGCTCTCCGACCATGCGTGGCTCTGGACGCGCGGTTACGAAGGCGGCGGCCCGCAAGCCGAATTGCTGCGCCGCCTCGCGCATTGGCTCATGAAGGAGCCCGACCTCGAGGAAGAGCGCCTCTCCGGCCGCATCGCGGGCGACCGCTTGATCGTCACGCGCCGCACGATGGCCGAGCGCGCGGCGACCGTCGAAGTGACCTATCCCTCGGGCCGCACCGAGAAGGTGACGCTCTCGCCGACCGACGACGGCGCGTTCGCGGGCACCCTGAAGGCCGAAGAGATGGGTCTCTACCGCCTGCGCGACGGCAACCTGACGGCCGTCGCCGCGGCGGGCCCGTTGAACCCGCGCGAGCTCTCAGACGTGCGCGCGACGGAGAAAACGCTGAAGCCGCTCGTCGACGCGACCGAGGGCGGCATCCGCTGGATCAAGCAGGACGGCCTGCCCGAGTTCCGCCGCACGCGGCCCGGCCGCACCGCCGCGGGCGACGGCTGGATGGGCCTGCGCGCGAACGAAGCCTACGCCGTCGCCTCAACCCGCCAGACCCCGCTGTTCCACCCGGCACTGGCCCTGGTGCTGATCCTCGGCAGCTTCATGCTCGGCTGGCACCGCGAAGGAAAATAGCGGCCCCCAAACCGCAGAAAACCGGCCCCTGGGGTCCCTTGCAGCAAAAAAAACCACTACATGCGCTCGAACGGCTCAATTCCGCCACTCTATCCGTCGGAGCCACGACCGCCCTTCCCCTCGACACAACAAATAAGGAACAAACGCGCAGAAAAAGTCAGGCCCCTGGCGAGCACGCACAGCGCTCGGATGGTGGTCTTCGCACGACGTCAAGGGCGCGTCATAGTCGAGCGGTCCCACACGGTACCTCGCGCAATCCAAGGATCGCTCACGTGTCGTTCGATGCCGTCTACTACTCGAGAGAGGCCGTCGATCATCAAGCAATGGTCAAGGCCGCCCGCAAGTGGGCGAACCGCAACCCATTCTTCGAAATCTCCGGCGGCGATGACTTCACTCAGCTCTCCTACGAAAATCCCGACACGTTCGTCGACGCGATCTTCGATATCAGACCGCCTGACGCCGACGAGTCAGATGAGGCGGAAAACGAGGGAGACCCCAAAGAGGCTCAACTTTTCGCCGGCCTTCATCGCACGGGCTGCAGCGTAAGCTTCAACTATCTGCGGCCGTCATTCTTCGCCGACGAACTCGTGCCGCTCGCTGTCGAGTTCGCGAAAGCCATCGGCGCGTTGATTCACGACCCGCAAGATATGACCGTGTTGGAGCCGGATGCGTTTGCAACATCGCGATCGTACGCGCGCCATCTAAAGAAAATCAACGCGAGTTTCGTGCGCGATCCTCGAGCGGGCGTCGAGCTCAAACAAATGGACGGCGCTCTTCTCCAAGCGTTCTGGCGCCAGAACTTCAGCAAGGATGAGTTACAAGATGAACTAGGGCAGATGATTTTCGTTCCGACCATGTTGATGGTCGAACTCAAGGGAGGGACCGGAGCAACAACCGCGTTCACATGGACGCGCGCACTCCCCCTGGCCGTTGAGCCCAGCGGCGTGGTTCTTCTCCATCGTGAAGTCAAAGCGTGGCTCAAGTCATCCGTCGAGTACCGCATCGCGACCTTCGACGCATTCCGAAATGCCGTGTCGAACCACATACGCATCAACGACGGTCTTGGGACGAAATTGCTGATGGAACCCTCCGATCCTGCGGCGTTGGAAACGTCCTTCGATCGGCTCTTCAACACGCTCCCGAAACTCAAGGATTTGAAGGATGCGATTTCGGCTCGCTTCGGTGGCGTTGTCGGCGTTGTCGACGCCGTCGAAGGTTAGCCAGACCCGCACCGCAACGAAGAGCCATGACCCACTTCGGCAAGCGCCTCATCAAGGGCCTAAAGGAAGCTGTCGCCGTCGCGAAGGGCGAAGCCGCACCCGTGAGAATCTACACGGACGTCGACGTCGCAAAAATTCGCGCCAAGCTCAAACTTAGCCAAAGCGAGTTCGCCGCCCTGCTGGATGTCTCGAAGCGCGTCGTCCAAGACTGGGAACAACGCCGCAAAGCCCCCTCCGGTGCCGCCCGCTCGCTTCTCAAGGTGGCGCAGAGGGAACCCGCTGCGGTGAGGCGGGCGCTGGCGCGCTAGCTTCGAAAGCGCCCGCTCACGCAATCACCGCAACGGTTCGCGACGAATAATCGACGGTGAAGCCGCGCCATTGGTGGAACACGTCCGCGCCGAGGATCATGGCGGGCCGGTCGGCGATGCCGAGCGCGTTGAACACCGGCAGCGCCGCGAACGCAAGATCGAATCCGGACGTTTGCACGCCGCCCAGCCTCACGCCGGCGACGGCGCCCGCGCGCGCCTCCATCGCGTGCGTTGTGACGCCGCCGACCGGAGGCACCGGCCGCAAGCGCGGATCGTTGGCAGCAAATCCCAGGGCCGCCTGAAGCGCCGGATTGCCGACCGAATGCCGCGCGCCCGTGTCGAGGACGGCGGCAACGGACGCCTCGCCGATGTGAGCAGGCGCGAGAATGAACAGATCGTACAAGAGCTGCACGTCGACCGCGCCCGGGAGCGGCGGGCGACGTTCACCGACTTGAACGAGCAAGCGAGCGCCCGCGTAGTCGAACGTCGTCCGCGTACCCGCCAGCATGCCCGCACCGAGCACGCCGGAATGGCCAGCATCTTCGTCACCCGTGTGCTGCAGCGGTAGGCCGATGACGTTCTCGCGCCGTATCGGTCCGATCTCGACGCTGCCGAGAGAATAGAGATCGACGGCGGTCGCGCCGCCGGCACCGTGCACCACGGCGCGCTGGCCGTTGGGCGTGAGTCCGAGCTCTCGAATGAGATCGCCGCTGAGACCTGTTTGCTGAGCCGCCGTGTCCATCACCAGATGAAACGGACCTCGCCCGTTGATGCGGAGCGGCGCGACGGGACGGCGTTGGCGATCGAAACGCAGAGGCACCTGCGCGCCATGCCCGCCCTGAGCCGCAACGCGGCCCGGTGCCAACGCCAAAGGGGCCCGCTCGGGCGCGCGCATATAGGCGGCGAGCCTCTCCGCATGCCCACGCGCAATGGAGGCGGGCAAGAAATCGGAGCCCGCCCCCTGGCGGCGCGTGGATCCGAAATGAACGACGAGGCACTCGCCGCCGCCCGGCCCGAACTCCATGTCGTGCACCGCATCGGCGCCCGAATACCGCGCGCTGAGCGTGGCGAGCTGCACGGCGCCGCGCCCGCTTTTTTCGCTGGCTTCGCCGTCCAGCAAGAACATCAGGTGCGTGTTGGCATGACGGTGCCCCCGCACGCGTTCGCCCGCCGCCACGCGAAAATGCGAGAGCGAGAGACCAAACCGGCGGAACAATGGATACGCGAAACTCATGGGCCCCGTGCTTCTTCGGTGAGTCTCGGCATCACGAATGGTGAAAACAAGCCGGTCCGTGTTCAAAAGAAGATGAGGAGCGACGAGGGCTCATCCCCTCAAGCGCCGCTTCACCGCCGATCATGACCGGCCAATAGCGCACGGTGCCGAGAACGTGCGCGCCCTCCCACTCACTCGCTCCGCCGAACCACCTTGAGACGCTGAGCCTTGTACGCCGCATAGAACCGCTTCTGCAGTTCGGCGAAGAAGCCCGGCGGCAGCATTCCATATGCTACCGTGGAGTTGTCGCCGTCCGGAAGGCGCCGCAAGTCTGGACCCGGCCACGCAAAC
>CAZLRW010000070.1:0-20298 GCA_964561925.1 uncultured Flavobacteriaceae bacterium
TTGATGATGCGCATCATCTCGTCGTGGCTGCGCCCATCGAACTGCCCCTGATCCTCGTGCAAAAACAGCATGTAGTTCGGCATCGAACAATCTCCCTCTGCCTGTGGCGGGGCGCGCACCTCAGCGCGCCCATCATGACAAGGACGAACGTCTCGCGCCACTTTCGACACGGCTTGCAGGCGCCCCGCATCTTGACAATTGTAGCCACATGTGGCTACAATTCCAACCATGAAGACCGTCTCCATCCGCGACGCGAAGAACCGGCTGACCGAACTTGCCCGCGAGGTGGAGCGCGGCAAGACCGTCGTGGTCACGCGCAACGGCAAGCCGGTGTTCGATCTCGTGCCACACAACCCTCGCAAGGGCGGTTTGAATTGGGACGCGGTTGCGGCGTTCAAGCGGAAGCACAAGCTCAAGACGATCGTGGGACCCATCCCCGACGACTTCGACGCCCCGTTGCCTGAAGACTTCTTGATCCGGCCGCTGCCGCTTCCGCGCAAATGAGAGTCCTGCTCGACACGCACATACTGCTCGCCGTCATGAGGGAAGAGGTCGACAAGCTCTCGCCTTCGATCAAGCGTTTGCTCGATCGCGAAGACACGGAAGCTTGCGTCAGCGTCGCCAGCTTCTGGGAAGTGGCGATCAAGTGGCGGCTTGGCAAATTGCCGTTGCCCGCGCGTCCGGAGCGATTGCCGGAATTGGCCGAAGACCTCGGGGTCGTGCAAGTGCCTATTCTTGCCTCGCATGCGGTGGCGGACGTGATGCCGGAGCCGCCGACCCGCGATCCGTTCGACCGGCTGCTGCTCGCGCAATGCGCGGTTGAGGGGCTCCGGCTCCTCACCGTGGACCGGGCGCTTGCCGAGCATCCGCTGGTGGCAAAGTTGGGGTAGCG
The DNA here is from genome assembly GCA_964561925.1 of uncultured Flavobacteriaceae bacterium. GTDB lineage: Bacteria > Pseudomonadota > Alphaproteobacteria > Micropepsales > Micropepsaceae > SZUA-430. The sequence continues at coordinate 893 of CAZLRW010000070.1, forward strand.
GATTGGATTGACACTGTAGGTGTGCCAGAACGTTCTCGTCCACCACGTCCCTTGTGATCGCCGCTCATGACCATCCGCCCCCGCCGCAGTGTCCTCTACATGCCGGGCTCGAACGCCCGTGCGCTGGAGAAGGCGGCGACCTTGCCGGCCGACGCGCTCATCCTTGATCTTGAGGACGCCGTCGCACCCGACGCAAAGGAACTCGCGCGCACCCAGGTCTGCGCCGCGGTGAAGGATCGCCGCTTCGGCAAGCGCGAGATCGTCATCCGCATCAACGGTCTTGAAACCGACTGGGGACACGACGACATGGCCGCCGCGGTCGAGGCGGGGCCCGACGCCATCCTCGTGCCCAAGGTCAACGACCTCGTCGACGTCGAACACGCCGAGCAGCACATGGGCGACGCACGCGCGGCGCTCTGGCTCATGATGGAAACGCCGCAAGCGATCTTCCATGCGAACGAGATCGCGGGCGCGGGCGGCAGGCTCGCCTGCCTCGTGATGGGCACGAATGACTTGGTCAAGGAACTGCGCGCGCAACACACCCCGGGCCGTGAGGCGTTGCTCGCAAGCCTGAACCTCTCCGTGCTCGCCGCCCGCGCCCACGGCCTCACCGTCATCGACGGCGTCTTCAACGAGATTGCCGATGCGCCGGGCTTCGACGCCGTCTGCCGTCAGGGCAGGGCGATGGGCTTCGACGGCAAGACGCTGATCCACCCCTCCCAGATTGAGGGGGCGAACCGCATCTTCGCGCCCGACCCGAACGAAGTCGCCCGCGCCCGCGCCATCTTGGCGGCGTTCGAAAAGCCCGAAAACAAAGGTAAAGGCGCGATCGCCCTTGACGGGCGAATGGTCGAACTGCTGCACGCCGAAATTGCCAAGCAAACTGTGGCCTTGGCCGACGCGATCGCGGCCCTGGAATAGTCGCCAGGGGCTTTTGCCCTGATCGCGCCGCAATGGTAATGTCACATTCAACGGCTGGGGCCGGGCTTCTCGTCGGGGCTCGGCCTCGCTTTTTGGAGCCATGCATCAAGTGGCGCCGTTCGCAACTCGGGGAACTCCATGGTCAGACGTCTCTTCGCATTTCTCGGCCTCGTCATCGTCGCCGCCGCACTGACGATGCCGGCTCTCGCCGTCGAGGGCGTGTCCGAGCGCCAGGCGCGCAAGCGTGCCGAGGCGCAGAAATATCCGCAAGAAGCCGCAGAGGCGATGGAGAAGGGCGACACCGACCGCGCGATCGAACTCTTCACCAAGGCGATCGACTCGCGCGCATTCAAGGACCAGCCCAGCACGATGGGCGAACTCTACTTCGGCCGCGGCAACGCCTGGCGCAAGAAGGGCGATTGCCAGAAGGCGATCGAGGACTACACGAAGGCCGTAGAAACGCTGCCCGAAGGCGACATCTATTTCTCGCGCGCCGCCTGTTATCTCGAATTGAAGCAGGACGATCTCGCCCTCGCCGATCTCGACAAGGCGATCAAGCTCGATCCCGACGCCGTCATGTACCGCAGCGCGCGCTGCGTCCTTCTCTTCAACAAGAAGGACTTCGCGGGTTGCCTGCCCGATTGCGAAAAGGCGCTCGCTGCCCAGCCGAACGACAAGAACCTGCTGACGGCGACCTCGCTCGCGAACGAGCAAGTGGGCAACCGTCCGCGCGCGGCCGAACTCTTCCGCCGCCTGCTCGTGGCCGATCCCGGCAACCCGGTCGCGACGGAAGGTCTGGCGCGCACGCAGTAAGAAGGGCGCCTTCATCTCTGGTTCAGTGTCTCTTATGCAGGGTCGCGACGCGGCTCGGCGTAACCCAAGGAGTGACGACGTGAAGCGAGTGACGATTGCTGTGATCGCGGGCGTTCTTTCTGTGTCTGCAGCTTTGGCGGCGGCACCCCCGGCCACGACACCGCCGGCGCCCGGCGCGCCGCCGGCGACGACGCCGAGCGGGAACCCGCCCGTGCGCTACGACTGGAAGGGCAATCACACAAAAGCCCAGGCCGCGCTGAAGGCGAAGGACTACAAGACCGCCATCATCCTCTTCACCGAGATCCTGAATTCGGGCCGCCTGCCCAAGACCTGGCTCGCGCCGACGCTTTACATGCGCGGCAAGGCCTATCGCGAGACGCGCCAGTATCAGCTGGCGATCGCCGACTATCAGGCAGCGATCGCGGTCGATCCGAACATGGACGTCGCCCACTACGAAATGGGCGCGACGTATCAGCTGCTGGGCCAGCACGCCAAAGCGGTCGAAGCGTTCGGCAAGGCGATCAAGATCAAAGGCAACAACGCCGATTATTTCTTGGGCCGCTGCATCTCGCACACCTATCTCAACAACTACAGGGCCGCGATCCCCGATTGCGAAACGGCCAGCCGCATGCGTCCGCGCGATGCGGACTTGCTCGCGACGCTCGGCCGTCTGTATGAGGAGACGGGACAAAAGCAGCGCGCGATCGAAACCTACAAGCTCGCCCTTTCGATCAACCCGAACCAGGCGGATGCGCGCGACGGCTTGAAGGCGCTGACGCGCTAACGAAGGACGAGAGAATGACGGCGGCCGGCGCAGGAAACTTCTTCGAGGACTTCCGCGCCGGCCAGACGTTTCATCACGCCCCGCCGCGTACGCTGACCGATGGCGACCGGGCGCTCTACACGGCTCTCTACGGCGCCCGCTTCGCCGTTCATTCGTCGGCCGAAGTCGCGCGCGGCATCGGGCTCGCCCACCAGCCGCTCGACGATCTGCTCGTCTTCCACACCGTCTTCGGCAAGACCGTGCCCGAAGTGTCGCTGAACGCGATCGCCAATTTGGGCTACGCCGACATCCGCTTCACCCGCCCGGTCTTCGCGGGCGACACGTTGTCGGCCAAGACCGAAGTCTTAGGGTCGCGCGAAAACGCGAACAAGGAGTCCGGCATCGTCTATGTGCGCTCGAACGGCTTCAACCAACGGGGCGAACTGGTTCTCACCTTCGCGCGATGGGTCATGGTCCGCAAACGTACGAAAGAAGCTTCCGTTCCCGCCGCACAGGTTCCCGACCTGCCGGCGGCGGTCGCACCCGCGAACCTGCATCTGTTCGCGCCCGAGGCGCTCCCCGCACATGCCTATGCCGACACCGGCGGCAAACGCTTTTTCGACGACTACGCGAAGGGCGAGCGCATCGACCATCAGGACGGCATGACGGTCGAAGAGGCGGAGCACATGATGGCCACGCGCCTCTATCACAACACCGCGCGCGTCCACTTCAACGCCCATACCGAAGCGAAGGGCCGCTTCGGCAAGCGGATCGTCTACGGCGGTCACGTCATCTCGGTTGCGCGCTCGCTCGCCTACAACGGTTTGGAGAACGCGCTGTTCGTCGCCGGAATCAACGCCGGCCGCCACGTTTCGCCTTGTTTTGCCGGGGACACGATCTACGCCTGGAGCGAGATCGTCGACAAAGCCGCCCACCACTCGCGCACAGATTGGGGCTATTTGCGTCTTCGCACGCTTGCCGCGAAGGACCGCTCCTGTTCGGATTTTCCGGACAAGACCGATGGCGGTGCTTATGATCCGGCGATTCTTCTCGATCTCGACTATTGGGTGGCCGTCCCGCGCGTCTGACGTTCGCGGAAAGCGGCCGGTTGGGAATGGGGCCGTGAAATTGCGCTGCGCCGTCGCGTTTTTCTTTCTGTTGCTGCTCGCGTTGCCGGTTCCGGCCCGTGCTTGGGATGAGATTCAAAGCATCGTCGCCAAGGACGCGGCCGAGTGCGTTTCGTGGGCGCCCGACCGCATCGACTGTCTGACACGCACCGTGTCGGGCAGCTTGACCTGGACCTATCGCGCAAACGGTCAGTGGAGCGTGCCCCGCGACCTGGGCGGCAAACTCGCTGCCGCGCCGTCCTGCATTGTCCGCGGTCCGGGCGGCATCAACTGCTTCGCGACGAGCGCCAAAGGCGTGCTCGCGACGATCAATCTGAACGGCAGGAAATGGAGCGACTGGTCCTCGCTCGGCGGCAACCTGAAACCGTCGCGCGCGTCCTGTGTCGCGCTCGGCCGCGACCGCATCGCTTGCTTCGCGCGCAGCCGCACCGACACGCTCGCCATGCGCAAATGGTCCGGCGGCAAGACGTGGGAACCTTGGCGTGATCTGGGCGGCGCGCTCAGCGAGGATCCCGAATGCATTCTCGTCGGCGGCGGCAACGCCGCCTGCTTCGGTCGCGGTGCGGCGGGCGAACTCGTGGCCTTCCTGCCCGAAGCCGCCGGCAGAAGCGGCGGCTGGACGACGCTCGGCGGCCGCATCGAAGGTAAACCGTCGTGCGTGCGCTTGAATTCGGGCGAAGCCGCCTGCGCTGCACAAAGCCGCAGCGGCCGCCTGCACATTTGGCGCGGCATGCCTGTGTTTGCCGACACTCCCGGCGTGACGGCGTCGATCGAGGAGGCGGTCGTGGGAGAGCCTGCTTGCGCGCAGATCGGCGGCGAGTTTGTCTGCTTCGCACGCAACCTGCGCCGCCAACTCGTGCGCCGCTCGGTCGGCGCCGAAGAGGACGGCTCACGCGACGGCGTCCTCGACGCGCCGCCTGTGGCCGCCGTGAATTGCCTGAGCTTGGCCGACGACGTCGCCTGCCTCCTGACCGACGGCGACCGAAAGCTGCATTTCGCGCTCGGCGCCGATCTCGTCCCGGCCGCCAGCGGACAGCCGGTCGCGATCACCCCGGCGATCGAAGTCGGCCCGCCCGACGGCACATGGTTTTTGACGAACGTCCAGACCGGACGCACCTGTCGCGTCATCCTTGCGGGCGAAGCATTGTTCGGCACCAAGCGTCTGCGCGCCGGTCCGGTGTGCCGCGTTGTCGGCCTTCCCGCCCGGCCGACGCATTGGGACAAGGAACGCGGTGAGCTTCTGTTCCTCGCCACCGACGGCCGCATCGTGCTGCGCTTCCGTCCGACGCAAGCGGGCCGTTGGATCAGCCCGCGCCGCGATCAGGCGTTCCTGTTGTCGCGCGAGCCTGTCGACGCAAACGTCACGGCCGAACTCACCGCCAACCCACCGCCGCCCAGCGGGCGCGAACCTTCGGAGATGTTCGGTCCATGGCGCGTCGTCGACGATCGCGCGGGACCTCTCTGCACGCTGCAGCTGACGAACCAGCGTCACGACGACGGTTACGCGATTCGCTGGGAACCCGGTTGCGAGGACCGCCTCGCCCCCGTACGCTACTGGACGGAGAGCGGCCCCGCGCTCGTGCTCATCGGTCACAACAATGTCGTCGTGGCGCGGTTCGAAGCCGCAGGTCCCGGCGCCTGGCGGAGCCAAGCACTGGGCGGCCTGACACTCGAGCGCTGATGGCAAAACCCTTTTCGCCGGCCGAACGTCTGAAGAGCTTCGCCTATGCGTTCGCCGGTATCGCAAGCCTCCTGCGCGCCGAACACAACGCCCGGATCCATCTCGCCGCCACCGTCGCGGTGATCGCGGCCGGCCTCTGGTTCGGCGTCGGCGCTGGCGAATGGATCGCCCTCGTCATCGCGATCACGCTCGTTTGGGTGGCGGAGGCCGTGAACACCGCGTTCGAGGCTCTGTGCGACGTGGCCTCGCCTGAATTCCACCCCCAGGTGAAACAGGCGAAGGATGTGGCGGCAGCCGCCGTGCTGATCGCAGCCGTGGGCGCCGCCGCGGTCGGCCTGATCGTGTTCCTGCCCCATTTCCGCGCGCTGTTCTGATGTGTGGAGCGCCGCCCCTCGCGGTGCTACACAACCGCCCAACCGGCCCCAGTGAGGCCATCGATCGGGAGAGACCAAATGGTGCGGGAACTGACGCATTTCATCAACGGGCGTCACGTCAAGGGAACGTCGGGCCGCTTCGGCGACGTCTACAATCCGACGACGGGCGAGGTTCAGGCGAAGACGCCGTTCGCCTCCGCCGCCGAGGTTCGCACCGCAGTCGAAGCGGCGCTGCGCGCTTTCCCCGAATGGTCGGCGCAGAACCCGCAAAAGCGCGCCCGCGTCATGTTCAACTTCAAGACGCTCGTCGAAAAGAACATGGACGAACTCGCCGCGATGCTCTCGGCGGAGCACGGCAAGGTGATCGCGGATAGTAAGGGCGACATTCAGCGCGGCCTCGAAGTCATCGAATTCGCCTGCGGCATCCCGCATCTGATGAAGGGCGAATACACCGAAGGCGCCGGCCCCGGCATCGACATGTATTCGATGCGCCAGCCCTTGGGCGTCGTCGCCGGCATCACGCCGTTCAACTTCCCCGCCATGATCCCGATGTGGATGTTCGGCGTCGCGATCGCTTGCGGCAACACGTTCGTCTGCAAGCCGAGCGAAAAGGACCCGAGCGTTCCTTTGCGCCTCGCCGAACTCTTCATGGAGGCGGGCGGCCCCGCAGGCGTCTTGAACGTCGTCGTCGGCGACAAGGAAGCGGTCGACACGATCCTGAAAGACCCCGACATCAAGGCCGTCTCGTTCGTGGGCTCCACCGCGATCGCCGAATACGTCTACATGACCGGCACCGCGCACGGAAAACGCGTGCAGGCGATGGGCGGCGCGAAGAACCACGCGATCATCATGCCCGACGCCGACCTCGACCAGGTCGTCGACGATCTGATCGGCGCGGGCTACGGCTCGGCGGGCGAACGCTGCATGGCGATCTCGGTGGCCGTGCCCGTGACCGACAAGCTCGGCGACGAACTCGTCCGCCGCTTGAAGCCCCGCGTCGAAAGCTTGAGGGTCGCGCCCTCGACCGATCCCGACGCGAACTACGGCCCGCTCGTCACCCGCGAACACCGCGACAAGGTTAAGGGTTACATCGATATGGGCATCAAGGAAGGCGCCGAACTCGTCGTCGACGGCCGCGACTTCCGCCTGCAGGGCTACGAAAAGGGCTTCTTCTTAGGGGGCTCGCTGTTCGACAAGGTGACGCCCGCGATGCGCACCTATCAGGAAGAAATCTTCGGCCCCGTGCTGCAGATCGCGCGCTCGAAGACATTCGAAGAAGCGGCGCAGCTTCCGACCAAACACCAATACGGCAACGGCGTTGCGATCTACACCCGCGACGGCGACGCCGCGCGCGAGTTCGCCTCGAAGGTCCAGGTCGGCATGGTCGGCATCAACGTGCCGATCCCCGTGCCGCTCGCCTATCACACGTTCGGCGGCTGGAAGCGCTCGGCCTTCGGCGACGCGAACCAGCACGGCCCCGAAGGCGTGCGCTTCTTCACGAAGATCAAAACCGTCACCACCCGCTGGCCCAAAGGCGGCGTCCGCGAAGGCGCAAGCTTCGTCATCCCGACGATGAAATGATCGTGCGCATTGCCGCGGCCGCAATTCTGGCTTTCGCGTTGACCCCAATGGTCGGCGCGGAGCCGTCATTCGACTGCAGCAAGGCGCAGACGGCTGCAGAAAAGCGCGTTTGCAACGACAGAGAGCTACAGTGGTCCGATCGTCAGCTCGCGCGCCTCTATGTGAGGGCGCTCAAGGAGGCGCCGGCGGCTGAACGCCCCGCGCTTGTCGAAAGCCAACGCCGCTTCCTCGCGGAACGCGAGGCCTGCGGAACAGTCCCGCTGGGCTGTGTCGAGCAGCTCTATCACATGCGCCTTCAAGAGTTGGCGAAACGGGTGAACGTTCCCGACGCCTACGCCATGTTCGCGCGGGGCAACACGGGCGGCCTTCGTATTGTGCGCTTCGGTTCTGTTGCTGCGGTCGACCTCTGGGCAACAGGCGAGAACCATCACGAGTGCGGCTTCGAAGAAGACGATCTGGTTCAAACCGGCAAGGGCATCCTACGATTCCAAGCCAAGTCGGCCAACGAGGTTTGCCGCATGAACATCATCCCCGACGAAGACGACATGCGCGTCGAAATCGAGGAGGGTTGCCGCTCGTACTGTGGACACCGTGCTTACATGGATGGCACCTACACGCGCATTAGATAGACGCCTACGGGTGCGCGACGGATCCCGCCCGTCCAAAAGCGGCAAAGTTACGAGTTGGTCAATCTTGACCAACTAGCTTGACCAACTTGGTCAAGGCAGCCACAATAAACCGATGAAGCAGGTCAATCTCTACGAAGCCAAGACGCGCCTATCGAGCCTCGTCGACGAGGCGGCGGCGGGCGAGGAAATCGTCATCGCCAAGAACGGCAAGCCGATGGCGAGGTTGTTGCAGATCGCCGCGGTTCCCGCAAAGGCGAAGGAACCGCGCAAGCTCGGGCAATGGGCCACGCCTCAGAGCAAAGACATCGATTGGGACACGTGGTGGCGTGATTGGAAGGCGATGGACAAAGAGATCGAGGCCGATTTCGAAGCCTCAATCGCAAAGCCCTTTCCAAAGGGAGTGCGGCGCGGCTTTGCCGAGGACAGGAAGCCGCCCTTGAGCAAACGCAAGAAGTCCCGGCGGCGTTGATGCGGCTCCTGCTCGATTCGCATGCCTTCGTATGGGCAAAGGTCGAGCCGCAAATGCTCGGCGCAAGCGCACGCGCTGCGATTTTCGATCCCGACAACGATGTTTTCGTCAGCGTCGCGACCGCCTGGGAGCTTTGGGTCAAACATGCGAAGAAGCCTATCGCGCCGATCCTTGATGGCGGGCCTTCCGCATTCTTGTCGGCTGCGACCGAGTCAGGCATCGCGATGCTCGACATTGCGCTCGGCCACGCCGCCGTCGCCGCCGACCTTCCGCTCAGACATCGCGATCCCTTTGATCGGATGCTGATCGCCCAAGCGATCGTGGAGCGGCTGACGCTCGTGACAGCCGATCCGGTTGTCACCGCCTATGTTGGCTTTGACGTGCTTCCATGCTGACTTCCCGCTGATGCACCCCGCTGAACGCTATCGCGCACTGGTCGCGGAAGGAAAATTGACCGGCGACCCGGCGCAGGAACGCGTCGCGGCGGCGCTCGAAGATCTCGCGAAGAAGCTCGACGTCTACGAACCCACCAAGAAATCGCTGTTCGGCTTCGGCCGCGCGCCAACCCCGCCGCGCGGGCTCTACATTCACGGCCCCGTCGGCCGCGGCAAGTCGATGCTGATGGACATGTTCGTCGAGAACACGGACTTCGCGCCGAAGCGCCGCGTGCATTTCCATGACTTCATGGCAGAGGTCCACGCCGGCGCGAAACATTGGCGCGAGAAAGACCCCGGCAACGAGATCGCGCGTGTCGCAGCCGGTATCCGCGAGCATGCAATGCTGCTCTGCTTCGACGAGTTCCAGGTCGCCGACATCGCCGACGCGATGATCTTGAGCCGCCTCTTCTCAGGCCTCATGGATACGGGCGTCGTGATCGTCGCGACCTCGAACCGCCACCCGCGCGACCTCTACGAGAACGGCATCAACCGCCAGCTCTTCGTGCCCGCGATCGATCTGATCGAAGCACGCATGGACGTACTGAAGCTCGACGGTCCCATCGATTACCGCCTCGCGCGGCTCGAGCGCGCCAACGTCTACTTCACACCTTTGGGACCCGCTACCACCGCCGCACTCGAGGGCGTCTGGCGCGATTTGACCGGCATCGCCCGCGGCACGCCGTCGGAACTGGAGATCCTAGGCCGCAAGCTGCGTGTGCCCGAGCAGGCGCGCGGCGTCGCCCGCTTCACGTTCGAGGAGCTTTGCGTCGCCGCTTTGGGTCCGCAAGATTACCTCGCGCTCGCCGACGAATTTCATGCGCTGGTGCTCGGCGGCGTCCCGCAGCTCGCGCCCGACAAGCGCAACGAGGCCAAGCGCTTCGTCACGCTGATCGACGCCCTCTACGAACGCAACGTAAAGCTCGTCTGTTCCGCGGCGGCCGCGCCAAGCGAGATCTACCCGGCGGGCGATGGCGCGTTCGAGTTCGAGCGCACCGCCTCGCGTCTCGTCGAAATGCAAACGCCCGAATATCTCGGGCGTGCGCACAAACCGAAAAACAGGAAGACGATCGCTTAAGGCTGCGCGATCGGAACCAGCGGCGCGGGGTTCGACGTCGCGGGCGGCTCGGCGGCGGGTGCAGGTTCGCTGCTGCCCGATTCGGTTGCAGCCGGCGTCAGTGCGGCCGGCGGCATCGAGGCCGGTGCCTGCATCGGCGCGGCCGGAATGTCGCCCGGCATCTGCACGGGGGCGGCGCCCATCAGGTCCGGTGCCGGCGAATCGGCGATGTCGTCGCGCGCAGGCGGTTGATAGACGTCCGCGTCGGCCACGGAGGCCAGAACCGCCTCGCGCTTGCGCGGAGCGGGGCGCACGGCGGCAGGTTGCGCCTTGGGCTTTTCGGGCTCGGCGAGGATTTCGGCCGCACGCGGCTTCGTGCGCGGCCGCGACTCCGTCATCTGCGGTTCGATCGCAGCGACCGTGATCGGCGCGGCCGGGGCCGTCTTCGCCTGCTGCAAAACGGCAAGGGGCGAGGGCGCGGTCGACGGCGCCGGTGCGGCCGGACGTGCGCTCGGCAATGCGACGACCGTCGACCCGGCGTCCGGTGCCGTGAAATTCGGCGACACGCTGGCCGTGGCCGTATCTCTCTGTCCGCTCAGCCCCGCGAAGATCGGGGCGAGCCGCAAAACGACGACCGGCTGGCCGTTCACGAGCTTCGACACGACCGTCTCGGTCGAAGGCGCGGCGCTGAACAAAGGCCCGCCTTGTCCGTTCTCCTTGGCCGCCTTCAGCGATCCCGTCAGTGTCGCCTCTTCGATCGCAGGCTCGTCGAGCGCGATGTCCGGCTGAGCTTCGCTGGTATCCTTCGGCTGCGCCGCGGGTTTCGGCGCTGCGGCGTTCACGACCTGGCGCGGACGTGTCGCCGTTTGACTCGCCGTGTCGCCGGCGTCGGCGATTTCGGTGACGGCCTTCGTGCTCGCGGGCAAGAAGGCAAGCGATTCGGCCGAGAGCGATCCAGCGGCAAGAGACGCGACGTCGATCGACTGCGATGCGTTCGCGCGCGAAAGCTGGCGCTCCGCTTCCTCCGTCGCTTTCTGCGCCTTGATCTCGGCCCAGATGATGTCGGGGTTGTTCTCGTTTTCGCCGGCGCCGACGCTGGCGGGCATATATTTCGGTGCGGCGAAGATCACGGTGCCGTCTTCGTCGATTCGCTCGACGAAAATGCCGTGAAAGTCGTTTCGCGTGGCGGGCGAGCCGGGGGCCTCGCACACGTCGCGATCGTCCCGCATCAAGCCTTCGGAGAAGCGGCAGTCCTTACCTGTCACCAACGACACCGCATGTTCGCCGAGATCGGCGCCCGTAAACAGCGTCGACGCGAAACCGGCATAGGAAGAGATGGAAGACAGCGAGAGTCCGGCGACCGTGGTCCCCGCACATCCGCTCAAAATGGTCGTCGAGGCGAGGATTCCAGCAAGCGCGACTGGACGCATAGAACTCAACTCCGCTTTTGACGCCACGAACCCGGACCTCGCTTCCCCCGAACCGTGGGGACCGGACTCGCCGTGTGACAGTTAACGAACTGCAACTTTGATGCCGCACCGTATATCGAATCGAAACCTGAATCAATATTTGTGTTGACAGTGGTGCATGAATCACAGGCACACGCACCGCTTGTGAGCTTGCGATTGAGTTGACGCCGCGCTACGCGTCCCACGGTTAATCGCATCATCCTCTCGTTGCCGAACGCGACAGGTTCGTGTCCTGCGTTCGAACAACCATCACCGGTGAAAGACCCAAAATGGCACGCAAGAAAATCGCATTGATCGGCGGCGGACAGATCGGCGGCACGCTCGCACATCTCGTTGGACTCAAGGAGTTGGGCGACGTTGTTCTCTTCGACATCGTCGAAGGCCTGCCGCAAGGAAAGTCCTTGGATATCGCACAATCCGCGCCGGTCGACGGCTTCGACGCGCGCTTCAAGGGGACACAATCCTACGCCGACATCGCGGGCGCCGACGTTGTCATCGTGACCGCGGGCGTGCCGCGCAAGCCCGGCATGAGCCGCGATGATTTACTGAATATTAATCTTGGGGTTATGCGCGCCGTAGGCGAGGGCATCAAGCAGCATGCACGTGACGCCTTTGTCATCTGCATCACGAATCCGCTCGACGCGATGGTCTGGGCGCTGCGCGAATTTTCCGGCCTTCCGCACAACAAGGTCGTCGGCATGGCCGGCGTCTTGGACAGCGCGCGCTTCCGTCACTTCCTCGCCGACGAGTTCAAGGTCTCCGTCGAAGACGTCACCGCCTTCGTGCTCGGCGGCCACGGGGACACGATGGTCCCGCTGACCCGCTTCTCGACGGTCGCCGGCATCCCGCTTCCCGAACTCGTGAAGCTCGGCTGGATCAAGCAGGAACGCCTCGACCAGATCGTACAGCGCACGCGCGACGGCGGCGCCGAAATCGTGGGCCTGCTGAAGACGGGCTCCGCGTTCTACGCGCCGGCGACCTCGGCGATCGCGATGGCCGAAAGCTACCTGAAGGACAAGAAGCGCATCCTGCCCTGCGCCGCACACTTGAAGGGTGAGTTCGGCCTGAAGGACATCTATGTCGGCGTGCCCTGCGTCATCGGCGCGGGCGGCGTTGAGAAGGTGATCGCGCTGAACCTGCTCCCCGACGAACAGGCGATGTTCCAAAAATCGGTCGACGCCGTCCGCGGCCTCGTCGACGCCTGCAAGAAACTCGAACCGAAACTCGGTTGACGCGGAAGGGCGTGGGACTTTGACAATGCAGATTCCCACGCTCACCACCGACCGCCTGATCCTGCGCGGCTACCGCGAAGACGACGCGCCGGCGATCGCGGTCCTCCACGGCGACCCGGAAGTCATCCGCTACATCTCGCCCGACGGCGTACCGGAACCCTCGCTCGCCGACGCCTGGGACCACATCGCCAAGCACGTCGGCCACTGGGCGCTGAAGGGCTACGGCAAATGGGCGGTCGATGAACGTGGCTCCGGCCGCTTCGTCGGTCGCGTCGGCCTTTACGATCCGCCCTATGATTGGGTCGGCCTCGAACTCGGCTGGACGTTCATGCGCGACGCTTGGGGGCGGGGTTACGCAACGGAGGCCGGCGCCGCCGCCATGCGCTGGGCGTTCGAGACCCTGGGCGCAAACGAAGTCGTCTCGGCGATCCATCCCGACAACGCCGCCTCGATCCGCGTCGCCGAACGCCTGGGCGAGCGCAAATGGCGCGACGGCACGCTGAACGGCAAACCGGCCCTGATCTACGGCATCACGAAAACGGAATGGGCGGCCGCCCGCGCGCGCACTTGATTTGCGCCGCCCGTCAGGGTCGGATGCGCCAAACCAAACGGACCCCGATGGACCTCGCCCTCTCAGCCCAAGACGAAGCGTTCCGCGCTGAGGTGCGCCGCTTCCTCGACGAGAAGCTGACCCCCGATCTGCGCGAAGCGGGCAAGAAGACGGGCGGCGTCCTGTCCGATCCGCCCGCGACGACGAAGTGGCACAAGGCGCTCTACGACAAAGGCTGGATCGCGCCCGCCTGGCCGAAGGAACATGGCGGCCCCGGTTGGAGCGAGATGCAGCGCTACATTTTCGCCTCCGAATGCGCGAGCGCGCACGCGCCGCTGTTGCCGAACTTCGGCACGCGCATGTGCGGCCCCGTGCTGATGAAATTCGGCTCGTCCGAACAAAAGGCGTTCTACCTGCCGCGCATTCTCTCCGGCGACGACTATTGGTGCCAGGGCTACTCCGAACCCGGTTCCGGCTCGGACCTCGCCTCGCTGCAGATGAAGGCGGTGCGCGACGGCGACCATTACCTCTTGAACGGCACGAAGATTTGGACGACGCACGCCCACTTCGCGAACCGCATGTTCTGCCTCGTGCGCACCGCGCAAACGGCCAAGCCGCAGGAAGGCATCACGTTCCTGCTGCTCGAAACCTCGACGCCGGGTTTCGAGGTCCGCCCGATCATCACGCTCGCCGGCGACCACGAAGTGAACCAGTGCTTCTTCGACAACGTGCGCGTTCCGGTCGCAAACCGCGTCGGCGAAGAAGGCCAAGGCTGGACGATCGCGAAATACCTGCTCGAGTTCGAGCGCGGCAACGCCTACGCGGCAGCCCTTCAGGCAAAGCTCGCCGCGGTGAAAGCGGCTGCCCGCACCGAACGCAGCGACGGCGCGGCCTTGGCCGACGATGAAGAGTTCAAGCGCAAGCTCGCCGAAACCGACATCGAGCTTCAGGGCTTGATGGTCACCGAACACCGCGTCATGTCGCAGCTCGCGCAAGGCCAGAACCCGGGCCCCGCCTCCTCGCTCCTCAAGGCCCGCGGCACGGAGATGTCGCAACGCATCACGGAGCTCGGCATCGAAGCGCTCGCCTTCTACGTCGCCCCGTTCGAGCCCGAGGCGCGCAAGCAAGGCGCGAACGTAAAGCCCGTCGCGCCCGCCCACGGCCTCGTCATGATGCCGCAATATCTGAAAACGCGCGCGTCCACGATCTACGGCGGCTCGTCCGAGGTCCAGCGCAACATCATGGCCAAGCTGATTTTGGGGATCTGAGCCGCCGTGACGACGCGCAGCCAATGGCACGAGATCGAACTGCCGGCAAAGCCCGAGGCGGTGTTCAACGCGCTGCTGGCACCGAAGGCGATCCGCGGCCGTTGGGACAACATCGGCGCGATCGTCACCGAAATCGACGGCCTCTGGGTGATGGCCTGGGGCGAACGCGAGAACAACCCCGACTTCGTCACCGGCGCGCGCATCAAATCGTTCCAAGCGCCGAACCGCGTCGTCCTCGCTTACGACTACGCGCGCGCCCGCAGCGGCATGCTCCCGTTCGGCGCCACGATGACCGCCGAGTTCGCGATCCAGAAGCATCAGTCGGGCTCGATCCTGCGCGTCACCCAAACGGGCTTCCCCGCAGGCGGCGATGCGGACAAATTCTACGAAGCCTGCGGCCAAGGCTGGCGCGCCGCCCTCCAAGGCATCGGAACGCTGCTGACGCCACCGCAGCCGCCCGGCCGGCGTTGACGACTATCGCTCAATGACGTATTACGGGAACAACAGCTACCCGTTGCGGTATGCGAAACGGATGAATTCGCGGCGCGTGCCGCTGACGCTTGGACACCGGAAGAACACGAGGCGTTTGTCGATTTCATTGCGCGCCGTCCTGAGGCTGGAGACATCGTTCAAGGCGCCGGTGGCGTCCGAAAGGTACGATGGGGCCGGTCAGGAAGCGGAAAACGCGGTGGAGTGAGAGTCATCTACTATTTTCACGATGAAGCGCGACCGCTTTATCTCATCACGCTCTTCGCGAAGAACGCGAAGAGCGATTTGAGCCCGGCCGACAAGAAGGACTGGAGCGCCTTCGCGAAGATGGTGAAATCGAGAGCGAAACATGAAGAAGACAGGAAGAACTAAGGCCGGGGAGAGCATCCTACGCGGCATGCGCCAGATGCTTGAGCATATGGAAGGCAAGCGCGAACTGCGCACCACCTATGTTCAAGTCGCAGACGTGAAAACCATTCGCCGCCGCCTTGGCCTGTCGCAGCAGGAGTTCTCCGAAGCCTACCGCATCCCGCTACGCACCTTGCAAGGCTGGGAACAAGGCCAACGCACCCCCGACGCGCCGGCTGTAGCCTACCTTCAGGCAATCGCCCGCTTGCCCAAGCAGATTCGCGCCGCTTTCGCCGACTGAAGCGGCGGGTCACCGCCCCTCGAACTTCGCCTCGCGCTTCTCGAAGAACGCCTCCACCCCTTCGCGAACGTCGGCGCTCGGGTTCGACACCATCACCGACAGCGCCGCGTCGCCGAGCGATTGGTCGAGCGAGAGATCGAGACCGCGCACCATCATCGCCTTGGCAAGCCGGACCGCGAGCGGCGCGCGCGCCGCAAGCTTGCGCGCGAACGCCGTCGTGTGCGCGAGGAGGTCGGCGTCGGGCACGACCTCCGTCACGAGCCCGAGCGCCTGCGCCGTGCGCGCGTCGTAGACTTCGGCCAGCATTGTCATCTTCAACGCCCGGTCGAGCCCCATCGCGCGCGGAAACAGCCACGCGCCGCCTTCGTCCGGCAGCAATCCAAATTTGCCCGACGTGTCGCCGAGTTTCGCGCTCTCGCCCGCAATGCGGAAGTCGCAAGAGAGCGCCAGCGCAAGCCCGCCCGCGACCGCGGGCCCATTGATCATCGCGACCACGGGCTTGTCGAGCCGGTGCAGCGCGTGGATCACGCGATGCATCCCGTCCCGCATCTCCCGCGCGTGGGAAAGCTGTGATTTCATCAGCGCGTCGTGCGCGCCGTCGGCGCCCGACACGTCGCCGCCCGAGGAAAACCCGCGCCCTTCGCCCGTGATCACAAGCACCCTGAGCGCATCGTCGCGCAGATAGCTCTCGACCGCCCTGACGATCTCTTCGCACATTCGCGTCGTGTAGGCGTTCATTTGCTTCGGCCGCGCCAACGTAAGGCGCGCGATCGCCGCGTCCGGCCGCTCGAATCGAATGTCGTGAAACGCTTCGCCCATTGCGCATCTCCTCTTTTGTGCGCCAAGCTTAGCCGAAAGCCCTTGGAGACGCGCCCCATGACCGCCTATCCCGACATTCTCTACGACGTGAAAGACGGCATCGCCCGCATCACGCTGAACCGCCCCGACAAACTGAACGCCTGGACGCCCGCCATGCAGTCGAGCGTGAAGCGCGCCGTCGTCGACGCCGCGAACGACGACGCCGCGCGCGTCATCGTGATCACGGGCGCGGGCCGCGGCTTTTGCGCCGGCGCCGACATGGGCGGCCTGCAGCAAATCCGTCCCGAAGGCTGGAACGAGCGCGAACTCGCCCGCGCCGACCACAACATCGCCGTCCCGAAGTCGGCCCTGGGCCCGGACGTCGCCGCGCACTACGAAACGCGCTTCGGCTATCTGATGTCGATCAAAAAGCCCGTCATCGCAGCGATCAATGGCCCTTGCGCCGGCATCGGCCTCGTCTTCACGCTCTATTGCGATCTTCGGTTCGCCGGCAGCGAGGCGAAGTTCACGACCGCCTTCGCGCAGCGCGGCCTCATCGCCGAACACGGCATCTCGTGGCTGCTGCCGCGGTTGACCGGCGTCGCGAACGCGCTCGACGTCTTGTTCTCGGCGCGCAAGTTTTCTGCCGCCGAGGCCGAACGCATCGGCCTCGTCAATCGCGTCTTCCCGCAAGAGAGCTTCCTGGCATCGGTCGAAGCTTACGCCCGCGAACTCGCAACCACCGTGTCGCCGCGCTCGATGGCCGTGATGAAGGCACAGGTGTGGAAGGCGCTGTTCCAGGACCTGAACGAAGCAACCGCGATCGGCGATGCCGAAATGCAAAAGAGCTTCGCCACCGAAGACTTCAAAGAAGGCGTCGCCCACTTCGTCGAAAAGCGCCCCGCCCGGTTCACGGGCCGTTAGGGGGCGAACGAGCTTCGCCCCAATCTCGTCCTGATTTCGCCACATTGCGCGGGCGCCATACGTTCATCGGCGAACGAAGGGGAGTGCTTCGCAATGACGTGGCTTGTGTTTCTGATCTTCTTGGGCGTGCTCGGCTACATGCGGTATCTCTCGCCGATGCCCGAGACGCTTGATCAGCCCTACATCATGAGCGCGCTGTTGGTGCTTTCGGCGACGGCGATCGTGCCCTTCTTCGTCTCGTACCTCATGACACGCGCGACGCAGCTGTCCGGTCGCGCGCCCGCGATCATGCTGGGCTTCCTGTTCGCCATGACGCTGTCGCTCGCGGGCGCCTGGGCGGTGTGGAAGTATTTCGGCGGCGCCATGGACATGCGCGTGCCCCTGCAGGAGGCGCTGAAACTGGCGCTTGTCCCGGGGATCGGCATGGGCGTGATCCTGGCCATGGACACGCTGATGCGCCGGCGCGCCTGAATCGCAAGCCTTTTTCGTGGCCCTGTGCGGGCCGTCACGAGATGTCGCAACGTGAGGCCCGACCGGTCCCCGTTCATCTGGTGTACAGTTCGTCTCATCTGAAATGGCGCCGATCGCACGACGCCTGATGGATGGGAGACGACGATGTCTGAGCGCAAGGGTTCGCGCTGGGCCCACTTCTTGATGATGCTGCCGTTCTTTTTGATCGGCATCGCGCTGCCGGTCTATTTCTTCGGCTTTACCGGCGAGGGCGGCATGCCCGGCGCCCAAACCGAGAGCTTCGATCCCGCGCCGTCGCCGGACGGCGCGCCGAACCAGCGTTCGTTCAGTTTCGATAGTCGCCCCGGCATCGTCGCTTTCGCACAAGACATGTTCGACATGGTCGAGCGCAACGTCGCCTTGCCGGACCTTTCGCCGCTCACGGTCAAGATCGGCGTCCTGCTCGCGTTGTTCGCCGGCGGCTTCCTCGTCGTCCGCCTTCTTCTCGCACTCATTGCCGGCACGCTCGGCGGCCTCGTGAGTTTCCTCGTGCACAAGGCGGCGGGGCCGATGTTCATGGGCTTCCTTGCCGTCGGTTCGACCTGGGGCATCCACCAAACGATCGCACAGGAATTCGGCCTGTCGTGGGCGGCGGCGACCGTTTCCATGACGGCGGCGGTCGCGACCCTGTTCGCCTTGGCAGGCGTCCGCGTCCGCGGCTAACCGGCACTCTTTTCTAGGGGCCGATCCCGATTGCGGGGCCGAGGGGCCGCCGCTATACCAGCGAGCCCAAATCGGGCGGCTCGGGTGCGCGTGCGCGCTTGAGGCCGGTTTCAATACGCGACGTCGCCATGAGCGGCCCCTCGAAGGTCCAGCATGAACATCCACGAATACCAAGCCAAAGCCGTGCTGAAGGAATTCGGCGTGCCGATTCTCCGCGGCGTCCCGGCCTTTTCGGTCAATGAAGCGGTCAAGGCTGCAAACGACCTCGGCGGTCCGGTTTGGGTCGTGAAGTCGCAAATCCATGCCGGCGGTCGGGGCAAGGGCGGCGGCGTCAAAGTTGTGAAGTCGCTCGACGCCGTCAAATCCGAAGCGGCCCGTATGCTGGGCATGACGCTGGTGACACCGCAGACCGGCCCGCAAGGCCGCGTCGTGCGCCGCCTCTTCATCGAGGAAGGTGCTGCGATCGCCCGCGAACTCTACCTCTCGATCCTCGTCGACCGCGCGACGTCGCGCGTTGCCTTCATCGCCTCGACCGAAGGCGGCATGGACATCGAAAAGGTCGCCCACGACACGCCGGAAAAGATCCTGACGATCTACGTCGACCCTGCCTCCGGCATCCAACCGTTCCACGGCCGCCGCATCGCGAAGGCGCTGAAGGTGACGGGCGAAACGGCCAAGCAAATGGGCGCCCTGATCGAGAAGCTCTACCGGGCCTTCATCGCCAAGGACATGAGCCTGCTCGAAATCAACCCGCTCGTGATCACCGACAAGGGCGATGTCGTCTGCCTCGACGCGAAGATCAACTTCGACGACAACGCGCTCTACCGCCACAAGGACGTCGAAGCGCTGCACGATCCGAACGAGCAGGACCCCGCCGAACTCGAAGCCGCGAAATACGACCTGAACTTCATCAAGCTCGACGGAACGATCGGCTGCCTCGTCAACGGCGCAGGCCTCGCCATGGCGACGATGGACATCATCAAGCTCTACGGCTCGTCCCCCGCC
>CAZLRW010000071.1:0-20096 GCA_964561925.1 uncultured Flavobacteriaceae bacterium
TCGCCGATTTGTGCCCAGCTGACGTCGCGCTTGCGCAGAATGTCGATCTGGTTCTGCAGGATGCCGCGGGCGGCCTCGACACTCGCCTCCGACGGCGGCAGGGCTGCGAGCAGCGCGTCGGTCGAAAGACTGTCCCAGCCGGCGAAACCCGTGGTCGGCTTGCCCGCGATCGCCAGCACGCACTGATCGACGCAAGCGTCGCAAATGTTGACGCCCGGTCCGCCGACGAGTTTCGCCACCTGCTTGTCGGTGCGGCGGCAGAACGAGCAGAAGAGTTTTCGCTTCAGACGCGGAAGCATGACAAGATCTTCTTGACGTTTGTCAAGATAATCTTGACTATGCAGTGTGTCAAGATATGCTTGACGCCACGCTGGGACCGCGGGCGTCCCGCCCGCTCTTTGCGAGCTTTCCGATGCAGCGGCGTTTGATACTCTCGAAGAGCGGGCGGGACGCCCGCGGTCCCAGGCTTTAGTTCTTGCTCTGATCGACGAGTTTGTTCTTCGCGATCCAGGGCATCATCGCGCGCAGTTTCGTACCGACCTCTTCGATCGGGTGCTTGGCCAAGTTCGCGCGCGTCGCCTTGAAGCTCGCCTGCCCCGCCTTGTTCTCAAGCACCCAGTCGCGCGCGAACTTGCCCGACTGAATGTCGGCAAGCACGCGCTTCATCTCGGCCTTCGTCTTCTCGGTGATAATGCGCGGACCCGTGACGTACTCGCCGTACTCGGCCGTGTTCGAGATCGAGTAGTTCATGTTCGCGATGCCGCCCTCGTAGATCAAATCCACGATCAGCTTCACCTCGTGCAGGCACTCGAAATAGGCCATCTCCGGCGCATAGCCCGCCTCCACCAGCGTCTCGAAGCCGCCACGAATGAGCTCGACAAGCCCGCCGCACAGCACGACCTGCTCGCCGAAGAGGTCGGTCTCGCACTCCTCGCGGAAATTCGTTTCGATGATGCCGGCGCGCCCGCCGCCGATGGCGCTGGCATAAGAGAGGCCGATCTCCTTTGCGTTGCCGCTCGCGTTTTGATGCACGGCGATCAGGCTCGGCACGCCGCCGCCCTTCTGATATTCGGAGCGCACCGTGTGGCCCGGCCCCTTCGGCGCCACCATCAGCACGTCGAGATCGGCGCGCGGCTCGATCAGGCGAAAATGCACGTTGAAGCCGTGCGCGAACATCAGCGCTGCGCCCTGCTTCATGTTCGCGTGCAAGGACTGCTTGTAGATGTCGGCCTGCAGTTCGTCCGGCGTGACCATCATCATCACGTCCGCCCATTTCGCCGCTTCTGCGACGTCCATCACTTTGAAGCCCTGCGCCTCGGCCTTTTTCGCGGAAGCGCCGGGACGAAGCGCCGCGACGACGTCCTTCGCGCCGGAGTCGCGCAGGTTCAACGCGTGCGCGTGGCCCTGGCTGCCGAAGCCGATAATCGCGATTTTCTTCGCCTTGATCAGGTTCACGTCCGCGTCGCGGTCGTAGTACACGCGCATGCTCTATCTCCGTTGTTGGCCGAGAGCACCGCCCGCATCGGCGTGACGGCGCTCACTTGTACGAATCAGTGGCGCATCCGACCTTCTCGACCAAGCAGACGACGATCTGCCGGGTTGATTAGGGAGAACACGCCGATGAAGAAGGTGCTGGCGGGGCTTGGCCTCGCCGCTGGATTGTTCGCGCTTTCGAACAGCGCCGCCGCCGAACCGCCGAGCTATCCACTGCTTTGCCGCGGGGGGGGCAACATGCGGCTTGCCGTCAATCACGATATCGACAGCGGCGGCGTTCCCGGCGCGACGCATATGCGCGTCCACTTCGCGCCGGCGGGCATCGCGGGCAGCGTCGCACCGCCGCCGCCCGGTCACTGCGTGTGGATGGACCGCACGTTTCGCCCGGGCGAGCCCACCGTGATGTGGACCAAGTCGGCGAACGTCGCATTCGCTTTTCAGGTCATGGCGAACGGCCGCGTCGTCGTCGACGGAACCGGACCGCGCATCAATCTCGAAGGCACAGACCGGTCGATTGTGGCGGGCGAGTGGGACTACGTCGTTCGCAACGCTATGAACGGCGGGCTCTTCACCGTGCACGTCTACAACGAAGGCGGCAGCACGATGGTCATCACCCGCGTCGGGCCGTAACACGCAACGAGCAGCGGGGAGGAGCGCGGCGCGGCGGGTTCCACGGCCCCCGCGCCGTTGCATTTCGGCGAGCGGCGTCACATCGCCTCCGCACCGCGGCTGATGGCGACGACGCCGGTGCGCGAGACTTCGACGAGGCCCAAGGGCTTCATCAAATCGACGAACGCATCGATCTTTTGTTGGTTGCCGGTCAATTCGAACACGAAGCTCGAGTGCGTCGTGTCGATCACCCGCGCGCGGAACACTTCGGACATGCGCATCGCCTCGACGCGCTTGTCACCGGTGCCCGATACTTTCACCAACGCCATCTCGCGCTCAATGCCGGGTTTTTCGGTCGAGAGGTCTACGACCTTGTGCACCGGCACGAGACGTTCCAATTGATGACGGATCTGTTCCAATACCTCGGGCGTGCCGGAGGTCACGATCGTGATGCGCGAAGTGTGGTCGAGGTGGTCGACTTCGGCCACAGTCAAACTTTCGATATTGTAGCCGCGGCCGGAGAAGAGGCCGATGACGCGCGCCAAGACACCGGCCTCGTTGTCGACGAGGACGGAGAGCGTGGTACGGATTTCGGCATCCTTCTTGTCGACCAAAAAGTAGGCGGAACCTGGTTGCTTCGTCATTACACCAGCACCTTTCCGGCCTCGCTGACCGTGGGTTCGCCCGCCGCGTCGCCCAGGATCATCTCGTTGTGGGCGGCACCCGACGGGATCATGGGGAAGCAGTTCTCGTGCTGGTCGACGACGCAGTCGAACAGCACCGGCCGGTTCACGTCGATCATCTCCTTGATCTTGCCGTCGAGCTCGTCCGGCTTCGTCGCGCGGATGCCGACCGCGCCGTAAGCTTCGGCGAGTTTCACGAAGTCGGGCAGCGCCTCCGAATAGGAATGCGAATAGCGCCCGCCGTGCAGCAGCTGCTGCCACTGGCGCACCATGCCCATGTATTTGTTGTTCAGGATGAAGATCTTGATCGGCAGGTCGAACTGCACGGCGGTCGAGAGTTCCTGCATCGTCATCTGCACGCTCGCCTCGCCCGCAATGTCGATGACGAGCGAACCGCGATGCGCGACCTGAATGCCGACCGCGGCCGGCAGACCGTAGCCCATCGTGCCGAGGCCGCCCGACGTCATCCAGCGCTTCGGCTCCTCGAACTTGTAGAACTGCGCCGCCCACATCTGGTGCTGCCCGACCTCCGTCGAAATGTAGGCGTCGCGGCCCTTCGTGAGTTCGTAGAGGCGCTCGATCGCATACTGCGGTTTGATCACGTCTTTCGATTGTTTGTAGGCGAGGCATTTGCGCGCCCGCCAGCCGTCGATCTGCATCGTCCACGCGCTCAATGCCGCGCGATCGGGTTTGAGCTGCTTGGCCTTCCACAACCGGATCATGTCCTCGAGCACGAAGGCCGCATCGCCGACGATGCCGACGTCGGCGCGCACGTTCTTGTTGATCGAGGAAGGATCGATGTCGACATGGATCTTATTCGAGTTCGGCGAGAACGCGTCGAGCCGCCCGGTCACGCGGTCGTCGAACCGCGAGCCCAGCGCGATCATCAGATCGCACCCGTGCATCGCGAGATTGGCCTCATAGGTCCCATGCATGCCGAGCATGCCGAGCCACTGCTTATCGGACGCTGGGTATGCGCCGAGGCCCATCAGCGTCGACGTGATCGGATAGCCCGTCATCCGCACGAACTCGCGCAACAACTGCGTCGCGAGCGGCCCAGAATTGATGATGCCACCGCCGGTGTAGAACACGGGTCGCTTCGCCGCCGCGATCATCTCGACCGCTTGCTCGATCTTCTTCAAGTCGCCCTTGACGCGCGGCTGATAGGTTTTGTGCTTGATGTTCGAGGGCCCGACATAGGGCCCGCGCTTGAACTGCACGTCTTTGGGAATGTCGATCACGACGGGTCCGGGCCGCCCGGTTGTCGCGATGTAGAACGCCTCGTGCATGATGCGCGGCAGATCGCGCACGTCGCGCACCAGCCAATTGTGCTTCGTGCAAGGCCGGGTGATGCCGACGGTGTCGGCCTCCTGAAACGCGTCATTGCCGATCAGATGCGTCGGCACCTGCCCCGTGATGCAGACGAGCGGGATCGAATCCATGAGCGCATCGGTCAGCCCCGTCACCGCGTTCGTCGCGCCGGGGCCGGAGGTTACCAGCACGACGCCGGGCTTGCCCGTCGAACGCGCGTAACCTTCCGCCGCGTGCGTCGCGCCCTGTTCGTGGCGGACGAGGATGTGCTCAATGCCCTCGTCCTGGAACAGCGCGTCGTAGATCGGCAGCACTGCGCCGCCCGGGTAGCCAAAAATGTGGTGCACGCCGTGATCCTTGAGCGCACGGATCACGATTTCGGCGCCGGTCGGGTCTTGGGGTTCGGGTTTCATCGGATCTGCTCTTCTCGGGCTTCGGACAAAAGAAAAGGCCCCGTCGGGGCCTTCGGACACGCCGCTTGCTCCAGGACCTGACTCAGGTCGCGGGTTCAGCGGCGCAGCGAATTACAAGCACAAAATTCCGTATCACGGCACTTTCCAGCAAGATTATTACCAAATGTCTAACCCGCGTGCTGCAGCGCGTCAAGTGCCTCGTTTTCCAGGTGGAACGCCGAAGACGCCCCTTGGTTGAGTGCCATAACGCGTTATGGTAGTGGTTATGGTATGGAAGACATACGAAAGATCACGGTCCACGTGCCGGCCGACCTACTCTCCGACGCACAGAAGGAAACGGGCGAAGGCGTGACCGAGACGGTGCGCAAAGGCCTCGAAATGCTGAAACGCGCCCACGCCTATCGCGAGTTGGCGAAGCTGCGCGGCAAGATCAAATTCGATCGGTCCCTTGCAGACATACGCCGTGACCGGAGATGATTGCAGCCGATACATCAAGTCTCGTGGCGTTCTTGGCCGGCGACGTCGGAGCGGACGTAGAGGGCATCGATGCGGCGCTCGGTGCCGGAACGCTGCGATTGCCCGGCCCCGTCCTGACAGAAATGCTCAGCTATCCGAAGGCCGGTCCGAAAACCCTGCCCGCACTCGGCAAGATTCCTGTGCTGGAAACACATGACGGGTATTGGGTTCGCGCAGGAGAAACGCGGCGCAAAGTCCTGGCTCAGGGATTCAAGGCCCGGGTCGCAGACGCCCTCATCACGCAAGCGTGCATCGACAACAACGTCGCGTTGATCGCGCGGGACAAGGACTTCCGGCACTTTGCCGCGCATTGCGGCTTGGTTCTGGCTTAAGTCACTCCAGCGACGGCGCAATCAGCGTCGCCATCTCACCCACGTCGCTGCGCTCGATCGTGACCCAGTCAGGCATTTGGTGGCGGAACCAGGTCATTTGCCGTTTTGCGTATTGGCGCGTCTGGATGATCGCCTGATCGATCGCATCGGCCAACGAGAGCTTGCCCTCGAGGTGGGCGATGAGTTGCGGCACGCCGAGCGCGCGGGCCGCCGGAAGATCGGGGGACAGGTTGCGATCATGGAGCGCCTTTGCCTCTTCGAGCGCGCCTTGTTCCATCATCGCGTGAAAGCGTTTGGCGATGCGGGCGACGAGCCAGTCGCGGTTGGGCTTCAGGACGAAGCGGGCGACGTCGGCGGCGAGGACGGGCTTTCCTTTCAGCGCCTGCAATTCGGCGAGCGATTGGCCTGTTGCCTCGATCACTTCCCAAGCGCGGACCAAGCGTTGGCTGTCGCCGGGGTTGAGGCGCGCGCCCATCACCGGGTCGCGCACGCTGAGGTCCGCATAAAAGCGTTCGTTGCCGAGTTCGCCTAGACGCCGGCGCGCTTCGACGCGGATCGAGGCGTGGATCTCCGGGATCGGCGACAGGCCGTTCAAAAGCGCCGCGAAATAGAGGCCGGTGCCGCCGGCGAAGATCGGGGTTTGGCCCTTTGCGCGGATATCGTCGAGCGCGCGTTCGGCTGCTTCCAACCAGCGGCCGACCGAAAACGGTTCGAACGCGCTGACGAAACCGTAGAGATAATGCGGGGCCTCGTTTTCTTCCGAGGCGTCGGGGCGCGCGGAGAGAATCCGCAGCTCGCGATACACCTGCATCGCGTCCGTGTTGACGACGGCGCCGCCATAGTCGCGCGCGAGCTTCAGTGCCAGCGCGGACTTGCCGCTCGCGGTCGGCCCTGCAATAAGGACGGCATCAGGTGCGGCCATCGTCGCGATCACCGGACAAATCAATTCGCATGAACTATACGCTTGTTCTGACGGCGACGCTCGGTGCGCTTGATGACGCTCATGTGAAGGCGGCCGGCGATGTCGTGCGGGGGACGCCGCATTGGCTGTCGCCGGGAACGGCGTGCGAGTTCCGTATCGCGGACGGCGCGGTTCTGGCGCACGTGCGGGCGGCGTTGGGCGCGGCCAAGGTCGACGCGAACGTCGTACCTTCCGACGGACGGCGCAAGCGGCTTCTGATCGCCGACATGGATTCCACGATCATCGGTTGTGAGTGCATCGACGAGATCGCCGACTTCGCCGGGATCAAGCCGCAGATCGCGGCGATCACCGAGCGATCAATGCGCGGCGAAATCCCGTTCGAAGGCGCATTGCGCGAACGTGTTGCGCTTCTCAAAGGTTTGCCTGCGCAAGTGCTCGAGCGTGTTTACGCTGAGCGCGTTCGGCTGAACGACGGCGCGCGCATCCTCGTGCGTACGATGGCAAAGCACGGCGCGGTGACTGCGCTCGTCTCCGGCGGGTTCACATTTTTCACCGGCCGCGTCGCCGAGGCTGCGGGGTTCTCGACCCACCGGGCGAACACGCTCGATGTCGAAGGCGGGATGCTTGCGGGGACGGTCGGCGAACCGATCTTGGGGCGCGAGGCCAAGCGCGCCGCGCTGCTGTCGCTCGCACGCGACAACGGGATCGCACTTGCCGACACACTGGCGATCGGCGACGGGGCGAACGATTTGGCGATGATCAACGAAGCCGGCCTCGGCATCGCTTACCGCGCCAAACCCGTCGTTGCCGCGGCTGCGCATGCGCGGCTCGACCACAGCGATTTGGCGGCCGCGTTATATTTGCAGGGATTCCGGGAGACCGATCTGGTGATGGACTGACGCCCGTTCATCCGTATCGGCTCCTTGAGAATACGCAAAAGAAACAGTCTGGCAAGACCTGAAATCGCGTACTAAGTGGAGGTCCCTTTTTCGAACAACGGGGACACATCACATGCGCGCTGCGGGCTTCGACTTCGGGACTTCCAATTCGGCGATCGGGGTCGTGCGCGGCAACGATGCCGTGCTTGCACCCGTCGAGGGCGCGGCAACGATGATGCCGACAGCCGTCTTCTTCGACTTCGCCGATCACGACAAGCCGCACTACGGACGCGACGCGGTCGACGCCTATGTCAACGGCAACGACGGGCGGCTGATGCGCGGGTTGAAGACGATCCTGTCGACCTCGCTCATCAACGAACGGACGGCATTGTCGAAGCGGTCGATCCCGTTGACCGACGTTATCGCGATGTTCTCGCGCCATATGCGCCTCAAAGCGGAAGAGGCGCTGAGACAGCCGCTCGACGCGGTCGTGCATGGACGGCCCGTGCGCTTCGTCGAAGGCGACGACGCGGCGGACGCACGGGCGGAGGCGACGCTTTCGGCACTCGCCAAGCAAGCGGGCTTCCAAGAGGTGTCGTTCGTCTACGAGCCGGTTGCTGCGGCAGCGCAATACGAACTGAGCGCGACGCGGGAGGAGACGGTGCTTGTCGCCGATATCGGCGGCGGTACGTCCGACTTCTCGATCGTACGGATCGGGCCCGAGCGGCGGCGGGCGGGCGACCGGCGGGGCGACATTCTGGCGAATGCCGGCGTGCGCGTCGGCGGCACGGACTTCGACCGCAACTTGAGCCTTGCGGCCGTGATGCCGCAATTCGGGCTGGGGTCGGAACTCGTCGACAAGCAACTGCCGATGCCGCGTTCGATCTATGCCGATCTTGCGTGGTGGCCGACGATCAACCTCTGCTACGTGCCGAAAGTCGCGCGGGAGGCCGAGGAGGTACACCGGCTTGCGGTCGAGCCGCGGTTGACCGCGCGACTGCTGACCGTGTTGACGAAGCATCTGGGACACCGGATCGCGTTCGCGGTGGAGGCGGGAAAGATCGCGTTGACCGATGCAGCGCAGACCTCGATCGCGCTCGGGTTCGTGGAAACCGCGCTCGAAGCGCCTACGACGCGCGCCGCGTTCGACGAGGCGA
Source organism: uncultured Flavobacteriaceae bacterium (assembly GCA_964561925.1). Classification (GTDB taxonomy): domain Bacteria; phylum Pseudomonadota; class Alphaproteobacteria; order Micropepsales; family Micropepsaceae; genus SZUA-430. The sequence goes on from CAZLRW010000071.1 coordinate 8,316, forward strand.
TCGCGGCGGAGCTTCTGCGGCTCAGGCTTGCGGTGTGGAACTGCCTGGCACTTGCAGGCGTCGATGCGGACGGCATCGACACCGTGTTCATGACCGGGGGCTCAAGCCTCGTGCCGGCGGTCGAAGCGGTGATCGCGGAGGAGATCCCTCACGCGGCGGTGCGTCGCGGCGACGACTTCCTGTCCGTCGCGCTCGGCCTCACGCTCGAGGCGCAGCTGCGCTACGGATGAGGATCAGTCGCAGATGAGTTCGCCCCATTTCGTGCGCTTGTCGCGCTTCACGCATTCCGGGGACGGGTCTTTCCATTGACCGTCTTCGGACCAGTTGCCGCGGCCGCGCTGTGAGGCCTCATGGGCCTGGCGCTCGCAGCGCGCCGAGTTCAACTCGCCCGTCACATCGGGCCGGAAGCCCAAATAGTTGCAGAGGACGATCGGCCACCACATTTCGCTCTTCGAGTTCAGGATGTGCTTCCTGAGATACGCGGGCGCGCGTCCCCACCAGTTGTTCAGCCGGGTTCTGTCGCGGAACTCGACCGGCATGCGTTCGGGCGCGAGCGCCAAGAACTGCTCATCGGTGTAAGGCGGGCCGTTGTCCGGGATCGACGCCGCAACATGCTTAATCCCAAAACCCGCGACCAGTGCGGCGGCAAAGAGCATGGTCAACAAGCGCATCGCGTTCTCCGAGGTGACGAAACGCGGCGACACTATCGCAAAGGTTGCGGGTTGCCAACTTGAGCACGGGACACGGCGCAGGCCATCATGGCCGCCTCAGTTCTGCGTACGAGGGGCGTCATGAGCGAAGTCGACACGATTGTCTTGATTGTTGGCGTAGTCGCGGTGGCGCTTGCGCTCGCCTTGCTTGCCACACGCAGCAAGCTTGTCGTGTTCGATTGGCAGAGCGCCCTGCTCTACCGCGACGGCATTTTCAAGCGCACGCTGGGGCCCGGCAAATACCGTTTCTTCGCGCCGCCGCACTCATGGATCGTGTTCGACAAGCGGGCGCAGCTTCTGGTCATTCCCGGGCAAGACGTGCTCAGCCGCGATGCGCTCGGCGTCAAGATCACACTTGCAGTCGAGTATCAGGTCGAAGACGCGGCAAGGCTGATCCGCGCATTCACAGTTTCGTCACAAAACGATGTCGCAGCCACGCTCTATCCGTTGCTCCAACTCCCCGTGCGTGAGGCGGCGGCGACATACACGCTCGACGAGATCATCGGCAACCGCGACGCCTTGCCCGAACTCGTGCGCGCCGCTTGCGCCGAGCGACTTTCGAATGCGGGCGTGAAGTTGATCAGGGTCGCGGTGCGCGACATCATGATCGCCAAGGAACTGCGCGAGGCGTATGCCGCAAACGCGATCGCCGCGAAGACGGCCAGCGCTTCGCTCGAACGCGCGCGTTCCGAGGTCGCTTCGATGCGCGCGCTCGCGAACGCAGCGCGTATGGCGCAGGGCCATCCGGAGCTCATGCAGCTGCGCGCGCTTCAGGCGATGCAGGCGTCCGACGGGCGCCACACGGTGATCTTCGACTTCTCGGGCAAGGGCACGCCGGTTGCCGCCACGTCGTCCGCGGAAGCGCTTGGCGGCGAGGACGATCTGTCTTAGCCTCGCGTCCGTCCGCGAAGGCTTCCGGCCACGCATCGCAAACCGGATCGTCGTATGCGGGCACCGCAGATCGCTGATCTGCTCCATTGGCGGAGACCGGGCCGCCGTTGCCTCGGGCGCTTGCGCGCAAACGCCGGACAAGCCTTGCGGGCGAAGAGCCCCCGCTTGTCCGCCGTAGGGGCAACGGCGGCCTTCTCTTGTCTAAAGCGCTTGAGCGCATGGGGCCGGCCCACGCACAATGCGCGACCGCAACTTCCCAGGAGGACAATCATGAGCCTTCGCACGCCGCTCTGCGATCTCTTGAAGATCGAGCACCCGATCATGCTCGCCGGAATGGGCGGCGTCTCTTACGCAGAGGTCTGCGCCGCCGTTTCCGAAGCGGGCGGGTTCGGCACGCTGGGCATGGCCGGGCGCAGCACACAGGAGATCCGCGAGCAGATGCGGCGCGTGCGGCAGCTGACGAAGAAACCGTTCGGCGTCGATCTGCTGGCGGCGGTGCCCGAGTCGCTCGAGAAGACCGCCGACATCATCATCGAGGAGGGAGCGTCAGCGTTCATCTCCGGTCTCGGCGTGCCGCCGCGCCACCTCGTCGACCGGTTCCACGCGGCGGGCCTGAAAGTCATGAACGTGTGCGGCACGGTGCGCCACGCGAAAGCGGGCGAAGACGGCGGCCTCGACGCCGTGGTCGCTCAAGGCACGGAGGCCGGCGGACACACGGGTAGGATTGCCGGCATGGCGCTGATCCCGCAGGTCGTGGACGCGGTGAAAATTCCGGTCGTCGCGGCGGGATCCATCGTGGACGGGCGGGGACTTGCGGCGGCGCTGGCGTTGGGGGCGCAAGGCGCGTGGATCGGGACGCGCTTCATCGCTTCTGCCGAGGCGCATGCGGGTCAGATGTACAAACAGGTGGTCGTCGACGCGAGCGACGAAGACACGATCATCACGCGGGCCTATTCGGGCAAGCCAATGCGCGTGTTCAAAAACGACTATGTCGCCGATTGGGAGCGCCGGCCCCAGGACATCAAGCCGTTTCCGATGCAAGCGATGATTTCGCATCAGGCGGGGGTGATGGGCGGCATCGGCGGGCAGACCGAAGGTCTCGACCGGACGCGGTCGGCGTTTGCGATCGGCCAAGGTGCGGGCGCCGTTCACGAGATCCTGCCTTGCGCCGAGATCGTCCAGCGCATGGTGGCGGAGGCATCCGACATCATCGGGCGGATGAACCGACTCCGCGCGTCTTGAGCCAATCCTCGCGCAGCATCGCGTAGTAGACGCTGTCGTAGTAGACGCCGTTCAAGAAAAACGATTTGCGAAACACGCCTTCGCGCAGGAAGCCGCATTTTTTGGCGACGCGGATCGATCCCGTATTGCGGGGATCGATTTCGAGCCAGATGCGCTCGAGTTTCAGGCGCTCGAAGCCGTGATCGAGTGCGGCGAGAACCGCTTCGGCGACGAGGCCTTGGCCCCACCAGGATTTGTCCAACACGTAGCCCAAGCCCGATGTCGCGTCGCGCTCGTGATAGAAGTTGACGCAACCGATCGCGAGCGCGCCGCCGCGCGTGATCGCGAACGAGCCTTCGGCGCGATTCTGCGGCGGCAGGTTGCGCGCGATGATCGCCTGCATCTCGGGCAAGGTCGCGATCGGCAGATGCGCCCAATAGCGCATCGTCTCTTCATCGCGGAAGACAGGCAAAAGCGCCTCGGCGTCGGACATGCGCAACGGGCGCAGGACCAGACGCTTCGTTTCGATGATCGGCCTATCCGACTCGATCGGCGTCGCGGGACCTTTCAGCTCGACCACGGTTCCGAACGGATCGCGGATGTAGATCGACGGGCCGTCGCCTTGGGCGCCGTAGCGCTGACCGCGTTCGATGATCGCAATGCCGCGCGCGGTCAGATATTGCTCGATCGCCGCTTCGTCGAAGCGGTCGATGCGCAGGCAGACGTGGTCGACGTTGCGGCTGTCGGGACTGAACGGCTTGGCGCCTTCGGCCTGGAGCCAGGCGGTGTTCACGTCGACCAGATCGATGATGCTCTCGCCAGTGCGCAGTTGAACCATACCGAAGCGCTCAATCGTGCGTTCGACGCGTGCGCCCAGGATGTCGCCGTAGAACGCGAGCGCCTTTCGCATGTCCGGCACGCGCAGCACGACATGGTCGAGCGCCGCGAGCGCGAACGGAGGCCGGCTCACCCGAAAATCTGCTGCCAGGCCGCATAGCCCAAGAGCGCAGCACCCGTCGCAAAGATGAAGAGGCCCGATGCCTGGTTCATGCGCTTGAGCGTACCGCTCTCGATCGACTGATGAAAGATGCCGGTGATCGCCGTGACGACGAACCACCAGAGCACGGAGCCCAAGAACGCGGCGGCAATCAGGAGCGCGGTCGCGGCCGTGCTCGCCTGATAGTCGACGACTTCCTTGAACGCCGCGAACATCGTGGCAAACCCGACCATCGTCGCGGGATTCGTGATCGTGAGCATGAAGGTGCTGACGAAGGCGGCCGCGAGATCACCAACGGACCCCTGCTGGATGCTGCCGTCGGCGTTGCGCATGATCTCAGGCGGCGTTGCGTAGATGAACACGCGTAGGCCGTAGAACATCAGCAACCCCGCGCTCAGTAGCTGCAAGACCACGCCCATGTCCTGGATCGCGTCGAAGACCCATTTGACCCCGAAGCCGGCCACGATCGCGAAGATGCCGTCGCCGATCGCGGCCCCAAGGCCCGCGAGGAATCCGTTCAGTTGACCGTAGGCGAGCGTCCGGCGGATGCAGATGATGTTGACGGCGCCGATCGGGGCCGCGGCGATCAATCCGATCACCATTCCGCCGGCGATGATCGTGAGCCAGTCCAACCCTGCGTTCACTGGCAATTGCCCCCGAGATCGGCCGTCTTAGTCGCGCGCGATGATACAGATTCCCACCGTCGACAGGAATCGGATGGTCCACGCCGAACCCTGGCCCAAGCTGGTTAACAACTTGTTGGCGGTTGGATTTACGTATCAGGCCTCAATGCCGATCACCACCCGGCCCCGCACCTGGCCTTTCAGGATTTGCGGGGCGAGCGTGAGCACGTCGGCGAGCTTTGCCTGCGTCACGGTCGTGCGCAGCTTCGCGAGATCCAAGTCGTTCGCCAAGCGTTCCCAGGCCTGGAGCCGCCGCGGGCGGGGGCAATAGACCGACTCGATCCCTGCGAGCGTCACGCCCCGAAGAATAAACGGGGCCACGGATGACGGCAGGTCCATGCCTTGCGCGAGGCCGCACGCCGCGACGATGCCACCGTAGTTCGTGCCGGCGAGCACATTCGCCAAGGTTTTGGAGCCGACCGAATCGATCGCGCCTGCCCAGCGCTCTTTGCCCAGCGGGCGGGCGTCACCAGTCAACTCGGCGCGGTCAATGACCTCCGTAGCCCCCAGCGCTCTCAGGTATTCGGCTTCGTTCGTGCGGCCGGTGGAGGCAATCACGCGGTAGCCGAGCTTGGCCAGCAGCGCGACGGCGACACTGCCAACACCGCCTGCCGCGCCGGTCACAAGGACGGGCCCCTTCGCCGGCGTTAAGCCGCCGTGCTCTATGGCCATGACCGCAAGCATCGAGGTGTAACCCGCCGTGCCGATCGCCATCGCATCGGCGGCCGAGAACGCCTTCGGCAGCGGCACAAGCCAGTCGCCTTTCACCCGCGCGCGACCGGCATAACCGCCGTGATGGTTCTCACCCATACCCCAGCCGTTTGCGACGACCGCATCGCCGGGTTTGAAGCGCGGATCGGCCGACTGAACGACGGTGCCTGCGAAGTCGATGCCCGCAATCAGCGGGAACTTGCGCACGACGGGCGCCGCGCCGGTGATTGCAAGGCCGTCCTTGTAGTTCAGCGTCGAATGCGAGACCGCAACGGTGACGTCGCCCTCGCCCAGTTCCGTCTCGCTCCATTCGGTGAGGGCAGCCTGCTGACCGGCTTCCGTCTTGGTTACCAGGATGCAGCGGAATTTGTTCGACATGGATCGATCCTTGTTGGCACTCGCATTCGGCGAGCGCTAGTGCATGCAGGAACTGTGGCGAAGGCACCGCAAAACAAGATGAACGTCAAGCGCCGCGCGTCGTGCCGGGCGCTTGCGCTCGACAGGTGCGGATTCTCGTGCCTACGATTGATTCACGGATTGCGCCGCACACTGACGATCGCGGCCGCGGGTCCGGCCGCTTGGCGTTCTCAATTGCGGGAGCAGTACGTGGCTCAGTTGAACCTCATGTTGAAGGGCTACCGCCTGACGACGGCGGAAATTCTCTACCACATGCCCGACCATCCGAAGCTGCTGCAGACGTTTGTTTGGCAGGAGCTGGACCTGGCGCCGAAGTATCCGGTGCTGTCGAAGTTCCTGAAATTCTGGGAGACGAACATCGAGGGCCGCTTGCACTCGGTGCGCGTGGCGTCGTGCGGCATCCTCTGCCCGCTCGACATCCGCCACGTCGACCACGAAATCAGCGTGCACTGACGGGCGAATCTTCCGCCTGGCGCCGGTCGACGGCCGGTCAGCTCACGACTGATTGAATTGCATCGGCGCGCACCCAAGCTGCTAGTTCTTGTCGCGACCCGCCGCGACAGGAGAGCTCTCCGATGCACACGCAATCCTCCCTCAACCTGACGCGTCGTTCGATGCTGTTGTCGATGGGAGCCGTCGGCGTATCGACGATGTCCGGCGCCGCCAACGTGCAAGCGGGAGCGGGCGCGGTCGGTCGCATGTCGAAATCTCGTGCGTGCCACGTCGCCCTGTCCACCCGCTCGCACACGCTGGTGGTCGCGGGTTTCGCAGTCGAGGGCCAAGGACTGAAATCCGTCGAACGCTTCGACCATAAGACGCTTCGCTTCACAACCTTCGCCGATCTCCAGCAGGCTCGCATTCAGCCCCTCGCCCATGCGCTCGCCGACGGCCGCATTCTCGTATTCGGCGGCGAATGGGGCGGCGATCGCTCCACGGCGGAAATCTGGGATGGAGGCAATTCCTTCCGCGGTCTTGGAAGCATGCAGGCGCCCAGAAACGCTTCGGCGTCGGAAGTGCTCGCCGATGGACGCGTGCTGATCTGCGGCGGCAGCGGCGCCGCGGGCAACTTGCTGCGTTCCGCCGAGATCTTCGATCCGGCGACGAATCGTTTCGAGCGGCTTCCCGAGATGAACGTCGCGCGCGCAGGGCACACGGCAACCAGGCTTGCCGACGGCACGGTCCTGATCGTGGGCGGCGGGACCGAGGAGCGCGCCACGGCGGACGTCGAGCTCTTCGATCCGGCAAAGGAGACATTCGAACCCGCGGGGCGGCTGCGTCTCGCACGGTTCAAACATGGCGTCGCGCGTTTGCCCACCGGCGACATTCTCGTGGTGGGTGGCTCGAACGCGCGCCTCGGCGCCGATCCGCGCGGCCGCCTCGGCGATTGCGAGCGATTTGACGTCAGACGATCGGCATTCGTCGACGGCCCCGAACTCGTACAGCCGCGTTACAAACTGACGACCAGCACCGTCACACTTGAGGACGGTACGATTGTCGTCGCAGGCGGCGGGCTCCAGCCGGAAGTGCTCAGGCCCGGAGGAACGACATTCGAGCTGCTCGCGCAGCGCTACGACACCCGTCGCGACTTTATGGCCGCCGTCGCGCTTGACGGACGCAGGGTTCTCGTCACCGGCGGGTATGACGCCGGCATCGCTGCAACCGCTTCAGCGTGGGTCATCGGCGTCTAACGCGGACCCAGCGCCTCAGCATCCGCTCGCCGAGCGGAACGTTTCCAAGAACGACAGCGGCGCGCCGCGGGCGGCGCCCAGAAGCGCGCCGTCCCACATCACCGCCTCGCCGCGCAGGATCGTGCCCACGGGCCAGCCCGTGACAGTCATGCCGTCGAATGGCGTCCAGCCGCAGCGGCTGGCGATCCACTTGTTCTCGATCGTGCGCTTGGCCTTCAGGTCGACGATCGTGAAGTCGGCGTCGAAGCCGACCGCAATCCGTCCTTTGTTGGCGAGCCCGAAGATGCGCTGCGGCCCATGCGCGACGAGATCGACGAAGCGCTCCAACGACAACCGCCCCGCGTTCACGTGGTCGAGCATGATCGGCATCAGCGTCTGCACGCCGGTCATGCCCGACGGCGTGTCGGGGTAGACCTTGTCCTTTTCCTCACGCGTGTGCGGCGCGTGGTCGGAGCCGAGCACGTCGACGACGCCCGAACGCACCGCCGCCCAGATGGCGTCGCGGTGCGCCGCGTCGCGAACCGGTGGGTTCATTTGCGCGTAAGTGCCGAGCCGCTCGTAGCACTCGGGCGCCACCAGCGTCAGATGGTTCGGCGTCGTCTCGACGGTCGCGATGTCCTTGTGGTGGCTGAGGAACGCCATCTCGTCACCCGTCGATACGTGCAGCACGTGCACGCGCCGCGCCGCCTTCAACGCCAACGACACGACGCGCTTCGTCGCCAGCAGCGCGGTCTCCGCGTCGCGCCATACGGGATGCGAACGCGCATCGCCGGAAATGCGCAAGCCCTTGCGCTCGTTGAGCCTGGTCTCATCTTCCGCATGCACTGCGACGCGCCGCTTTCCATGACGCAGCACGCGCCCGACGTGATCGTCGTCGGCGACGAGAAGCGTACCCGTCGACGAACCCATGAACATCTTGACGCCGGCCGCCCCCGGCATCTTCTCGAGATCGCCGAGCCCCTCCGCGTTCTCAGGGGTCGCGCCGACATAGAACGCGTGGTCGCACCACATCCGCCCACGCGCCCGCGTGAGCTTCTCGTTCAAGGCGTCGGCGGTCGTCGTCGGCGGCGCCGTGTTCGGCATCTCGAAGACGGCCGTCACGCCGCCCAGAACCGCCGCGCGGCTTCCCGTTTCCAGATCCTCTTTGTGCGTCGGCCCGGGCTCGCGGAAGTGCACTTGGCTGTCGATCGCGCCGGGCAGCACGTGCAGCCCGCGCACGTCGCGCACCGTGGCCGACTTCGCGGACGCCAACGCACCGATCGCCGCAATCCGCCCGTTGCGCACGCCGACATCGGCGGCGGCGGTGCCCCATGGGGTGACCACGGTGCCGTTCTTCAAAAGCAGGTCGAAGGTCTCGCTCATGGGCTTAGCGCTATCGCCCGCGCGCCGATTCCGCAAGCGCCCCGCCCTTGCCAAAGCGATTGCGCTCCTCCTACTTCTCGCGCATGAGCTTCCCGGCAACACACCTGAAAGACCGCGCGGTGGTCGAGGTCATCGGCCCCGACGCCGTGACGTTCTTGCAGGGTCTGGTGACGAACGACATGACGCGCGCGGGCGTTGGCCGCGCCGTCTATGCCGCGCTCCTCACGCCGCAGGGGAAGGTCATCTACGACTTCATCGTCACCGCGACGGAGGGCGGCCTTCGCCTCGACAGCGCGAAGGCGCATGCGGCCGACCTCGCCGCGCGGCTGAAGAAGTACAAGCTGCGCGCCAAAGTTACGATCGCGGAGCGGGCGGACCTCGCCGTCGTAGCAAGCGCGGAGCCGATGTCCGGCGCCGTCGCCGACCCGCGCCTGCCGGCGCTGGGCTCTCGCGCCATCACCGCAACGCCACCCGGGGGCGAAGACACGCCCTATCATGTGCATCGCATCGCGCTCGGCGTGCCGGATGCGAGCGACATCCCACCGGAGACGCTCTTTCCGCTCGACTGCAATTTCGAGGAACTGAACGGCGTCGATTTCGCGAAGGGTTGCTACGTCGGCCAAGAACTGACCGCACGCATGAAGCACCGCGCGACGGCGCGCCGCCGCTTCCTTCCCGTCAGCGCCGGCGAAGCGTTGCCACCCGCCGGCACGCCGCTGATGTTGGGTTCGAGCGAGATCGGCGAACTGCGCGGCAGCATCGGCCAAGCGGGCCTTGCGATCGTGCGCCTCGATCGGCTCGGCGACGCCGTCGAAGCGGTTGCGGCCGGCGTCACGGTCCGCATCGGCCGGCCCGCCTACCCCCTCATCCTCGGAGAACACTGAATGGCCGCGAAGCAACGCTGCACCTGGCCCGGCCAAGATCCGTTCTATGTCGCCTACCACGACGACGAATGGGGCGTGCCCGAATACGACGACCGTGCGCTTTACGAAAAACTGATCCTCGACGGCTTTCAGGCGGGCCTGTCATGGATCACGATCTTGAGGAAGCGCGAAAATTTCCGCAAAGCATTCGACGGCTTCGAACCCGCCAAGATCGCGCGGTACGGCGAAGCGAAGATCGTGAAGCTCCTGAAGGACGAAGGCATCATCCGCCACCGCGGCAAGATCGAAGGCACGATCAAAGGCGCCCGCGCCTATCTCGACATCATGGAGAAGGAGCCGAGCGGCTTCTCGGGCTTCATCTGGAACTTCGTCGACGGCAAGCCGCTGCAGAACAAATGGGCCGCGATGAAGCAAGTCCCCGCCGAAACGCCGATGAGCCAAGCGCTGTCGAAAGAACTGAAGAAGCGCGGCTTCACGTTCTGCGGCCCGACGATCGTCTATGCCTTCGCCCAAGCCGTCGGCATGGTCAACGACCACATGACCACATGCTTCCGCCACAAGGAATGCGCGAAGCTGGCGCGGCGTTAGAGTCGCTTGAACTGCCGAATTCGTGTCGCCTTTTCATCAAAGGTGGCCGTATGCTCGCACCCCGCACTGTGACCGAGCGCAGCAATCACACCGTCGGCAAACGTGCCCCGGCCATCTTCCACGATGCGAATAGCAGAGAAAACCTCGCGCTCGTGCTCGACGACAAGCGTCTCGGCCTCAAGCACGCGCTTCAGCGCCTCGACCAGCCTTGGTCTTTCGTATCCGAAAACGCTCTGGAGTACCCACGCTGTCTCGGCAAACGCCACGACGCTCACGAATCCCGGCGACGCCGCGCTCAGCTCGGTTTCGATAAAGGCGGTCGCCTTCGGTGATTGAACAGCATCGTCCTGTGTAAGGTAGCGAACGAGGACGTTCGTATCGAGACCGATCATCTCCGTTTGCTGCGTCTATCGCGCTCAGCGACGGCAGCGACGATCCCTTCATCCATTTCCTTCAAAGACACCGGCTTCTTCCGCTTCGATTTGAGTATGCCGCGCAGATCGCTGACCGGTCTAACCGCCAGCATAGAGATCCGACCGTCCAAATCGACGAAGTACTTGACCTTGCTGCCGGCCTTGAGCCCGAGGTGCTCACGCACCTCTTTGGGAATAGTCGTCTGACCCTTGGAAGTGACTGTAGATTCCATTGCGACCAGTCCTTACTTTATGCAGAAAGTAAGGCATGAAATCTCGCAGATGTCAAATGGATGAGAATCTCAAAGGGCAACGGCATCCCGTCTGCCCTGCGCCCAATCGAGCGCCTGCGCCAGCCGGTCGCCGCCCCAGAAAACTTCACCGTCGACGACGAACGACGGCGCGCCGATGATGCCGAGCGCAACGGCGCGATCGGCCTGGGCGCGGAACGCATCCTTCGTCTCTTGCGCTTGTGCGGCTTGCATAATCGGGGCCGGCGTTTGACCGATATCGGCCAGGACTTTCCCGATCACGAACGGCGAGGCGATGTCGAGATCGTAGGCAAAATTCGCGCTGTAGACACGGCGCACGAACTCGCCGATCCACGGCGCGTCGGCAAAGCGGCACACGATGCGCGCCGCAAGCAGACTTCCGCGCGGAAACTGCGACGGCTTCTTCAGGGCCAAACCTTGCGCGGCGCAAAGGCGCGCGAGATCGCGCCACATGTAGCGGCCCTTCGCCGGATAGATGTTGAACGGCGAGTCGTTCCACCCCTGCGCGGCGAAAATCGGACCGAGCAAGAACGAACGCCACTTCACCTCAACGCCACGCTCACGCGCGGCCGCCTCGACCGCGTGCGCAGCCGGATAGGAATAGGTGCTCGCGAACTCGAACCAGAACTCGAGCGCCGCCATTACCCCCTCCCGCGATAAGGTGGAACCCCCTGCTCCGGCACCCAAAGCCCCGCAGGCAGCTTGCCGGTCTGCCAGAACACGTCGATCGGGATGCCGCCGCGCGGGTACCAATAGCCGCCGATGCGCAGCCACTTCGGCGCGATCGCTTCGGCGACACGCTTGCCGATCGCGATCGTGCAGTCTTCATGGAACGCAGCGTGATTGCGGAACGAGCCCAAGAACAGCTTCAAGGACTTCGACTCGACGATCCACTTGGCCGGCGCATAGTCGATGACGAAATGCGCGAAGTCGGGTTGCCCCGT
>CAZLRW010000072.1:0-19376 GCA_964561925.1 uncultured Flavobacteriaceae bacterium
GAATTCAGGGACACGATACATATTTCCGTCCCGCGAGACGGCTAACCTCGTGTAAGCGGCGGTTGCGGCCGGCGCACAAGCCTGGCTCGCGGCGGTTGCCCTCTCTGGGTGTCGATCGACACCGAATGTTGGATGCCGATCCGGGGGCCAAACGGGCTCCTGATCCGCGGGCCTGGGTCATGTCCACCCGCAAAAAAACGACCCTCACACCCGCCAATGTTCATATTTTGTTCTTTACATCTTCGGCGCTTTCGGCGATAATCGGCGCCTCAAACCTGCAACGTCCGAAGTGTGCCCGGAGCGCGAAAGCGGCCCGGGCTTTTTTTGCGCGCTCGCCGAGCGAACAAGGATTGTGAAATGGAAAAGATGAGGTCGCAGGCGGCGCCGCCGCGTTGCGCCGCCATCACGGAACGCGTGTCGCGCGCGGCGTGGGCGGTGCCTTTTGTGTCCGGCCGTCTGTGTTCGCGCCGGCACGGTGCCCCGCCGGTCGCCACGCCGAAAACGCTGCGCCGCCTGTCTCACGACACCCCCGGCGCCGCTTCACCGCGGCACCACATCCATGTCCGCTAACGCCGTTCGCACCGCAAAAGGCGACGACGCGTTCTTCAGGGCGATCGAAAACGGGTTCCCCGTGCGCGTCGCGTGCGAGGCCGCCCGCTATTCCCGCGCCCGCGTCTATGTCTGGCGCCAAGACGATGCCGACTTCGCCGCCCGCTGGGCCCGCGCCCGCTCGATCGCCGGCGACCTTCTGGAGGAAGAGGCCGACCGGCGCGGCCGCGACGGCTATGACGAACCGGTCTTCTATCAAGGCAAAGAGGTCGGGGCGAAACGCAAATACTCGGATTCGCTTCTGCACGCGCGGCTCAAGGCGGTGCGGCCGGAAGATTATCGCGACCGCCCGGCTGCGGCGGCGGTCGCGCAGCAAAACGTCACCGTCGTCGTGCGCGACTTCGCGCTCGAAGCGCTGATGAGGCGCCTCGTCGACCAGAAGAAGGTGGAGGCGGACGAGCTGCCGCCCCGCCTGCGCGCCCTTGTGGAACAGCCGCCCGCCGTCGCCTTGCCGGCGTCTCTTGCCGAAGAGCCGCCCGTCGCGAAACAGGAGTCAAAGGAATGAACCAGTTGCTCTACAAGCCGGTCGCCGACGATCGGTTGCCCTACCATTGGGAACCGCGGCCCTATCAGGTTGACGCTTGGGATGCTTTGACGTCGGGCGCAAAGCGCCGCGCGGTCTTGGTATGGCATCGCCGCGCCGGCAAGGATCTGTTGCTGCTCAACGTCACCGCGCTCGCCGCACTGCGGCGGCCCGGCGTCTATTGGCACGTGTTTCCCACCGCCAAACAAGGCCGGAAAATCCTCTGGGACGGCGTCACCAAAAACGGGCGCCCGTTTCTGGACCACTGGCCGCCCGGTTTCATCGCCGCCCGCAACGAAACCGACATGCGGCTGAAGCTGACGAACGGCTCGGTGTGGCAGGTCGTGGGCTCCGACAATTTTCAGGAGGCGCTGATCGGCGGCAATCCCGCCGGCCTGGTGCTTTCGGAATATGCGCTGCAAAACCCGCGCTGTTGGGAATATCTCCGTCCGATCCTCGCCGAAAACGACGGCTGGGCCGCCTTTGCGTTCACGCCGCGCGGCTCCAACCACGGCGAGGCGCTGTTCGACATGGCGCAGCGCAACCCCGCCTGGTTCTGCCAGCGGCTGACCGTGGAGGACACCGGCGCCATTCCGCTTGCCGCGATCGAGGAAGAGCGCGCGGCCGGCATGCCGGACGAACTCATCCGTCAGGAATTCTACTGCTCGTTCGCCGCGGCGCTCGTCGGCGCCTATTACGGCAAGACACTCGAAGCGATACAGCAAGCGGGACACGTTACCTCTGTCCCGGTTGTCTCGCATCAGGCCGTGGAAACCTGGTGGGACCTCGGGATGAACGACGCCACCGCCATTTGGTTCGTACAGCGCGCGGGACGCGAACTGCATGTCGTCGACTACTACGAGGCATCGGGCGAAGGCCTCCACCACTACGCCAAAATTCTGCAGGAGAAGGGCTATCGCTACGACCGCCATGTTCTGCCGCACGACGTGGCGGTGCGCGAACTCGGCACCGGCCGTTCGCGCATCGAAACGCTGCGCACGCTCGGCGTCGTCAACGCCACGGCGCGCCATGTCGTGGCGCCGAACCTGCCGCTCGCCGACGGCATCAACGCCGTCCGCACGATCTTGGGGCGTTGCTGGTTCGATGCGGTCAAATGCGAACGCGGTCTTCAGGCGCTGAAGCAGTACCAACGGCGCTGGAACGACGGCCGGCGCGTGTTCGAAGATCAACCGCTGCACGACTGGACCAGCCACGCCGCGGACGCGTTTCGCTATGGCGCGTTGACGGTGAAGGATATCGGCCGCCGTCCCGATCCGCCGCCGGGCTGGGTACCGCAAGAGGTGCCGGCCGGCGGCACCATCGTCTGGCCGCCGTGGGAATGGGGCAATTGGGATTATCCCCGCACCGTCGAATTTCACGACGATCCGGACGGGCTCTATTGAATGCGCGAACCCGCTACGCCGCCCCGCGCTCGTCGTCGATGCCCATCTCGCGCAGCTTGCGATAGAGCGTCGAGCGGCCGATGCCGAGCCGGCGCGCGACCTCCGACATGTGCCCCTCGTACTTCTCGATCGCAAAGCGGATGAGTTCGTGCTCGATCTCTTCGAGCTTGCGCAAATGCCCGTCGATGCCCATCACGCTGACGCCTTCGGCCCGCTGCGCGCGCGCAGCACCCGGCTCCAGCGCCGGCGGAACAGGCGGCGCGATCGGCACATAGCGCCGTTCGGCCGCGCCTTCGAAGCTCTCGTCGTCGTGCGACGCGGCGACCGCGATGCCGAGTTGCGCCGCGATCTGCGGGAAGTCGCCGGGCCTGAGGCATTCGCCGTCGCACATCACGACCGCGCGAAACACCGCATTCTCGAGCTGGCGAATATTGCCCGGCCAATTGTAGGCGGCCAGCATGTCGAGCGCCGCCGGTTCGATGCCGACGATCTTCTTGTTCTCTTCGACCGCAAAGCGGCGGATGAAATGCGCGGCGAGCGCCGGCACGTCCTCGCGCCGCTCGCGCAGATTGGGCAATTGAATGGGAAACACGTTCAGCCGGTAGAACAGATCCTCGCGGAACTTTCCTTCCGCAACCTGCTGCTGAAGATTGCGGTTCGTGGCCGAGATCAAGCGGATGTCGACCTTGACCGGCCGCTTCGCGCCGACGGGATCGACCTCGCCCTCCTGAATCGCGCGAAGCAACTTCACCTGCATGTCGAGCCGAAGCTCGCCGATTTCGTCCAGGAACAGCGTCCCGCCGTTCGCCTCTTGGAACTTGCCGATATGCTTGTCGACCGCGCCGGTGAACGCGCCCTTCTCGTGGCCGAACAGGATGCTCTCGATCAGCGTGTCGGGAATGGCGCCGCAGTTCACCGCGACGAACGGCTTGCCCGCGCGGTCCGAGCCGCCCTGAATGGCGCGGGCGAGCACTTCCTTGCCGACGCCGCTCTCGCCCTCGATCAGGATCGGGATGTTCGACTGCGCCGCGCGCTCGGCCATCTTCAGCACGCTGCGCATGGCAGGGCTTTCGGCGATCAGATCGCCGAACGACAAGCGGTTCTCGTTCGTCTTCTTCAGGCGCTGGATTTCGCCGGTCAGTGCCTTCACCTTCAACGCATTCTGCATCGACACCTGAATGCGCTCGGGGCTCGCCGGCTTGACGAGGAAATCGTCCGCGCCCGCGCGCATCGCCGCGACCGCGGTGTCGACGCCGCCTTGCGCCGTCAGCACGATCACGGGCAACGCCGGATGGGTCGGCCGCAATTGAGCGAGAACCGAAAGCCCGTCCACGCCCGGCATGATGAGGTCGAGCAGCACCAACCCGACGCTCGCCCCTTTCGGCGAGTTCAGCAGGTCGAGCGCCTCTTGTCCGCCGCCCGCCAGCAACGTCTGAAATCCGCACTTCTCCGCTTGCGCCTGCAACAGCCGGCGTTGGGTCGGATCGTCGTCGACAAGCAGGATCGTGTGCGCCATGAAGCCCCCGAGAAACTGTGGCTGCCCGTTTTGGGTCGTGCCGTTTGACGACAACCATGGCTCGGCCGAGGTAAAGGGGCGGTTTAGCTGTGCCGCCTTGGGTCGAAAAATGGCGGAAATTTACGGATCGCTAACGAACGCTGTTGTCGGCCCGCTACACTGCGCGCCATTCCGAGGTTTAAGGGCCACAACGTCTTGAAAGTGGCAGGGTGTAATGAGAGTTTCATCTTGCTTTTCTGATGTCCGGCTCGCGGGGGTTGCTCTGCTAAGTAAGCGAGCGCAAGGGGGCACCGGAAAACGCATCGAGGGGGTGAAGCGCGGCGTGCTAGGCCTAAAAAGCCGGGCACGCCGCTGCTGTTTTGTGGTCTTGGCGCTCGCCCTGGCCGGCTGCGCGAGCCTCTCCGATACGTTCGACGTCGGCCCCTTTTTGCGCGAACAGATCACCGGCGACAGTTTCAGGGCCTGCCTGGCGCGCACGTATCAGGCCGAAGCCCGCGCCCAAGTGCGCGCCGGCCGCAAATGGGCGCTCGCCACGACCTTTGCCGCCAAGGGCCAGGATGCCTTCGCCGGCCGTTGGACCGCCCCGGTCCTGCCCGCACGCGCAAGCCCGCAGCTGGCCGAATCCCATGCCGCCGCACTGACGCCGTTGCGCAACGCGGACACCTGCGCCTGCGCCAACGCCCAAGCCCGCCTCGACGCCTGGGCCCTGCGCGAAGCGGCGCGGCAGGAATTCGATGTCGCCGCGGTGAAGGCGCGGGCCGACGAAGCGATTGCCGCGTGCGCCGCGTCGCGTTGAAGCGCAGACTGGCCTCTGCCATATCAACCCTCGCGCCCTCATGACCGACGAACGCAACACGCTCTCGCGCCGACTGAAGCGCTATGCCGACGTGACGACGGCGGTCGGCGGCGCGGCCGCGCGCATGGCGGGCTCCCGCATCATGGGCCGCGAACGCGACACGCGCGGCGAGGCGGCGGATCTGAAAGCGGCCCTCGGCAACCTCAAGGGTCCGCTGATGAAGGTGGCGCAGATGCTGGCCTCCGTGCCCGACGCACTGCCCGCCGATTTCGCGTCCGAACTTAGCACCCTGCAGACGCAAGCCCCGCCGATGGGCTGGCCGTTCGTCCGCAGGCGGATGATGGCCGAACTCGGCCCCGACTGGGAAAAGAAGTTCAAGTCGTTCGAACGCGAAGCGGCGGCCGCCGCCTCCCTCGGTCAGGTCCACCGCGCGACCGACAAGCGCGGCCGCCTGCTCGCGTGCAAACTGCAATACCCGGACATGGCCTCCGCCGTCGAAGCCGACCTCGCGCAGCTCCGCCTGATCTTCGCCGTCTATCGCCGCATGGACCGCGCGATCGACCCGTCCGAGATTGCGGAGGAGGTGGGCGCGCGCCTGCGCGAAGAACTCGACTACAAGCGCGAAGCCGCGCACATGCACCTCTACCGGATCATGCTCAAGGACATCGACGCGATCCGCGTGCCCGACGTGATCGACGAACTCTCGACCGCGCGCCTTCTCACCATGAGTTGGGAAACCGGCCGCCCGGTGCTCGAGTTCAAGTCTCGCCCGCTCGCCGACCGCAACAAGATCGCAACCGCGCTCTTCCGCGCCTGGTGGCACCCGTTCAGCCGCTTCGCCACGATCCACGGCGACCCGCATCTCGGCAACTATCAGGTGCGCGACGACCTCGTCGTGAACCTACTCGACTACGGCTGCATCCGCACGTTCAAACCGAAATTCGTCGGCGGCGTCATCGACCTCTACCGCGCGCTTGAGCGCAACGAGCCCGACCTCGCCGTCCACGCCTACGAAACCTGGGGCTTCGTCGGCCTGAAGAAAGAGGTGATCGAAACGCTGAACATTTGGGCCCGCTTTATCTACGCCCCGATGCTGGACAAACGCGTGCGCACGGTCGCAAACGGCGTCGAACCCTCCGCCTACGGACGGAAAGAGGCCTACGAAGTGCACAAGCGCCTGACCCAGCTCGGCCCCGTGAAGCCGCCGCGCGAATTCGTGTTTATGGACCGCGCCGCGATCGGCCTCGGCGCCGTGTTCCTGCATCTCGCCGCCGAACTGAACTTCCACAAGCTCTTCAACGACGAAATCGAAGGCTTCGCGCTCGCCGACGTTGCCAAGCGCCAGAAGACGGCCTTCGCCGCCGCCAAGGTCCCGCTTCCTTAAGAACGCGAAAACGCCCGCGCGCAAATCCGATCCGAGTTGGCGCCGCATCCTTAAGAGGAGGGGGCGCAAGATTGATTCAGGGAATCAATGTTCGGGGGCGTTCGATGAAGCCGATCAAGACGATGTACGGTGTGGCGGCGGCGCTGGCGGCCACCGCGCTCGGCGGTTGGACCTACGCCGCGCCAAGCGCGTGCGAAACCCGCATGGTTGAGCTTCAGGCATCCTATGCTCGTCAAAGGGGCGGCTTCGGTTCCGGCGAGATGATGTCGGGTCTGAACGCGGCCGAAAGCTACTGCGAAGCCGGCGAAGGCAAGCTCGCCGCAACGCTGTTGGAGCATCTCGCCCAAACCTGCCGCGCCGAAGGTGGTTGCGCCTAGCCTTGTGACCGGCGGCCGCGCTACCAATGCGCGGCCATGACGACGAAAGCAGCGCCGACCGACTACTGGACGTTCTTCGCCGGCGAGGCCGAACGCGGGCAGTCGCCGCTCTACAAACGCCTCGCGCTCGGCATCGGCGACGACGATGAACTGCGCGCCATGGCCGCGCGCGTGAAGGACGGCCAGCCGCAAGCGAACGTCCTCTTGGCCGCCGTCCACTATCTACTGCTGGCGGGCGCCGACCACCCACTCGCCGATCACTATGCGAGCGTGCGTCCGCACCCACACCCCGCGGACGATCCGTTCCCGGTGTTTCGCGACTTCTGCCGCGCGCATGCGAAGGAACTACTGCCACTGATCGAAACACGCGTCACGAACACGAACGAGGTCGCACGCTCGACGTCGCTCTACCCGGCGTTCGACCACGTTGCGCGAGAGGCGGGCGAACCGCTGCATCTGATCGAGATCGGTCCCTCCGCCGGCTTCAACCTGAACTGGGACCGCTACCACTACACGTACACGAACGGCTTGGGCACTCAGACCCGAGGCGCGCCCGCGGCAAGCCTCAAACTCGAGGCGGAAGTGCGCAGCATGCGTGGCGCACGCCTCTTGGACCTTGGCCGCAAGTTCCCCACCGTCGCAAGCCGCGTCGGCCTCGAACTCAATCCGGTAAACTTGGATTCGCCCGAAGATCGTCTCTGGCTGAAGGCGCTCATCTGGCCCGAACTGAAACACCGCCTCACGCGCCTCGAAGCGGCGATCGCCACCGCCCGCGCCCATCCGCACAAGATCGTCGCCGGCGACGCGCTGGCGAATCTCGCGCCCATCGCGACGGCTGTTCCGCGCGACGGCGCGCTCGTCGTCTATCACAGCCACGTCACGTATCAGTTCAGCGAAGAGATGCGCGAACGCCTATCGCACACGCTGGAAACGCTGAGCCGCGAGCGTCCCTTATACCGCATCTCCATCGAATGGGACGGCGGCAGCTACCCCGTCGTCGTCGGACGCTACGAAAACGGCGCCGCCACCAAGCGCACCGTCGCCCTATGCGATCCGCACGGCAGCTGGATAGAGTGGACCGCATGACCGACGATCTCCTCGAAGAATACGCGCCCGAGATTCCCGACGGCTACGTGCGCATGAATTGGTTCCAGGGCTTCGGCCGCCAGATCGGCCCGCTCTACGAACGCATCAATGCGGACAAGACCTATACGCGCGCCTTCCTGGTGTCGGACGCGCACACGAACGGCATGAGGAACTGCCACGGCGGCATGTTGATGGCCTTCGCCGACATGGCGCTGGGCCACGCAATCTCGCTCGAAGAAAACCGCTATTGGGTCACGGTGCGCATGGTCACCGACTTCATCGACGCCGCCCAAGTCGGCGACTGGGTCGAAGGCACGGGCACGATCGCCGGCCGCGACAACGACATCTACACCGTCACCGGCCGCATCTGGTCCGCCGACCGCACGATCATGACCGCGACCGGCATATTCAAAGCCCTCGGCCCCCGCCCGCCGAGGAAGAAGCCCTGATGTCTATGGACCGCAACACGGGCCCGCTCGCGCGTTATCATGGCGAGCGCGTTCATGGCCCCGCGTGGTTCGAACAGGCGGTCGCGACCATGCCCGAGATCGCTTGGGTGGACGCCGCGGGCGCGCGCATCCGCTATTTGCGTTGGGGCGATCGCAAGCGCCCGGGTCTGCTGCTCGTCCACGGCAACGCCGCGCATGCCGAATGGTGGAGCTTCATCGCGCCGTTCATGGCCTCTGACTACAACGTTGCGGCCCTCGATCTTTCCGGCATGGGCGATAGCGACTTTCGCCGCGAATACACAATGGAACTGTTCGTCGAAGAAGAACTTGCCGTCGCGCGCGCCGCCGGCATGTTCGACCACGAAGAGCCGCCGGTCATCGTCGCCCACTCGTTCGGCGGCTTCGTCACGATGCTCGCGGGCGCGCTCCATGGCGACAAGCTCGCGGGCACGGTGATCGTCGACTCGCCGGTGAACCCGCCCGACCGCCCAGGTGGCCCGCCGCGCCGCGAGCTTCGCCCGCACAACGTCTATCCGACGTTGGCCGACGCGCTCGCCCGCTTCCGCCTCGCGCCGGAACAACCGTGCGAGAACGACTACATCGTCGACTACGTCGCACGCCGGTCCTTGAAGCACGTGGAGAACGGTTGGACCTGGAAGTTCGACCCCGCGCTCTGGGCCTCCCGCTTCTCGATCGGCGACACGGCGGAACGCCTGCGCGCAACCAAGTGCCGCATCGCCATCATGCGCGGCGAGATGTCGGTGCTCATGCCGCACGAAGTCGGCGAGTACATGTTCAATCTTCTCGGCCGCGCCGCCCCGATGATCGAAATCCCCCAAGCCCGTCACCACGTGATGCTCGACCAGCCCCTGGCGTTCATCGCAGCCTTGCGCGCCCTCCTCGCCGACTGGAACCACTCGATGCCCAACCCGCGGCCATGAGATGGAGTCATCTCGGCGCCGCAGTGGCGATCTCGCTGACGGCATGCACCACGGTGCCCCCTGAACCGATGCGCATAGCCGGCACCATCACCGCAAGGGTCGCCCCCGACGGCGCAGTCACGGCGCACGCCCAGGGCTGCGCCGAGTTCGCAGCCGACGGACGCACCTGCGCGCGCGAGCTCACGGCGGCGCATCTGATCCGCGTCGCGTCGGTATCGAAACTCGTCGCGGCCCTGGGCACGATGCGACTTGTGGAGAAGGGCAAGCTCGATCTCGACCGCGACGTTGGCGACTATCTCGGTTATCCCGTCAGGAACCCCGCGTTCCCGGATGAGCCCGTCACGCTGCGTCGCCTGCTCGCGCACACGTCCTCGCTGCGCGACGGCGACGGATACGCGCTGCCCTTAGGCCGAACGCTGAAGGACGAACTCGCAAACGCCTCGCATTGGGATCAAGCGCACGCGCCCGGCGCGTACTTCACCTATTCGAACTTCAACAGCGTCGTCATCGCGACCGTTATGGAAGCGGCGACCGGCGAGCGCTTCGACCATCTCATGCGGCGCCTGGTTCTAAAGCCGCTTGAGATCGAAGGCTGCTTCAACTGGGCCGCCTGTCCGCCGAAGGCGGCGCCACGCGCGGCGGTGCTCTACCGCACGGGGCCCGACGAGACGGAGTGGCACCCGGCCGGACCCTGGGTCGCGCAGGTCGACGATCTGAAAGGTAAGCTGCCCGCGTGTCCCGTGCGCCGCGAAAGCGACGACGCCTCTTGCGATCTGAACGCCTACCGCCCCGGCACGAACGGCGCGCTGTTCAGCCCGCAAGGCGGTTTGCGCATTTCGGTTCTCGATCTGGCGAAGATCGCGCGCCTGATCGCAAACGAAGGCATGCTCGGCAGAAAGCGGTTGCTGAAACCGGAAACCGTGCGCGCGATGCTGACGCCGCAATGGCGCTACGACCCCGTCGCGAAAAACGGTGACACCGAGAAAGGCTCGATGTGCGCCTACGGCCTCTCCGTCCACCTCTTGAACGCGGCGAAGCACCCCGACTGCCGCGACGACCTGTTCGCCGACGGGCGTAAGTGGGCGGGCCACCTTGCAGAGGCCTACGGACTCTACGGCGGCCTATGGATCGACCCCGACAGCCGCCGCGCCGCGATCTACTTCGTGACCGGCACCAACGACGACCCGAGGGGTGCGCCCGGCGCGCGCACCGGCTTCACGCGGCTTGAGGAAGAATTGGCGGCAGGCTTGAAGAACTGAGCGCCGCGTCTTGGGGACAAAAGCGCGGCAAAACTGCGGTTGCCGGGCGGATTTCCGTTGCTATAGTCCGCCCCGAACCGGCGAGGACTCGCCAACTATCGGAAGGGAATTCTCGAATGGCCAACGCGCCGCACGCCCACCAGAAGGGCAAGATGGACCTGAGCGAACACAACGCCACCTACGCGTTGTTCTGGGCGCTGACGAAGTGGGGCATCATCCTGATCGCGCTTCTGCTGATCCTGATGGCTTACTTTCTGACGTAGTGGCATAGCTCCCGCAGCATCCCTCTCACCGGCGCAGGTCTCATGAAAGTCGGCATTCCGAAGGAGCGGCGCGCGGGCGAAACGCGTGTCGCGGCGACCCCTGCAAGCGTCAAGAAATTGAAGGCTCTCGGCTTCGACGTCGTCGTCGAAGCCGGCGCGGGTGCAACCGCGTACTTCGCCGACCAGGACTACGCCGCCGCGGGCGCGACGCTCGGCAGCACCGCCGACGCACTCGGCGCCGATATCGTCTTCAAGGTCGCGCGGCCCTCCGACGACGAAATCGCGCAGATGAAGCGCGGCGCCGTGCTGGCCGCCGTTCTCGCGCCCTATGCCGACAAGGCCGCCGCCGCGAAATACGCCGCCGCCGGCGTCAACGCCTACGCGATGGAGTTCATGCCGCGCATCTCGCGCGCGCAGTCGATGGACGTATTGTCGTCGCAATCGAACCTGTCGGGCTACAAGGCCGTGGTCGACGCGGCCGGCCTCTATGGCCGCATCTTTCCCCAACTCATGACCTCGGCCGGTACGATCGTTCCCGCGCGCGTCTTCGTGATGGGCGTAGGCGTCGCGGGCTTGCAGGCGATCGCGACCGCAAAGCGCTTGGGCGCGATCGTCTCGGCGACCGACGTGCGCCTCGCCACGAAAGAGCAAGTCCAATCGCTGGGCGGCACGTTCGTTATGGTCGAGGACGAAGAGACGAAGCAGGCCGAAACCGCCGGCGGCTACGCGAAGGAAATGTCCGACGCCTATAAGAAGAAGCAGGCGGCTCTGATCGCCGAGACGATCAAGAAGCAAGACATCGTCATCACGACCGCGCTGATCCCCGGACGCCCCGCGCCCGTTCTGGTGACCGAGGAAATGGTGCGCACGATGAAGCCGGGCTCGGTCATCGTCGACCTTGCGGCGGAGCAGGGCGGCAACTGCCCGCTGACGAAGGCGGGCGAAACGGTCGAAGTGAACGGCGTGAAGATCGTGGGCGCGGTGAACCTTGCGGGCCGCCTCGCCGCCGACGCCTCGTCGCTCTATGCGAACAATCTCGTGAACTTCCTGACGCCCTTCGTCGACAAGGCGACGAAGGCGCTGAAGCTCGACCCGAACGACGAAATCGTCAAGGGCACGTGCCTGACGCGCGACGGCGAGGTCGTGCACCCTGCGGTGAAAGGTTAGAACATCATGGAAGCGATCGATCCCTTCATCTTCCGCCTGTCGATCTTCGTGCTGGCGATCTTCGTCGGCTACTACGTGGTGTGGAGCGTGACGCCGGCCCTGCACACGCCGCTGATGTCGGTCACGAACGCGATTTCGTCTGTGATCATCGTGGGCGCGCTCCTGGCCGTCGCGGTCAACCTGCTCTCGGCGGGCGAGGGCGGTTGGCTCGCGAAGATCTTCGGCGTCATCGCGGTCGCGCTCGCCAGCGTCAACATTTTCGGGGGCTTCTTGGTCACGCAGCGCATGCTCGCGATGTACAAGAAGAAAGAGAAGAAGTAGGGAGGAATCGAAATGGCAGTTCAACTCACGCCGCTGGCGCTGACGTACTACGTGCTGATCGGCGCCGCCGTCGTGGCGCTTCTGATGGCGATCCTAAACGTCGGCAACATCGCGCGCGCAGCGGGCTTGATCTGCCTTGCCGTCGCGATCGCCGTCGTCGGCCTCATCGTCCAGGGCAACGACAGCGGCCGCATGGTCTACATCGCAGGCTTCGCCTTACTGGCGGCCATCGCGCTGATGGGCGGCTACGTGGGCGGCGGAAACAAAGGGCACGATGGCGGCGGTGGCGGCGAACATCATTGAGACGCAGGGCGGCGACCGCATGACCGTGTTCGACATGGTGGCCGTCGCGTTTG
Source organism: uncultured Flavobacteriaceae bacterium (assembly GCA_964561925.1). GTDB lineage: Bacteria > Pseudomonadota > Alphaproteobacteria > Micropepsales > Micropepsaceae > SZUA-430. Next base: position 12,451 of record CAZLRW010000072.1, read on the forward strand.
CTGTGATGGGCGCGGTCGAAATGGCGGTCGCCCGCTACTTTGCCGACGCGGCGCGCCCAAATGCCAAACTGATCGCCTCGCTCTTGTTGTGGGAAGGCGTCGCCATGCTGGCTTGTGCGGCGGCGCTTTATGCCCGCCAAAGCTTCGACATGCAGACGATTGTGAGCCTGATCGCGTTTTGGACCGCAGGCGCGGCAGTCGGCCTCTTGCGCGGCGGCGCGTTCGACGGTCCGCGGAAATAGAGAGACACAATGGACGCCAACCTCGCAGCCCTTCTTTATCTCGTCTCGGGCGTGCTCTTCATCCTGGCGCTGCGCGGCTTGTCGAGCCCTGAGTCCTCGCGGCGCGGCAACAATCTCGGCATCGTCGGCATGGCGATCGCGGTCGCCACGACGCTCGCGGTCGCGGCGCCAAGCGACGCGATGACGTGGGGTCTGATCCTCTTGGGCGTCGCCGTCGGCGGCACGGTCGGCGCGATCACCGCAAACCGCATCGCCATGACGCAGATGCCGCAACTCGTCGCCGCGTTCCACAGCCTCGTCGGCCTTGCCGCCGTGTTCGTGGCGGCGGCCGCGCTCTACGCCCCGCTCGCGTTCAACATCGGCGAACCCGGCGCGATCCACATGCACTCGCTGATCGAAATGTCGATCGGCGTGGCGATCGGCGCGATCACGTTCTCGGGCTCGGTCATCGCCTTTGCGAAGCTGAACGGCAACATGTCGGGCGCGCCGATCATCCTGCCCGCGCGGCATCTGCTCAACATCGCGCTCGCCGTCGCGATCGTCGTCCTGATCGTGATGCTGGTGATGAGCCACGGCGCCGCGACCTGGACGTTTTGGGCGGTCACGGTTCTCGCGATCGTGCTCGGCGTGACGCTGATCATCCCGATCGGCGGCGCCGACATGCCGGTCGTCGTCTCGATGCTGAACTCGTACTCCGGCTGGGCCGCCGCCGGCATCGGCTTCACGCTCGAAAACTCCGCGCTCATCATCACCGGCGCGCTCGTCGGCTCGTCGGGGGCGATCCTCTCCTACATCATGTGCAAGGGCATGAACCGCTCGTTCATCTCGGTGATCCTGGGCGGCTTTGGCGGCGAGGTCGCGGCCACCGGCAAGGCCGAAACGCGCCCCGTGAAGCAAGGCTCCGCCGACGACGCCGCCTTCATCATGAAGAACGCGTCCAGCGTGATCGTGATTCCGGGCTACGGCATGGCGGTGGCCCAGGCCCAGCACGCGCTGCACGAAATGGCGAACAAGCTGAAGAAGGAAGGCGTGAAGGTCTCCTACGCGATCCACCCGGTCGCCGGCCGTATGCCCGGCCACATGAACGTGCTGCTTGCCGAAGCGAACGTCCCCTACGACGAGGTCTTCGAACTCGACGACATCAACAGCCAGTTCCCGACCGCCGACGTCGCCTACGTCATCGGCGCGAACGACGTGACGAACCCCTCCGCCAAGACCGACCCGAAATCGCCGATCTTCGGCATGCCGATCCTGGATGTGGAGAAGGCCAAGACGGTGCTCTTCATCAAGCGCGGCATGGGCTCGGGTTACGCCGGCGTGGAAAACGAACTCTTCTTCCGCGACAACACGATGATGCTGTTCGGCGACGCGAAGAAGATGACGGAAGAAATCGTCAAGGCGTTGGGATGAGCGTCCGCATCCGCGACGCCGATCTCGCGCGCGACCGGCCGGCGTTCGAACGCTTCATCTGGGGCACGAACGTCTATGAAGGCCGTGCCGAGCCGAACCGACGCCTGGACCCCCAAGTTGGCGCGGACTTTCTTCCCGAACTCCTGAAGCGGATGGAGAAGAAGCAGGGGCGCATCTTCGTGGCGGAGGTCGACGGCGCGACGGTCGGTTGGGCGGTCTGCTACGCCGAGGCGCACGACGTATATGTCCTCGAAGAAGAGCGCGCGTTCGGCTACGTCGCGGAACTCTTCGTCGAAGAAGCGCATCGCGGGCTGCACATCGGCCGTTCGTTACTGAAATCTTGCGAAGACCACTTCCGCGCGCGGGGGCTGAAGTTCGCGTTTATTGGTGCGCTGGCGGGCAACGGCCGCGCCGTGAATGCGTACCGTGCGGCCGGGTTTGTCGACTACGCGATTGAGTTCAAGAAGCGCCTCTAGGGGCCACAATGACCACGCTGTTAACCTCTCCAAGTTAGAATTGCCCAATTCGTAAAGCCGATCCGGAAGGTCTAGACGATGAAGATTCGCCGCGTTCTTGTTGCTCCCGTTCTCGCGGGCGTTCTGTTGCTGTCGGTGTCCTGCTCGAATCCGTTCGAGACGACGTCGACGAAGTCGGAAACCGCCACCGTCGCGCCGGAAGTCCAAACCGCGGTTGAAGCGTTTCTGGCCAAGCTGAACGAGCACGATGCGAACGGCGCCGGCGAATTCCTGTCCGAAGACCCGAACTTCCAGTGGGTCGAAGACGGCCGCGTGGTCTATGAATCGCGCACCGCCGCCGTGGCGGGCTTTCAGAACTTCTTCGCGGGCTTCGGCGCCACCCGCATCGAGGCTTACGACGTGAAGGTCGCGATGCTGGACGACGGCGCAGCCGTCGCCACGTTCCGCTACACCCAGACGATCGCGGCCTCCGGCCAGGCCTCGCTGAAGGCCGAAGGCGCCATGACCCTGGCGCTGACCGAAGCCGACGGCTCCTGGAAGGTGCTCGCCGGTCACAAGAGCGCGAGCGGCTTCCCGCGCTGAAAAATCGCCGCCGGTAAGGTAAGCGAACCCCGCTTTGGATGGTGTTGATCTTGCACCGCCGCCCATGGTTCTGTGCAGGCCAGGGGCGCGGTGGGGCGTATGGGGGACGCAGTCCTCGAGTTGTCGGGCGTAACCAAGCGGTACGGCGATTTTCTGGCCGTCGACCGTGTGACGTTTGCTGCGCCGAAGGGAAAGATTCTGGGCCTTTTGGGCCCGAACGGCGCCGGCAAGACCTCCACGCTGCGCATGATTCTGGGCATCGCGCAGCCGACCGACGGCAGCGTCGAAGTGTTCGGCCGCAAGCCCGGCCGCAGCGTCCAACGCCGCATCGGTTACCTGCCGGAGGAGCGCGGTCTCTATCGCCGCATGACCGCGCGCGACACGGTCGTCTACTTCGCCAAGCTGAAGGGCATGTGGGGTGGCCAGGCCGGCCGCCGCGCCGATGAGCTGCTCGATCAGCTCGGCCTCGGCCACGTGAAGGACCGCAAGATCGAAGCGCTTTCGAAGGGCATGGCGCAGAAGGTTCAGCTGATCACCGCCATCGCCCACGAGCCCGAACTCGTCATTCTCGACGAACCGTTCTCAGGCCTCGATCCGATCAACCAGAACGAACTCGAAGTCGCGATCAGACGGCTCGCAAAGGCCGGCACGACGGTTCTGTTCTCGACCCACACGATGAGCCACGCCGAACGCCTCTGCGACCGCTTCGTGATCTTGGTCAAGGGCCGCAAGGCCTTCGACGGCACGCTCGCCGAAGCCCGCGCGGCGATCCCCCGCACCGTGAAGCTTGAGTCCCCCGGCGACCTCAGCTTCCTGGCGGGTGTAAAGGGCGTGAGCAAGGTGATCCCGCCCGACGAGGGCTCCACCCACTGGGACGTCGTCCTCGCGCCCGGCGCCGATCCGCAGGCCGTGCTCGCCGCCTGCTTCGAGCACAACGTGAAGCTCACCCGCTTCGATTCGTCCCCGCCCACGCTGCACGAGGTTTTTGTCGTGCTCGCCGGCGGCGACGTCGGAGACGCCGAGCCATGAGGCAAGTCTGGCTCATCGCCTGGCGCGGCTTTGTCCAACACGCGACCTCGCGCGCGTTCCTGTTCGGGCTTCTCTTGTTGCCGATCTACATGCTGATCGGCGGCGTCCTGCCGCAAGCGTCACAGTCGCCGCTCGCGGCATTGGGCGGCCCGGTCCGCCACTTCGCCGTCATCGACCGGACCGGCAAGATGCTGCCCGCGATCGACGCCGGCATCGCGCGCGACGTCACCGCACGCGGCGTCATCATGCTCTCCGACTACGCCGCCGAACACGCGGATGAGGAGCGCCTGCGCGCCGGAAACCCCGGCCTCGCGCGGTTGTTGCTCGACGGCGACGTCGACAGCACGCGCGCGATCGGCGAAGTCGAAGAGATGGGCGGCCTTTCGGCCGCGTTCATCGCGCTCAGACCTTATCTGAAGCCGAACGCTCCGCGCTTCGCCGAGCCCTATCGCCGCTTCTTCAGGATCGAAGCGCCGGAAGACGTCGCCGCCGCGACCGACATCGCCGCTGCCGCCGCGCCCTATGTTTCGGCCGAAAAGCTGGTTCCCGGCCCGTTCGGCCCGGTGACGTTGTGGGCCGTGCTTGTGATCCCGGAGGGATTTCTCGATGGGAGCGAGAGCGCCGAATACATCACCGACGACACGAAGCTGGTCGGCCTGCGCGAGGTCTTGCGTCTCGCGCTCGACGCGGAATTGAAACGCCTGCGCGCCGAACCGTTCGTGCCGAAGGCGGAAATCGACGAGATCGTCCTCGCCGCCGGCACGATCAAGACCACCGACCCCGCACCCGACACGTTGGGCGCGCTGTCGAACGTGCGCCAGTTCACCGTGATCAGCGCGGTCGTCGTCTACCTCATGCTGTTCATGGCCGTGTTCATGACGGCGAATATGGTGGTGATGGCGCTCGTCGAGGAGAAGAGCAACCGCGTCGCCGAGCTTCTGCTGTCCTGCGTGCGCGCCGAAACGCTGATGGCGGGCAAGCTGTTCACCGGCCTCTTCTTGGCCGTTCTCCTGGTCGGCGTCTGGATCGTGAGCGCGATCGCAAGCATCGACCTTCTGTTTCCGGCCGCGCGCTTCATCGTCAACAACATGGTCGACAGCGTCTCGACCGTCGAGCAGGGCCTGCAGATCTTCGTGTTCTTCGCGCTCGCCTATCTGACGATCGGAACGTTCTTCCTGGCCGCCGGCAGCGCCGCAACGTCGATCACCGACGCCCAGGCGATCGTCGCGCCCGCGACGATGGTGACGCTGCCGATCTTCATCTTGCCGATCCTGGTCGCCTTCGACCCGGCTGGCCTCTTCGCCCGCGTCGTCAGCTACCTGCCTTTTTTCGCGCCGTTCACGATGATGATCCGCTCGTTGAGCGAGCCAGAAGGGATCGACGTCTTGGGCGCGCTCGTCGTCAGCTTCCTGACGCTTTGGTGGATGGTGCGGCTCGTCGCGCGCGTCTTCCGCGCCAATCTGCTCCGCCCCGACTCGACCGCCTCGTTCACGGCGTTCCTGCGCGACCTCTGGCGGCCGCGTCAGGCCTGACAAAGAAAAAGGGCCGCCGGAATGACCCGCGGCCCTCGAAACCAATGGAGATTAAAAGCCTCAGCCGCGCGGCGGACGCACGACCTTCGGCGTCTTCGGCAGCACGCCCTCGCGCTGCAGCTTCTTGCGTTGCAGCTTGCGCGCGCGGCGCACGGCTTCGGCCTTCTCGCGCGCGCGCTTCTCGGACGGCTTCTCGTAGTGATTGCGCAGCTTCATCTCGCGGAACAGACCTTCGCGCTGCATCTTCTTCTTGAGCGCCTTCAGGGCCTGATCGACATTGTTGTCACGCACGATGATCTGCAAAGGAAGCCTCCGGTCGGATATGCAAAGAAAAAGGGGCAGCCGCCGCCGTTGCGGCGCACCCCGAAACAGGGGCGGGTAGTTATCAGAGCCGTGCGGCGCTGTCCACCCTTGCCCCTGCTGCGAGAGGGCCTCATATCACCCCCATGACCATCCGAAAAATCGCGCGAATGGGCCATCCCGTGCTGGGGCAACGCGCGGCCGAGATTACGGACTTGAGCGACCCCGAACTGCGACGTTTGGTCGAAGACATGGTCGAGACCATGATCGACGCGAACGGCGCGGGTCTCGCCGCCCCACAGGTGCATGAGGCGATCCGCCTCGTCATCTTCCAGGCGCCGGCCAGCCGCTCGGACCCCGGCTTGAGCGAGGCCGAAGCCTTCGACCACACCGCGCCTCTAACCGTTCTCGTCAACCCGGTGATCGAGGTTCTGTCGGCGGAGCGCGAGGGCGGCTGGGAAGGCTGCCTCTCGGTGCCGGGCCTGCGCGGCTGGGTCGAGCGCCCGGCACACATCCGCTATCGGGGCTTAGGGCTGGACGGCAAACCGATCGAGCGCGTGGCCAAGGGCTTCCACGCCCGCGTCGTGCAGCACGAATGCGACCACCTTGATGGTATCCTCTATCCGCAGCGCATGAACGACCTGACGAAGCTCATCTTCGAAAGCGAGACGAAACATTGGCTCGAGCAAAGCGCGTGAAGAAGCCGGCGGCGACCCATACGGAAAAGCTGCGCGAGAAGATCCTGAAGGAGGCGCTGCCCCACGTCGCCTTCGACGGCTGGTCCGACAAGACGCTGCGCGAGGCGGCCGAGAGGGCAGAGGCAAGCGACGCCGAACTCAAGGCCGCCTTCCCGCGCGGCGGGGTCGACGCGATCGTGTTCTTCTCGTCCGACGCCGACCGCCGCGCCGCGGAGTTGATCGAGGCCGCCGACCTGAAATCCATGCGCGTGCGAGAACGCATCGCCTTTGCCGTGCGCACGCGCGTGGAGGTGGTCGCCGACCATAAGGAGGCCGCCCGCCGCGGGGCCGCCATGCTGGCTCTGCCGCAATACGCGCTCGACGGCGCAAGCTGCGTCTGGCGCACCTGCGACATGATCTGGCGCGCCGTCGGCGACACGTCGGCCGACTTCAACTGGTACACGAAGCGCGGTCTGCTCGCCGGCGTCGTCACCTCGACGATGCTCTATTGGTTCGCCGACCAAAGCGACGATTTCGAAGACACTTGGAGATTCATCGACCGCCGCATCGCCGACGTGATGCAAATCGAAAAAGTCAAAGCCCAGGTCACGAAGCTCGCCGCCACCCTCCCGAACCCTTTCGAAATCCTAGGCGCCCTGCGCCACCCGCGCCGCTGAA
>CAZLRW010000073.1:0-19249 GCA_964561925.1 uncultured Flavobacteriaceae bacterium
TGATGTACAAGGTGATGGGCAAGGTCTTTGCAATCCTCTCGGTTCGCCGCGAAGAGTTCGTCATCGTGAAATGCGAACCGGTTCTGGCCGAAATTCTGCGCGAGAAATACACCGGCATCGGCCATCGCTCGCATCTCGACAAACGGTTCTGGATCAACATCAACCTCGACGCCGACGTGCCGCTCAAAGAAGCAAAAAGCTTGGCCAAAACCTCCTATGCATTGGTGTGTGAGAGCCTCACACGCAAGCAGAAGGCGGAACTGGAAGCACGGTCTCGATAGAAAGGGGCGGGCGTTGCACCCGCCCCCTCCGTATTTGTTTGCTCAACTGCGCCCGCCGATCGCCCGCTCCCACAGACCTTTCGGCAGTGGCGCGTAGCGCGCGAAGGACATCGCGAAGTTCGCCCGGCCTTGGCTCAGCGACCGAAGCGCGCCCACGTAGTTGAACATCTCGCCGAGCGGCACCTCAGCAACAACTTCATGCGCCCGTCGCGCCGGAGCCGATGACAGCACTTGCGCACGCCGGCTTTGCAGATCGCCGATGACGTTGCCCAGATACTCGTCCGGCGTCGTCACGACGACCCGCATCACGGGTTCGAGCAAGATCGGCGCCGTCTCGGCAAAGCCGATCCGGAACGCCTCGCGCGTCGCGAGTTCGAATGACAATGTGGAAGAGTCCTTCTCGTGGAAGTCCCCATCCAACAACGTCGCTCTGAGCCCGAGGACCGGCGTGCCGCCCAGTCCGCCATCGACGAGCGCGCGTTCGAGCGCCTTCTCCACGGCCGGCACGAATTCCTTAGGAATCGCGCCACCCGCAATCCGGTTCTCGAACACAAGGCCCGTCGCGCCGTCGCCAAGCGGCTCGAACGCCAAACGCACGCGCGCCATCTGCCCCGGCCCACCCGATTGCTTGCGCAACGTGTGGTCGACTTCGGCGCGCTTCGTCGGCGCCGAGCGATAGGCAACCTGCGGCGCTCCGATCCGCGCCTCCACGCCGAAGTCTTCCTTCAGCGTCTCGACGCGAATCTGCAGATGCAACTCGCCCATGCCCTTGACGATCGTCTGCCCGGTTTCCCGATCAACACCGACACGCAAAGACGGGTCACCCCGCGCAATCATCGCGAGCGCCGACCCCAAGCGTTCCTGATCCTGCGTCGAACGCGGCTCGATCACCGCTTCGATCACAGGTTCCGGAACCTCGAACCCGTCGAGCACGATGGGCCGCGCGGGATCGCTCAGGCTCTCGCCCGCACTCGTCCACTTGAGTCCGACGACCGCAACGACGTCGCCAGCAACGGCTTCGTCCATCTCGCTCGGCGTGTCCGCATGCATGCGCAAGATGCGCCCGACGCGCTCGGTCTTATCGACAGAGACATTGAGCACGCTCGCGCCGCTCACGATACGGCCCGCATAGACGCGCACGAACGACAGCGTGCCGAACCGGCTCGCCTGCACCTTGGAAACCAAGGCTGCGAACGGCTCGCCCACCTTGGGCAAACGCTGCACCGCCGCGCCCGTTCGCGGATCGACGCCCGTCACCGGCGGACGGTCTTCCGGCGCCGGCGCATAGGCAACGATCGCGTCGAGCAACGGCTGCACGCCGATGTTGCGATAAGCAGACCCGCAAAGAACGGGCGTCACGTGCCCGCCGATGCAAGCCTTGCGAACCGCAGCCTCGAGCGCCGTCGCCGAAACGGCCGATGGGTCGCTCAAGTAAGCGTCCATCATCGCCTCGTCGAAGTCGGCCAGCACCTCGATCAACGTCAGCCGCGCCGCCGCCGCGGCCTCGCGCATCCCCTCAGGAATGGCGATCCGTGTCGGCTTCGTGCTGCCGTTGCGCCAAGCGAACGCCGTCATCGACACGAGATCGACAACGCCCTCGAACGCACTTTCCGCGCCCAATGGAAGCTGGAGCGGAAGCGGTCGCGCACCCAACCGGTCTGCGATCATCTCGACCGCGCGCAAAAAGTCCGCGCCTGTCTGGTCCATTTTGTTGATGAACGAAAGACGCGGGACGCCGAAGCGGTCCGCCTGACGCCACACGGTCTCCGATTGCGGCTCGACGCCGGCGACGGCGGAAAACACGGCGACCGCGCCGTCGAGCACGCGCAAGGACCGCTCGACTTCGATCGTGAAGTCGACGTGCCCCGGTGTGTCGAGGATCGTGATCGACGTTCCGTTCCAGTCGCACGACGTCGCAGCCGCCGAAATGGTGATCCCATGCTTCTTTTCGAGCGGATGGGAGTCGGTCTCGGTGTTGCCGTCATGCACGTCACCCACTTTGTGGATGCGGCCCGTGTTGAACAGAATGCGCTCCGTCAACGTGGTTTTCCCCGCGTCGACATGCGCCATGATGCCAATGTTACGTAGTTTGCGGGTCATGCTTGGCCTCGCAAGTCTCAAATTTGGATTGCACGCGAAAGCCCTGCGGCCGCGCGCATACGCGAACGCAAGCGACCGTCCGTCAAAGCTTTGATCTTGTAGGATGCCGGCGCTGCCGCCGGGGCATCGAGAGGGAGGCGCGCGACGCGCGCCTCAACGGACGCGGGTCAGCGGGACTCCCGGTTCAGGCTATCGTCCGTCATTGTGTACCTCGCCCAAGCGTGCGCGGAACTTCCGCAGCGGCGCGAGCGGATACAGGAACAGGCATTCTGAAGTCAAGGCGGCGAAGCTCATTATCTGCACGGTGTTGCGGTACTGTGGTTACCGCCGCACCCGCCCCATCGCCTCGTCGAGGATGATGCCGATCAGATCCTCGTACTTGCGCCCCAGCATCCGCCACATGATCGGCAGGTCCGACGTCTTTTCGTTGATGCCGGCGAGCGGGTTCACTTCCAGGAAATAGACGCGGCCGTCCGCGCCCGCGCGCAAGTCCGCCCGCCCCGCGTCGCGGCAGCCCAGCGCGACCCACGCCTCGAGCGCCACGCGCATCGCCTCGCGCCCCATCGCGTCGTCGGCGATCGTGTAGGTCACGCGGTCCTCGTAGTTCTCCTTGTTCGACAGCGAATACAGCCCGGGCTCCGCCTTTTCGCCCAGATGGATCTCCATCGCCGCGACCGCGCGCGCCGACGAACCGGACCCAAGCAACCCGACCGTGAACTCGCGGCCGGTCAGGTAGGGCTCGACCAGCACCGGCTGCGAAAACCGCGTCAGCAAATCCGCGACGGCGGGCCTCAAGTCGCGCGCCTCGCGCACGATCGAACGCGGCGTGATCCCCTTGCCCGTGCCTTCGGCAACCGGCTTCACGAAGAGCGGATAGGGAAGGGCGACGCGCGCGATGTCCGCCTCGCGTTCCACCACCGCGAACGGCGCCGTCGCGACGCCGGCCGACTGCAGCACCGCCTTGGTGTAGCCCTTGTGCAAGCAAAGCGTTAGCACGCCCGCATCCGCGAACGTGCAGGGAATACCATAGGCCTCCAGCAGCGCCGGCACCTGCGCCTCGCGCGCGATCCCGCGCATGCCCTCGGCGATGTTGAACACGAGGTCCCAGCGATGCTCTTGCGCGAGCCGCCCGACGAGCGCCCGGACATGTCCGATCCGCTCGACCTTGTGCCCGTGGGCGGCGATCGCGGCCTCAAGCCCCGCGATGGTGTCTTCCTTGTCGAACTCGGCCGTCTCCTCGAGCGAGTAGCCTTCTTTCAGATAGTCGGATCTCAGATCGTACGTCAGACCAACGCGCATGGGGACCATATCAAGTTGACGATGCCGGCAGGGGCTCTCGCGAGACCGGCGCACAACATACTCCGATTCGGATCGATGCGCCTCGAAGCGCAAGCCGAGTGCCCGCATGTCTCATCCATACGCGCGCGCACGGCGGCGCGGCGGCGTTAAGATCGGATTAAGCAGCCGCCGCTAGGGTGCCCGCACACGAGGCTCTGCGATGCTGTTTCCGATCCGCTCTTTGGCATGCGTCATTGGCATGCTGACACTCGGCGCTCTTGTGAGCGCCTGTTCGTCCGACCGTTACGGCGCAAGGTCGCCCGCCGCGCCCGATGAGCGGGCTTTGGGCAACGGCCAGCACTCGGCGGCGGGCTACCGCCTCACGGTGGGCGACCGCATCCGCGTGACGATTTTCGATCTCGCGGCCGAGACCAGCGAGTACACGCTCGACGAAACGGGCACGATCGCCGTGCCTGCGATTCAACCGCTGGTCGTCAATCGGAACACGACGAAGGAAGCGGCCGTCGCCATCTCGAACGCGCTCGCCCAGGCCGGGCTCTATCGCAACGCGCGCGTGTCCGTCGACGTCGTATCGTTCGGTCCCTTCTACATCTTGGGCGAAGTGTCCAAGCCCGGCGAGTTCGCGTTCCGGCCCGGCATGTCGCTGTTCGCGGCCGTGGCGCTAGCGGGCGGGCACACCTATCGCGCCAATCGCGACCGCGTCTACATCCGCCGCGCCGCCGACACGGTCGAAACGGAATACGAGCTGTCGACGGACATCTCGATCTTGCCGGGCGACGTCGTTCGCGTGCCGGAACTCAGGCTCTAACGCGCCCGCGCCCGCTCGTAGATCGCCATTAGATTCTCGTAATTGTGTTGCGCCGTGTAGCGCGCCTCATAAGCCGCCCGTGCTTGCGCGCGCATCCTTGCCGTCTCCGCCGGATGCGCCGCCGCCCACGCGGCCTTCGCCCGCAGATCGGCCGCATCGCCGGGCGCAAACGCAAGTCCCGTCACGCCGTCGTCGATCAGGCTCTCGAGCCCGCCGAGCCGGCTGCCCAGCACCGGCAACCCGTTCGCATAGGCCTCGACCAGCGTCATCGGAAACATCTCGTAGCAAGTCGAAGGCAGAACCAGGAACGCGGCGCGCCGCATCTCCTCCGTGACGCGCGAACGCTCAAGCGGACCGAGATAGGTGACGTTCGGCCCCTGTGCCCGCTGGCACAGATCGCGCAACGGCCCGTCGCCCGCGATGCGCAGCGGCACGTCGAGCCCCCGCCACGCCTCGATCAGTGTCGCCAGTCCCTTCTCCGGCGACAGACGCCCGACATAGAGCGCGCCCAGCCGCGCCCGCGCCTCAACGGGTGGTCCGGGGTCGGCCGCCGCGTTCGCTTTCACGACGATCCGGTCGCCAGGCAGGCCGCCCGCAACGAACTTCGCCTTCGCGAATTCGGTCAGGGCGACGAAGACATCGACTTTGCGCCGCCATGTCCCCGCCCATTTGTGAAAGTCGACCATGAGCGCGAGCGGCAGCGTCGCCATCGCCGACCCCTGATAGGCCCGCCGTCCCACCGCCCACATCGCCGACTGCGTCAGGCTGCGCTCCTCGATCTTGCCGTTGAGGAACAGGATCGATGTCGGACACAGCAGACGGAAATTGTGCAGCGTCATGACGCTGGGCACGTCCGCGGCCCGGCACGCGTCGAAGAGCGAGGGCGAGAGCTGCGGAAAGAAATTGTGCACGTGTACGATGTCGGGCCGGAACCGGCGAAGTTTCTCCGCCAGCACCGCCCTGGCGGCGGGGTTGTAAACGGCCAGCGCCCCGGCCGACGCCTTCCGGCGCCACCCCCGAATGTCGTCGTTGTGCACGGAATGAAGCGCCACCGCGTGCCCCTTGGCGCGCAGCAGCTCGAGTTCCTGCTCCACGACGACGTCCTCGCCGCCGCGTTGCTGATAGTAGTTGTGGGCGAGGAGAATCCGCACGAAAGGGCCGATGCCGCAACGACGAACGTTAACGCGAAAGTTCTGAAGATGTGTAACCCTGGGCCATGGTAAGCACCGGCGGCGCGGCGCACTAGGGGTCATTCAGAGACGGCCGGGGTCGATGAACAACCTTCGAACAACAGCGCAAAACCTGATCCCCGCCGCCTTGCGCAAGGTGTCCCGTCGGACGCGCTGGTCGCTGATCGATCAAGCGTTGGTCAGCGGCGTCAATCTCCTGACCGGCGTCCTGATCGTCCGCGCGCTCGGGATACAAGAGTTCGGCATCTTCTCGGTCGTTCTTATCGGCATGCAATTCCTGGCCGGCTTCCAGGCCGGCATCAACATGCCGATGATGAGCCTGTTCGATCAGCGCGGATCGGTGTCGAGATCGAGTTATCTTGCGACCGTCCTGTTGCATCAATCGGTTCTGGCCACCGCCTCGGCCACGGTCGTGTGCGTTCTGCCTGTTCTGTTTCCTGCCATCGCCACATTTGCACCGGTTGACGTCCTTCTGGTGGCGGCGGCGGTCGTCGCCACGCAGTTCCAGGATCACATCCGTCGCTTCTTCTACGTAAGCGAGCGCCCCGTCCGCGCGTTCTTGAGCGATCTCATCGCCTACGGCGCGCGCCTCGCGGTACTGACGTTGCTCGCGGTCCAAGGCGAACTCACGATCGACCGGGTTTGGATCGTGATGGCGGTGTTCAGCACCGCTGCGGCAGGCCTTCTGCTGCCCGACTTCATCGGATGGGCGCCTGTATGGTCCGAAGTTCGCGAAGTCACCCGCCGCCATCTGAAGGTGGCGGGCTGGATCGTCGGCAACAACTTCACGGCCTGGTTTGTCGAGGCGAGTTTCATCCTGCTCGTTGTCGGCGCGGTTCTCGGACCGGTCCAGCTGGGTGCGGCCCGCGCAGTTCAATCGATCGTCCAGCTTGCCAATCTCCTGATCGAGTCGCTGGAGAATTTTGTCCCCTCGGCCGCCACGAAGACGCTGATCGAAGGCGGACCGCGGGCCCTGCTGCACTACGTCGAACGCACGTCGGCGAGCGGTGGGGGCGCGATCCTGTTGATGGCCGTGACGCTCATGATCTTTGCCGAACCGATCTTGATGCTCGTTTACGGCCAGCCCTTCGAGGACGCGGTCGCGATCATCGCCATATTCGGTGCGGCGGCCGCGCTAAGCTATGTCGCCTCTGTGATCAATGCAGGACTCCGCGCGCTTGTTCGCGTTCGCGCGAGCTTCTTCGCACAGGCGGCGGTGGGGGTGGGCGCGCTTTTGACCGCCTGGCCCGCGGCCGAAGCCGGCGGTGTGCTGGGTGCGTTGACGGTCCTTCTGGTCGCGCGTGCGGCGTTGACGGCCCAACTCGCGGTCTTGCTCTATCGCCGAGTCTCCGACGTGCCAGCGCCTGTCGGCCGCGCCTCTGCCGGCGCCTCGCACGCCGCACCGGCGCCGACGCGCCTGGTCGTGACGACGTCGTGGGATGACGGCGATCCCGCAAGTCTGAGGATCGCCGAACTCTTATCCAAGTATGGCGCCAAAGGAACGTTCTACGTTCCGAACCGCAACAGCGAAGGCCGCCCGGTGATGACGGAATCGCAAGTGCGCGAAGTCGCCCGCAGCTTCGAGGTCGGCGGCCATAGCATCGATCACGTCGTCCTGACGCGGGTTCGTGCCGACGAGGCGGCGCGCCAGATTGTCGAGAACAAGCAATGGCTCGAACAGCTCACAGGCGCCCGGGTGGAGGGTTTCGCCTACGTGCAGGGCCGCTACGATCGCACGGTCAAGGAACTCGTGAGGCGGGCCGGATTCGACTATGCGCGCACGGTTGAAAACCTGCAGCCCGGGATCGCGACCGATCCGTTCGAAGTCCCGACGACAATTCAGTTCTTTCCGCACGGCAGAGACGTCTATCTGAGGAACTTCTTGCGAAAGCCGCGCCCGCTTGTTCGCGCAAAACTGCTCTGCGCCGCGCTGGCGGAGGCCGACCTGTCGCAAAGGGTCTCCCGTCTGGTCGATGTTTGTGCGCGCACTGGCGGGTGTTTCCACCTTTGGGGTCACGCCTGGGAGATCGAAGAACAGAACCTCTGGTCCGAGTTGGAGGACGTCTTCAAGCGACTGGCGGATGGGCCTGCGACCGTCGTGTTCGCGACCAATCGCGAGGCGCTGCACCTCACCCGATGAGGCCATCCGGCCGGAGCTTCTGTGTCATTCCGGCACGCCGTCGACCCGCAGGAGCCTGTTCATGCCCCCTGGGCGGCAGGGCCGATCCTTGCATGAGGTGCCTGCCTGTTTCAGAAAGCCATCGAACGGGAGCTTTGCATTGATGGCCGCCGCCGCGACACCGTCGATCATTGAGTGGGACGCCAAGTCGATCGGCCAGTTCGGTAAGCGTCCTGTCCGCATGCGTCACAATCTGAGCGGCCACGAACTCTTTACCGACCGCGCGCTGGCACGCACCCTCGAAAACCTCGATCGCGACGACTACTACGTCAACACGATGGGTGCCGAAGCGCACGACCTGTCGAGCCGCCGAGAAGGCGAGATCAAGGGGCTGTCGGGCGAGGAGGTGCTTCGAGCCGTTCGGACGGGCCGCATTTGGATATTGCTGCTGTACCCGCACAAGGCCGAACCGGCCTATGGCGATCTGCTGGCGGACATTTACGCCGACATGGAGCGCGCACTGCCGTGGTTCAAGACGTCGTTCCGGAAGATGTCGCTCTTGATTTCGTCGCCTCGCGTTCAGGTTCACTACCACTGCGACATCCCGGGTCAGACGCTGTGGCAGGTGAGGGGCGAGAAGCGTGTGTTCGTGTATCCCAGTCGTCCGCCGTATCTGATGCAGTCCAATCTCGAGCGGATCGCGCTGGGTGAAGCGCACGAGCTCTCGCTGCCGTACGAACCGTCGTTCGACGACGGTGCCGAGATCTGCGATCTGCGTGCCGGGGAGATGGTTCATTGGCCGTTGAACGCACCGCATCGCGTCGTCAACGGCGACGATCTCTGCGTTTCGTTCACGACCGAGCACTTCACGCCGCGCGATCGCAGGAATTTCTACGTGAACTATGCCAACGGCGTCCTGCGCCGGCGCTTTGGCTTTCAGTCGCTTTCGCAATCGACCGCCGGCCCCGCCTATTGGGCGAAACTTGGCGTGGCGGCGGCCTACAAGTTCAGCGGCCGACAGACGAAACGGCAAAAAGTCATGCGCGTCGACTTCGTGGTCGACCCGTCCGCTCCGCAAGGCGTCCGCACGATCCCCGCCTACGATGTGCGCCGCTGATGGCTGGCGCGAAACGAACTTTGGCGCCGGCGCTTCACGTCGAATTCGTGTCCGAAGTCTCGGCGCTCGCGGCGCTTTCCGAGCAATGGGAAGCGCTGAATCGGGGCGCCGATCATGACGCGCCTTTCTTCCAATCCTACGCGTGGAATGCCCACGTCGCCCGGATGCGCGCCGGTGATCCCGCGTTTCGTCCCTTGGTCGCGCTGGTTCGCAGCCGCGGCGATCTCGTTGGCGTGTGGCCGTTGTCGCTTCAGCAGCGGGCCGGCGCGTGGGTCGCGTGCAATCTCGATGACCCCTTCGGGCAATTCGCCGGCGTAGCCTTTGCGGAACGGGAAAACATTGCACCCGGTGTCGCGGCCGTCGTCGCGGCCCTGCGGGGCCGTGCCGACGCCCTCCAGATCGAGGCGGTGCCCGCACACGCGGCTCTTCATGCCGCTTTGCTTGGAGCGGGTGCGGTGGTCGCATCGAAGCAAGACGCGGTCTTTGCGGACCTCACGGCGCTCGGATCGTTCGACGGGATGTTGCGGTCGATGAATTCGAAGACACGCCGCAACTTGCGCAATTTGCGCTACCGCTTCGAACGCACACACAAGATGGATCACGTAACGATCGAACGTCCGGCCGCCTTGAGTCCTTTGGTCCGCGAAACCTTCGACTCGCGCCTGCGCTGGCTCGAGCGCAACGGCAGAACGAGCCCCGCATTCAGGCATTCGGCGTTTCGGTCGTTGGTGGAGCGGCTGCCCGAGACGGCGGGCGTGCGGCTTGTGGGTTTCGAACTGCGGGCGGACGAGGTTGCGGCGGCACGGTTTTGGGGGGTCGAGTACGCGGGCAAGTTCTACGCCTATATGTCGGCGATCGAGCCGCGGTTCGAAGCCTTCAGTCCGGGACGGCTCCATCTGGGTCTGGTTTTCGAGCAGTGCTTTGCGCGCGGTTTGCGCGGGGTCGAACTGATGCCGCCGGCCGCCCGGTACAAGCTCGAGTGGACGAGACAAGCGGCGTCCGTCGAAACGATGGCGTTGCCGTTGAGCGCCCGCGGTCGCGTCGCGCTCGGACTTTCCACGTGGTTGATGCCCAGAGTCTCCCGCCTGTCGCGAATGTTGCCCGAGCCGCTCCGCAAGACGCTCGTTCATGGTCTCAATCGGCGATGATCTGCTTGTCGTTAAGCTGGCATTCAGCGCCCGCGGCTAACACGGGTTGGTGCTCATGACATCGACACGTCCGGCGCCCCCCGTCGCCACGGCCTATTTGATCGCCGCAGTCGCGATTTCCGCCGGCGTGCCGGGACTCCTGCCGTTCGACGTGACCGGAGCCACGCGCAACTTCGGGCTGTTCAACATTTCAAGCGAATGGCGGCTGGTCGTGTTCGGCGTCGCGGGCTTGATGGTGGCAGGTCTGGCGCTGGTCTGGGATCGCATCGTCGTAGGCGGTGCAACGCGGCACGAGGGGGCCGCCGGATTGCGCCTCCTGATGGTCTTCTTCGCATGGCTTGCGGCAGCCACATTGGCAATGGCCGGCTCGACAGTGGAATTTGCGCTCGCTTACTACCGACTCGCCGAGTGGGCGCTCACGATTTTCGTCGTCTGGAACTTGCTGTCGTCGAGGAGCGAGCTTTCGCGCTTCGACCAGCTGGTACGGATCGTTTCGCTGACTGCGCTGATCGTCGTCCTGGCAATGCTCGTTTTCTTGCCGGCAGTCGCCCAAACGCCTTCGACGGGACCGCTCGGCATCCAGTTGGGAGGCACCGCCTTCCATCCGAACTACTTCGCCGTCGTCCTCGCGCTCGGTGCGCTCTATTGGGGGGTGACCTCTCGCCACCCGGTCAAGTTCCTCATCGTCCCCGTCATGCTCGTGTGTTGGGTCTTGACGGGCTCGCGTTCGGGTCTCGCAGGCGGTGCGGCTGCGATGCTCGCCTTCGCTCTCTTGGCGGTGAAAGGAACGGGATGGTTGGACCGCCTCGTGTTCCGCGCCGGCATCCTGGTCGTTGTTGGCCTCGCGGGCCTCGCGTTCCTGCCTGAGATCTGGAACGTCCTTTCGCGCGGCGACCCGTCTGATGACCTCTCGCAACTGAACGCGCGCACCTTGATTTGGCCCGTTGCGATCGGTTTCGTCGAAAGCGCACCGTTGCTTGGTCACGGCTTCATCGTCGGACCGCGACGTATCAGCGAGAACTTTCCGGTCGAATGGCTCACCCCGTCTCACGCGCACAACGATATCCTTAACGCGGCGGTTGCTGGCGGGCTGCCGGCGGCGTTGCTGCTTGCCGCGGTGTTTGGGGTCATGCTCGTGCGAGCCTTCCGTCAGCGCAGCGACAACCCGCTCTTAGCTGTCACCGGAATTCCGATCCTGCTCACGGCAATGGTGGAACCCGTGATCAGCAGCCATGTTCCGGTCGTGGGCGTACTTGCCGTCGGTCTCTTTCGAGCGCTCGCGTTGAGCCGTTAACCGCGCTGGTCATCCGACCTGCCTTATTGGACAGCATGTTGCGGTCTCGCATCGTTGGTTACGTATTTGCGACAGTAACCTTGCCGCCCTTGCTGGCACACGGGAACTCTGCTCGATAATTTCGCCTATTGAGTGTCGATGCCGGCGGGGAACCGGCATCCGCCGCGGGGGCGACAACGCCGCGGGACTAGGGGGACTAGATGGGGACGCGTGCCGCCCGGCAGCGGGCGATGGGACGCGGCATTGTAAGGGCCATCCGACCGTGGGCGGCCCGCACGGCAAATTCGCTGCTGCAGAGAAGGAAGACGTCGAAGCTCGCGTTTCTGGCGCTGGCCGCTTGCACCCTTGCCGCACCGCAAGCGGGGGGAACGGCGGTCATGGACCGGCCTCGGCCGGACTACGACGCCAAGGGAATCCCGCTCGGCGCCTTTCGCGTGTTTCCGACGCTGGGCACGACCGTCAGCACGACCGACAACGTCCTCGAAGCAGAAAGCGGCGCTGAGAGCGATGTCTACCTCACGCTCGCGCCCGCTGTGCGGCTCGTTTCGGAATGGTCGCAGCATGCGCTGGAGTTTTTCGCTCGCGCCGACGTCTTGCGCCACGCCGACAACGACAGCGAAGACGTCGCCGATTGGACGCTGGGCGCTCGCGGCCGCCTCGACGTCCGCCGCACGACGTACGTCTCGGCCGAGCTCTGGCAGACGCACCAGCACGAACGCCGCGCGTCGCCGAACTCGCCGGGCAACATCGCCGAGCCCATTCGCTTTGATCGGGCTCACGCCGAAGCGGGCATCTCGTTTCAGCCCAATCACCTCCGCCTTTTTCTCGGCGCTGCGTTTGACGATTTCGCCTACGACGACACGCCGTTGTCCGGCGGCGGCATCCTTAGCAACCGCGACCGCGATCACGACGAGATACGATTGCAGGCACGGATCTCGCTGGAGGTGTCCGAGGGTTTTTTGGTCTTCGCCGAGGCGCTGCGCGACCGCCGCGACTTCGACCTCCCGCTCGACCGCAATGGCGTTAACCGCGACTCCCGTGGCTCGTTTTTGAACGCCGGCGTCTCGTTCGACATGGCTGACCTTTTGCAAGGCGACCTCTTTGTCGGCTTCCTCGATCGCCAATTCGGTGCACCTTTGCAGGACGTTTCGGGTCTTAACTACGGCGCGTCGTTGACGTGGTCGGCGACGGAACTGACGACCGTGCGTCTGTCGGCGAACCGGCTGTTGAACGACACGACATTGGCCGCAACCTCGGTCAGTTCGGACAAGTCGTTCGGCGTCGGGGTCGATCACGAGCTTCGCCGCAACGTCATTCTTCGCGCCGACGTCTCCATCGTTGACAGCGACTTCGTCGGCACGCCGCGCAACGATGAGATTTTCTCCGCGCGCATCGGCGCAAGCTACTTGATCGACGAGAACTGGCGGGCAAGTGCCGGCTTCGAACGTCGCGAATGCGACTCGAATTCGCCCGGCGACGATTACGTGGAGGACAGGGTCGATGTCGGCCTTCAATTCCAATTCTAAGGAGCGGCGGGTGTCATGAACTTGCGCGTCAAACACCCCGTGGTCGAGCTCGGCGATTCGGAGCCGCGGACGGCGCTGCCGCCCACGCTGGACGTGCTCGCGCTCGTCGCCATCCTGCGGACGCGCCGGAAGATCATTCTGGGCACCGCGGCGGCAGGCTTCGTGCTCGCGCTGTTGGCGCTTGCCGTGATCGTTCCGACCTATTCGGCCACAGCGGTCATGATGATCGATCAGCAGCGCAACACCGTCGCCGACGTGAACGCCGTGTTGAGCGGTCTGCCGACCGACTCGGCGACCGTGCAAAACCAGATGCAGGTTCTGACCTCGCGCCAGCTGGCGGCGCGCGTCGTCGACAAGCTCGGCTTGAGCCGCGATGCGGAGTTCAATACCGAGCTGTCCGGCTTTTGGGGGCCCGCCGCCGCCGAAGCCGCAAAGCACGTGCCGATCGCGGGCGCGGATCGTGGCCGCGAAGCGGCGATCAGCCGCTTGTTGAAGCGCCTCAGCGTCGAGCAGATCGGCCTTTCCTCGACGATGACGATCAGTGTCGCGTCGGTCGACGCCGCGAAATCGGCGCGGATCACGAACGCCGTTGCGGATGCCTATGTCGAGGATCAGCTGAACACGAAGTTCGAGGCCACGCAGAAGACCGCCGTCTGGTTGTCGGGCCGCGTGCGGGAAATGGCGGCGCAGGTTCAAGCCGACGAGGCTGCGGTGCAGAAGTACAAAGCCGCGCAGGGCATCGTCGATACGCCGGGCGGCTCGATCGTCGATCAGCAAACCGCCACCGTGAACGTGCAACTGATCAATGCGAAGGCGGACTTGGCACAGAAAGTTGCGCTCTACGAGCGCACGATGGAACTGCAGCGCGCCGGCCGCGCGGTCGAAGCCAGCCAGGTCGTCGCCTCGCCGCTGATCGCTCAGTTGCGGGCGCAGGCGGCCGAGTTGCAGCGCCAGGAAGCGCAGCTGTCGACGCGCTATCTGCCGCAGCACCCCAAGATGGCCGACATTCAGTCGCAACAGCGCGACACGCGCATCAAGATCGCCGCTGAAGTCGGCCGCGTGATCGACAGCTTGGCGAACGATGTGGCCGTCGGCCGCGCCAACGTGAAGTCTCTGGAGACCAGCCTTACTCAGTTGCAGTCCAAGTTCCAAAGCCAGGGCTCCGCGTCGATTCAATTGAAGGCGCTGGAGTCGATTGCGAACGCGACGCGATCGAACTACGAGGCGCTGCTCTCGCGCTTGAAGGCCGTGCAGGGCCAGGAGGGCATCGCAACGCCCGACGCCCGCATCATCTCGCGCGCGACCGAACAGACCACGGCAAGCCCGCGCCCGCTCCTCGTCCTCGGCCTATCGCTGCCAGTCAGCCTGGCGTTCGGCCTGCTGCTCGCGTTCACCGTCGAAGCCTTGGACCCGAGCTTGCGCACGAGCGACCACGTCGACCGCCACGTCGGCTTGCCCGTGTTGGCGACGATCCCGGAGGTCGCCGCCGACACGCTCGCGCATGGCGTCGCCGAACTCGTCGTCTATGAACCGTCGTCTTCGTTTGCCGAGGCGATCCGCGGCCTCTATTTGGGCCTTTCGCTGTCCAACCCCGAGCGCGCGCCGAAGGTGCTGCTCGTGACGTCCGCGGTCCCGGGCGAAGGCAAGACCGTCGTCGCCGTCAGTCTCGCACGCCTCGCCGCGCGCAACGGCCGTCGCGTGCTCATCGTGGATGCCGACTTCCGCCGCCCGGCGGTCGCGACCACGATGGCGCTGGCGACCCCGGCCGGCGGAATCGTCGACGTCTTGGAGGGCCGGCTGCCGCTCGAGCGCTGCATCGTAGGCGACGGACGCTCGCATGCGTCAGTCCTGCCCGGCGCGGCGAAGCCGATCAATCCGTCGGATCTTCTGACCTCGGACGCGCTCGAAAAGCTGATGACGCAGCTGCGCAGCCGTTACGATCTCGTCGTCGTCGACACCGCACCCGTCGTTCCCGTGCACGACACGCTGGCGTTGGCTCAGCTTGCCGATGCCGCATTGTTCGTCACCCACAGCGGCAAGACGCCGCGAGAGGCCGTCATGGCGGCGTTGAAATCGCTTCGCGCCATGCGCGCGAACGTTGCCGGTGTTGCGCTCACGCGCACTCGCATCGATCCGCGCTACGGCTACCACGACTATCTCTACGGCGCGCGGCTCCGGTCGGCGGAGGAGGCAAGGCCGAAAGAACTTCCGGCGCCGGCCTCCTTGCTCGCGACGTTGCGCAAGCTCGTGTTCCAACCCGGCGGTCCGTCGATACGCTCGGGACAGTGACGACAAGGCTTGGGGGAGCCTGCGACTCGCATGGAAAAGTTGCGTGAAGAAGACTTTCTCGTCGGCGAGCCGGTCGCGGCCGATGCCGACATGCCGCCGGCCGTTCTGCCGTTCGATGCAAAACGCCGCCGCTCGGGCGTCATGCAAACCGGTGCGGCCCGGCTGCTCATCGCGCTCGCCGACACCGCGGCGATCGTGCTCATGAGCCTGGCGTCCGGCTTCGGCTATCACGCGCTCGTCCTCGGCGCCGAAGGCGAGCCGCTGCTGTTCCTCGGGACCGGCCTCCTCGCGGCCTTGCTGTTCGCCGCCGCCGTGCGCGCCATCGAAACGAACCAGCTGCTGCGCCGCCCCGACGGCACGGAAGCGCTGCGCGATCTGACGCTCGTCTGGGTCGCCACGTTTCTCTGCGTGACGTTTTTCGCGTTCTCGCTGAAGGCCGGCGGCACGCTCTCGCGCGGCACGATGTTGACGTTCCTGGTGCTCGGCTGGTTCGGCGTGATCGTATCGCGGACGACCGCACCGAAGCTGATCGCCAAATACTACCGCCCGTCGAAGCTCGTTGCGCGCGAAGTCATCGTCGTCGCCGCCGACGGCGACCCGGCCGCGAACACGCTGCTGGCGGAGCTGAGCCGTGCCGGCTATGCCGCGCCGCGCGTCATTCGCTTCAACGCAAGAGGGCCCGCGCACGAATGGCGGCGCGAATTGACGGCGGCGATGACCCGCGTCTTGGCGCTGGCGCGCGTCGCCGCGAACGGCGAGATCTGCATTGCGGCCGGCGGCTTCGACGACCGGCGCCTGCGCGACGTCGCGATCGCGCTTCAGGTCGTGCCGCGCGCAGTCCGGATCATCCCGACGCCCCAGGTCGAGCAACTGCTGCATTTCCCGATCCGCAACATCGGCGGTCTGAATGCGGTCGAGCTGCAGAAGGCGCCGTTGAACAACGTTCAGACTTGGATCAAGCGCACGATCGACTTGGGCTTGGCCTCGCTCGCGCTTGTTGCTCTCGCGCCGCTGCTCTTCTTCGTCGCGATCGGCACGAAGCTCGACTCGCGCGGGCCCGTCTTCTTCAAGCAGACCCGTCTCGGCCATCGCGGCGTGCCGTTCGCGATCTACAAATTCCGCAGCATGACCGTGACCGAGAACGGCCCCGAGGTGAAACAAGCCGAAGCGAACGACCGCCGCGTCACGCGCCTCGGCCGCTGGTTGAGGAAGACCAGCATCGACGAGCTGCCGCAGCTCATCAACGTCGTTCGGGGCGAAATGTCGCTCGTCGGCCCGCGTCCGCACGCGGTCGCGCACGACGACTACTACACGACGCTGATCGAGAACTACGACATCCGCCAGCACGTGAAGCCCGGCATCACCGGTTGGGCGCAGGTCAACGGCCTTCGCGGCGAAACGTCGTCGCCGGAGCTGATGCGCCGCCGCGTCGAGGCCGACATCTGGTACGCGAAGAACGCGAGCATCCTGCTCGACCTGCGCATTCTGCTGCTGACCGTCGTCGAAGTCCTTCGTCAACGCAACGCCTACTGAACCAAAGGGGAAGACAATGAAAACGGCACTCGTCTGCGGTGCGGGCGGATTCATCGGCAGCCACCTGGTCAAGCGCTTGAAGCGCGAAGGCTTCTGGGTGCGCGGCGTCGACTTGAAGTTCCCCGAGTTCGGCGAAACCGCGGCCGACGACTTCTTGATCGGCGATCTGCGCGACCAGACGATCTGCGCCGCCGTCGCCGATCGCCGTTTCGACGAGGTCTATCAGTTGGCGGCCGACATGGGCGGCGCCGGCTACATCTTCACCGGCGAGCACGATGCCGACGTGATGCACAATTCGGCGACGATCAACCTGAACATGGTCGAGGCCTGCCGCCGGCGGAACATCAAGCGCGTCTTCTATTCGTCGTCGGCGTGCATGTATCCGGCGTACAATCAGGAAGACCCGAACAATCCGAATTGCGCCGAGTCTTCGGCCTACCCGGCGGCCCCCGACAGCGAGTACGGTTGGGAGAAGCTGTTCAGCGAACGGCTCTATCTCGCCTTCGGCCGCAACCACGGCATGGAGTGCCGCGTCGCGCGCTTCCACAACATCTTCGGTCCCGAAGGCACGTGGACCGGCGGCAAGGAAAAGTCGCCCGCCGCGATCTGCCGCAAGGTCGCCGAGGCCAAGATCGGCGGCGAGATCGAAATCTGGGGCGACGGCAACCAGACGCGCTCGTTCCTTTACATCGACGAGTGCATCGACGGCGTGCTGCGCTTGACGCGCTCGGAGCACACCGGTCCGTTCAATATCGGCTCCGAAGAGATGGTCACGATCAACCAACTCGCCGCCATGGTGATGGAGATTGCGGGCAAGAAGCTCTCCATCCGCCACGTAGCAGGCCCGACGGGCGTGCGCGGCCGCAACTCCGACAACCGCTTGATCAAGGACACGCTCGGCTGGGCGCCGGCGAAGCCGCTGCGCGACGGCATGGAAAAAACCTACGCCTGGATCGAGGCGCAGGTCAGCAAGAAGCACGGCGACCGCAAGCTGAAGCTGGTGGGCTGATGATGGCGGGCGAGCATCCGCGCACGGTGATCTGCGGCGTGCGCTTCTCCTGTTTCGACAGGGCAGGGGCCGCGCGTTGGCTGAGCGATGCGGCGGCGGACGGCACCGGCGGCTATGTCTGCGTCACCGGCGCCCACGGCGTCGTCTCGGCGCAAGACGACACGAAGTTCCGCGAGATCTTGAACGGCGCCGCGATGAACACGCTGGACGGTCAGCCCGTGGTGTGGATTGCGCGCGGCCGGGGCTTTCGCGCCGGCCGCGTCACTGGCCGCGAACTCGTCTGGGACGTCGTCGACGCCGACCGGGCGGGCCGTATCCATCATGTGTTCTTCGGTGCGACGGCGGCGATCACAGACAAGATGATCGCGCGCCTGCGTGAACGGAACCCGATGGTCGGTGTGGAGGCCTACAATCCCCCGTTCGGGCCGATCGCCGACGCCGACCTCGACGCGCTCTGCGCCCGCTTCGCGAACAGTGGGCCGGCGATCGTCTGGGTGGGTTTGAGCACCCCGAAACAGGAGCAGCTCGCCGTCCGTCTCGCGGCCCGCATGCCGAACACGCCGGTCGTGGCGATCGGCGCGGGCTTCGATTACGTCGCGGGCTTGAAGCCGGTCGCGCCGGCGTTCGTCACCGCGCTGTCGCTCGAATGGCTGTTTCGCCTGTTGTCGGAACCGCGTCGCCTGTTCCGGCGCTACGCGGAAATCGTGCCGCGTTTCCTGCTGCTCGTGGGCAAAGAGGCCGCGGCCGGCCGGCTGCTGTCGCGCCAAACCGGCTGACGCGGATCAGAACCAGCGTTCGACGACGTTCACGATGTCGCCGGGCGTCAGTTTCGTCGAGTCGTCGGCGGGGAACTTCTCTTCCTCGCTTGCCCCTTTGCGCTTGATGTAGACCGAACTCTCGTTCGCCCGGTACGTATAGCCGCCGGCCATCGCCACCGCGTTCATCACGCTCATGCCCGCGACGAACGGATATTCGCCCGGTTTGTTCACTTCGCCGATGATGTAGAACGGCCGGTAGTTGACGACCTCGATACTCACGCGCGGATTTTTCAGGTACTGCGCGCCGAGCTTCGAGGCGATGTCGCCTTCGAGCTGGCGCACGGTACGTCCCGCCGCCGCGATCTGCCCGATCAGCGGCAATCGCACGAAGCCGGCATCGTCCACGACGAACTCGCCGCTGAGGTCTTCTTCGCCGAAGACGATGAGGCGTATCTTGTCGCCGCTGCCCAGCGTGTAGCTTTCGACGGCTTTCGCTGCGGTGCCGGCCGGCGGCTCGACCGCGAACGCACCGGGCACGCCTGCCGCAAAGAACAGGAGCGTGAGCATAAAGCGCACGAACATGGACATCACCGAAGGTCCCCCGGCCAGGATTCGACCAGCCGCCGCCAAGCCCGTCAAGGGCGCAGCCGGTCAACCATGCGCCCCGCCCGCCACCGCGGCTTCGCCAGGGATTGAAAATGGTGACCCCGAGACGATTCGAACGTCCGACCTACAGATTAGGAATCTGCCGCTCTATCCTGCTGAGCTACGGGGTCAT
>CAZLRW010000074.1:0-19075 GCA_964561925.1 uncultured Flavobacteriaceae bacterium
ATATGTAGTGAGCTTCGCACCGTTTGTTCCCCGGTAGCTCAGTGGTAGAGCAACCGGCTGTTAACCGGTTGGTCGCTGGTTCGAATCCGGCCCGGGGAGCCACTCAGTTTCGTTTGGCGAGCGAAGCGAGCTTAGCGAAACGAGTGTCCGCCGAAGCCTTGGCGAAGGCGGACGGCACCGCGAGAGCGACCCCCCATGTCCGACCAAATCATCCGCACGAAAGCGCTCAAGCCCGAAGACGGCATGCACTTCCGCCATCCGCTGAACCCGAACTCCGACGCGCACTTCTTCAGGCTGAGCCGTCCGACGGGCTTGCAGCGCGCCCACGTCAACCTGCTTCGCGTGCCGCCGGGCAAAGAGGCGTTCATCCTCCACCGCCATTCCGTGCAAGAGGAATGGAGCTACATCGTCGAAGGGGAAGGCACCGCCCAGATCGGCGAGGAGAAGTTCAAGGTCACGGCCGGCGACTTCATCGCCTTCCCGCTCAACGGCAAGGCCCACACGATCGTCAACACGGGCAAGACCGACTTGGTCTACCTGACCGGCGGCGACGACAGCCCGCAAGAGATCGGCCACTTCCCGAGCGTCAACAAGATGATCCTGTTCGGCCCCGACGGCGTCGACCTGATCGACGCCAGCGCCGCCAAACACTACAGCATTCAGGACTTCATGACGGGCAACATGAAGTAGGCCTCATCGAAGCGCATCGTCGACCTCAAGCGCGCCGCGCCATTCGCCGCGTAGCGCTTCGACGATGGCGCGGCCTTCGGCCAGATACGCCTGCCGCGCCGCATCGTCCTTGAACCCGCCGGCCTCTGGATTGTCCTCGTTATACGTCGCCTGGAAAGTGTCGTCCCACGCCTCGATACGATCCGAGAGCTCGAACGATAGCCCCAACCGGTAGACGCTGACGGTCTCGCCGGTGTCGGCGTTGCGCAAACACGAGTGGTTCCAATCCGGCGCGAGCCTCAAGCGCGTTGGCACCCTTTCGTCGCGAGCGCTCGCAAGCGGCGAAGCGCCATCTTTCTGTCGACGGGGCAAATAGATGAAAGCCCACGCCGCTGCGACCACAGCCGCCATCACCGCAACATCGATCGCGTGCGACGAGAGCGGCGCGTTCCATGGCCGCAGGTAACCCTGGCCCGCCAGCCACAACACAAACGCCGTCGCCGCCAGATAGATGACGAACGCGTTCTTCGTCTGATGGCGTCCGCGCTTGTCGGCTTCGTCCTCCGGCGGTAGCGCTCGCTCCGCCCACAGCAGATACCCGCCCTGCCACAGCGCATTGATCGCAAATAGAACCACCGCCACCGGGCTCAAGATCACCAGCGCGACGCCACCGGCCATGGTCAGAAACGCACCCACGCTCAACACGTTCGAGCGCATCCGTTCCTTCGCCGAACCGGGATCGTTCAACGCCGCCAGCACCTGATCCATCAGCCGGTCGAGCACCATCGCCCGCATCACGACGAACCCGGCGAAGACATAGAACGCGCCCACGGCCATCGCCGCATAGATCATGACACCACCGAACAAGTCGCGCCCTTCCTACCCGCCCGCACACATTTCGCAAGAGATGCTATAGATCGCCTATGGACCTGCCCTTCGACCGCGCCCGCCGCCGGCGCATCTTCCTTATGCGTCACGCCGACGCTGCCTATGTGCAAAGCGACGGCTCGCGCGCGCCGGATTCGCGCGTCGTGCCGCTGACCGACCGCGGCCGAGCCGAAGCGCGCGCGATGGCGAAGCTGCTCGCAGAAGCTCCGTTCGACCGGGCGGTCGTTTCGGGCCTGCCCCGCACGGTCGAGACCGCCGGCATCGTGCTCAACGGACGCAACCTGACGCCGCATATCGTCGGCGACCTCGAAGAGATCAGAGGCGGCGACGCCGTCGCGCGCGCAAAGCTCAGCCCGCCCGACTACGCCTACGCGATGTTCCGCGCGGCCGAACCCGGCGAGTGCTACGCGGCGGGCGAGAGCTTCACCGCCTTTGCCGGCCGCGTGCTTCCGGCCTTTGCCAAGATCACGAACGATCCCGGCTGGACGGCACTGCTCATGGTCTGCCACGGCGGTGTCAACCGCGCGATCCTGACCGACATCACGAGCGGCGGCCTGAAGGCGTTCGGCGCCTTCGAACAGGATTCCTGCTGTCTGAACGTCATCGACGTCGACAACTGCCTCGACACCGGCGCCGTCATCCGCCGCGTGCTGCGCGCCGTCAACGTGACGGCGGACGATCCGATCAAGCAGACGCGCCAGCTGATGACCATGGAAGGTTACGCCAAGCGCTTCGCCGACATCGGCGCGCTCAAGCGCTGATCCGCCCCAGCCGCGCGGCCGTACCACCGCTTATGACCGTGCCACCCGTCATCGTCTGGTTCCGCCAGGATCTGCGCCTTGCCGACAACCCGGCGCTGAGCGCGGCCGCAAAGGCGGGCGCAGTGATCCCGCTCTTCATCCTTGACGACGAAACACCTGGCCGTTGGAAAGTGGGCGGCGCGGCGCGCTGGTGGCTGCACGAAAGCTTGGCCGCGCTGAGTGCCGAATTGCAGAAGCGCGGGTCGCGTCTGATTCTCCGCCGCGGCCTTGCCGGCGAAATCGTCGACGATCTGATGCGCGAGACCGGCGCGCGGGAGATTTTCTGGAACCGCCTCTACGAGCCGTTCCACATTGCCCGCGACAAGACGATCAAAGCGTCCCTGGAATCACGCGGCGTAAAGGTGCAGAACTTCAACGCCTCACTCCTCGTCGAACCCTGGACGATCAAGACCGGCGCGGACGAACCCTACAAGGTGTTCACCCCGTTCTGGCGCGCCGCGTCGGGCAAGATCGAAGATCCATCCCCAACGACGGCGCCCAAGACACTACGGCCTCCTGCCGCCTGGCCGCGATCCGACCAGCTGGTCACGTGGCGCTTGCAACCGACGAAGCCGAACTGGGCGCGCGTATTCCCGGATCACTGGTCGCCCGGCGAAGCGGGCGCGCGCAAGCGCCTGTCCGTGTTCCTCGATCGCGCGCTCGACCGCTATGCCGACGGCCGCGACCGGCCGGATCAGGACAACACGTCCCGCCTGTCACCGCATCTCCACTGGGGCGAGATCGGCCCGCGCCAGGTCTGGCGGGCGGCCCGCGCCGCAGCCGAGCGCGAGCCGAAGCTCGAACGCCACACCGCGAAGTTCCTGGCCGAACTCGGCTGGCGCGAGTTTTCGTATCACCTGCTCTATCACTTCCCGACACTGCCGGAGCGCAACTTCCGCCCCGCCTTCGATGCGTTTCCCTGGGATGAGAACGAAGCCGCTTTCACCGCCTGGACAAAAGGGCGAACCGGCTATCCGCTCGTCGACGCCGGCATGCGCGAACTTTGGGCGACCGGCACGATGCACAACCGCGTCCGCATGGTCGCCGCCTCGTTTCTGATCAAGCATCTGTTGATACCCTGGCAGCGCGGCGCGGCCTGGTTCTGGGACACCTTGGTTGACGCCGATCTCGCCAGCAACTCGGCAAGCTGGCAGTGGGTCGCGGGCTCAGGCGCCGACGCCGCGCCTTATTTTCGAATCTTCAACCCCGTGCTCCAGGGCGAAAAGTTCGACCCCGATGGCGCCTATGTCCGCCGCTGGGTCCCGGAACTCAAAGACTGTGACAATCGCGCCGTTCACCGTCCCTGGGATGCATCCAACTTCGCGCGCCTGTCGTATGAGAAGCCGATCGTCGATCACGACCGCGCCAGAACGCGGGCGCTCGACGCCTACGCCAAAATCTCAGGCGCCCGCGCTTGAGGCCAGCCACAGGATCGCCTCATGCGCATTGCTATCGTGGGTTCGGGTATTGCCGGCATGGGTGCGGCCTGGGCGCTGCACCGCGATCACGAGATCGTGGTCTATGAGAAGGAGCCCCGCCCCGGCGGCCACAGCCACACGGTCGAGGTCGACTATGACGGCGTGAAGATCCCGGTCGACACGGGCTTCATCGTCTACAATGAGCTGAACTATCCGAACCTGACGGCGCTGTTCGCCGAAATCGGTGCGCCCACGATCGCTTCACGCATGACGTTCGGCTTCAGCGCCAATAACGGCGCGCTCGAATGGCAGGGCAATTCGATCCGCACACTGTTCGCTCAAAAGCGCAACGTGCTCAGCCCGTCGTTCCACCGCATGTGGATGGACATCCTGCGCTTCCGCCGCAAGGGCTTGCGCGATCTCGAAGCGGGCAGGACCGGCGGCGTGAGCCTTGGCCAATACCTTGCGCGGAACGGTTACGGCGATGCGTTCCGCGATCACTGCATCCTGCCGATGGGGGCCGCCATCTGGTCGTCGAGCCCGAAGGATATGCTCGACTTCCCGGCGCAATCCTTCATCCGCTTCTTCGAGAACCACCGCCTGTTCTACTTCGACAAGCCCGTGTGGCGCACCGTCAAGGGCGGCTCGCGCGAATACGTCAAGCTTCTGACGGCGCCATTCCAGGATCGCATTCGCCTCGACACCGCCGTCACGCGCGTCGAACGCCATGCAAAGGGTGCGAGCGTCACCGACGCATCCGGCCGCACCGACCACTTCGACCAAGTGATTTTCGCAAGCCACAGCGACCAGGCGCTGGCATTGCTCGCCGACGCGACAGACGCAGAGCGCAACGTGCTCTCCGCCCTGCGCTACGCCCCGAACAAGGTCTACCTGCACCGCGACGCCTCGCTCATGCCGAAACGCAAGTCGGTGTGGTCGAGCTGGAACTACCTCGCGCGCGAAGGCGACGACGGCGCAGCTGTTTCGGTGACGTATTGGATGAACGCGCTTCAGGCGATCGACAAGCGCCACCCGCTGTTCGTCAGCCTGAACCCGCCCAAGCCGCCGGCGAAGCATCTGGCTTTCGCAACCTTCGACTACGATCATCCGCAATTCGACGCGTCCGCCCTCGTCGCCCAACGCCGCCTGCACCTGATCCAGGGCTTGCGCCACACTTGGTATTGCGGCGCATACTCAGGATACGGTTTTCACGAAGACGGCCTGACCTCGGGCCTCGAAGTCGCCGAACGGCTCGGTGCGCGGCTGCCCTGGGGCGAGATCAATGCGCCGCGCGTGTTCCCCGCGCTAAAGCAAGCGGCCGAGTAACCACATTCTTAGTCATGGCACCCGAAACCGCAGCTTCTGCTATAGTACCGCCACCAAGCGAGCGAGCGATGCACATGCACGCCAGCGCGGTCCGAACCATTCATATCCGTCCGGGCGACGTCCCCGACCTGCGGGGATTGCCATACTTCGTGCGCCTGCTGGCGCCCATAACCGCGCGCCTCAAGTGGGGCAGCGTCGCGGTGACGCTTCCCGAAGGCAAAGTCATCCGGATCGAAGGCAGCGAAACCGGCAAACATGCCGCACTGATCATTCGTGACTATCGCTGCCTGTGGCGGCTGGTGCGTACGGGCAATCTGGGCTTTGCGGAAGGCTATCTCGCCGGCGAGTGGGATTCCCCCGACCTTCAGGCGCTGCTCGAAGTCTTCGCGCGGAACGCCGACCTCATGCGCGAGCTTTACGAGGGCCGCTGGTGGTCGAAGCTCGCCGACCGCGTGTTGCACGCGCTGAACCGCAACACGCGCGCGGGTTCGCGGCGCAACATCCACGCACACTACGACCTCGGCAATCAGTTCTACGCCCGCTGGCTCGACCCGTCGATGACGTATTCGTCCGCGAAGTTCGAACGCCCCGAACAGACGTTGAGCGAGGCCCAGCGCAACAAATACGCCTCGCTTGCGCGCAGCATCGGCTTGAAGCCAGAGCATCGACTGCTCGAGATCGGCTGCGGCTGGGGCGGCTTTGCCGAATTCGCGGCCAAAGAAGTCGGCTGCCGCGTCACCGGCATCACGATCAGCCGCGAGCAGCACGATTTCGCCAAGCAACGCCTACAGGCCGCGGGCCTCGCCGAACGTGCCGACATCCGCCTTCAGGACTACCGCGACACCGAAGGTACGTTCGACCGCATCGCCTCGATCGAAATGTTCGAAGCGGTCGGCGAGCGATACTGGCCCGCCTATTTCAACAAGGTCCACACGCTGCTCGCGCCCGGCGGCGTCGCGGGCTTGCAGATCATCACGATCGACGAACGCTACTTCTCGGCCTATCGCCGCAGCGTCGACTTCATCCAGAAATATGTCTTCCCCGGCGGCATGCTGCCGTCACCGAAGGCTTTGCGCCAAGAGGTCGAGCGCGCCGGCCTCGTCTGGCACGGCGAGACGACGTTCGGCCACGACTATGCGCGCACGCTCGCCGCCTGGCGCGACCGCTTCCACGGCGCATGGGAAGACATCCGCACGCTCGGCTTCGACGAACGCTTCAAGCGGATCTGGAACTATTATCTGAGCTACTGCGAAGCAGGCTTCCGCGCCGGCTCGATCGACGTGACGCAGATCGCGGTGGCGCGAACCTAACGCCCGAACAACGTACGTGCCCGCGCCGCAGCCGTCAGCACCGCACCCGTGACGCCCGTCAAACGCAGCGGCGCATCCTCAACCGCAAGGCAAAGACACTCCTCGCCCGCGCCCGCCTGCGGCTGATGCTCGATCCGCGAATCCGCTGTCGCGACGTCGCCGCGCTGATAGTCGCCCGTCGCATCCGAGAAGCTGCCCTGAAGCACGAGCGTCAACTCCTCGCCCTCATGCGTGTGGCGCGGCATGCGCCGCCCGGCGGGGATCGCGAGCAGCCGCACGGCGGTCGCCTCGCGAAACGCCGGCAAGCGGTACTCGCGCAAGCCAAGCCCGACCGC
Organism: uncultured Flavobacteriaceae bacterium; assembly: GCA_964561925.1. Lineage (GTDB taxonomy): Bacteria > Pseudomonadota > Alphaproteobacteria > Micropepsales > Micropepsaceae > SZUA-430. The sequence continues at coordinate 6,747 of CAZLRW010000074.1, forward strand.
AGACCACGGCAGCTCGGCGACCGGCTGCCCCAGATACCCGCGCAAGGGCTGCGGCAATGCCAGCCCGGGCGGCACGGCGGCGCGAGACGGCGGGCTCTCCACCACTTCGCGCGAGACGTCCGGCATAGCAGGCACCGCCCCTTCGCTCACCTCCTCGGCGAACGCGAGCGCCGCACCCGCAGCCTCGCCCGAACGCACCGTGTTGCGGCACTGCGGACAGAGCGCAAGGTGCGTCGCGACAAGCAACGCCTTTGCCTCGTCGAGCGATCCGGCCGCGTACTCGAGCAGCAGACTGTCATCCGGGTGATGCGTAGGCATGAGCGTCTTACCTGGCACAAATGGCGGACCACCCTTTGTCGGGGCGGCTTTTGACGATATACGTGGCCCCAGCTCTTGCGGATCAACCGCAAGACGAACACCAGAGAACCGGCGGGAATTGAGCGGCTACACCTTCTTCTTTTACGGCTCGTTGATGGATTTGGAGCTGTTGGAGGCAGTCCTCGGCCGCGCGCCCGACCACCTGAGTTTCACGCCCGGCTGGCTCGCGGGCTACGCTGCGGAAACCGCCGCCGGCTACAGCTTCCCCACCCTCGTCGAAGACAGAGCCGCCCGCACCGACGGCCTCCTCACGCACGGCCTCTCCGACGACGACGTCGCCCGCATCGCCTATTTTGAGGACACCGAGTACGCGCCAACCGTCCTCGACATCGCGACCGCCGAAAGCGATGTCGCCGCCCAAGTCTTCATGGCCACGACCGCGCTGAAGTCGACCGGCGAACTCTGGAGCTTCGAGCGCTGGCGGCGAAACCACAAACCGCTGCTCCTCGCCGTCACCCACCGCGTCATGCGCGAACACTACGGCCTCACCCCGATGCACGAAATCGACACCCACTGGCACCGCATCAAGGCCCAGATCGAAGCTGACATGCTGGCTCCGAAGGTGCTGAATCGCACACGGCGGCGGAGGCGGGCGCGCAACGCCTAAGTTGTGCCGCAGCCGATCGACTGCACGCGGCCGGCATTTGATTTGATGCTACCCATCGTGGAACTCTGCGGCGACGCGAAGCGGGTTCCCTTCAGGTGTTGACCAAAGACAAGATCGAAGCTCTGGCGCCCGACAAATCGTCGCTCGACGCGGCCTTCAAACTGACCAAGCCAACGGGCTGGCCGCTGTTGGCGACCGACGCAGAAGCGACGCTGCTTTGGGGCGAATGCCAAGGTTCCGGGGCGACGCCCTATCGGGTCAACGTCGCCCTTGCCGACATGGGTTACAAGTGCACCTGCCCCAGCCGGAAGTTTCCCTGCAAACACGTGCTCGCGATCCTGCTGATCAGCGCAGATCATCCCGCGCGGTTCACCAAGGCCGAAACGCCCGACTGGGTTCGTGATTGGCTCGCACGCAGGCGAAAGTCGTCCACCTCGCCGCGTCCGCAGGCCGAGCGGCAAGCATCGGAACCGGCCGTCCAAACCCCGCAAGAAGAAGCAGCAGCGCCGGCGCCGCCGCCGGATCCGGCAAAGCTTGAGGCGCAGCGGCGGCGCCAACGTGAGGCCCGCGAAGCGAAGATTGCAGAAGGGCTCGATGAGTTCGAGCAATGGCTGCGCGATCAACTGAACGCTGGTCTTGGCGAATTCGCCCAAGCCTGCGCAGAACGCTGCCGGACCGCCGCGCGCCGCCTCACCGACGCCCAAGCGCAAGGTCTCGGCGCGATGATCGACCAAATTCCCGGCGACCTCCTCAAGCTGCGCCCCGATCAACGCTCGGATTTCATCGTCGAACAACTGGGCCTCGCCCACCTTCTGGCCCAAGCGTATCGCAAGCAAGCGGACCTTCCCGAAGGCTTGCGCGCCGATGTCAGGCGAGCGATCGGATGGAGTGCGAAGCGTGACGAACTGCTGGCCGATCCCGCCGCGCCGCGTGCGTCAGGACGTTGGCTCATCTGGGGTACGCGCTCGATCCTTCAGGCGGACGCACTGCGGCGTGTCGAAACCTGGATGATGAAGAACGGCGGCGACGACCCCGGCCGCTTCGCCTGTCTGATCGACTTCGTACCGGCCTCCATGGGTGGGGCAGGCTCTTCGTTCTACGCCGGCGAAGAGATCGACGCGCAAATCGTGTACTACCCGTCCGCCCACCCGTTGCGCGCCATCATCGCCGAACACAAATCGCAGCCTTCCTCCGGGGCCATGGCGAAGCACTCAAGCTCAATCGCGACGGCACTCGACGGCTGGGACGACGCGATCGCGCGGCAGCCATTCATCCACGAATGGCCGCTGGCAATCACCCAAGCACGCATCGCCGCCCAACCGAACGGCCTTGCGCTAACCGACGACGCGGGTTCCCATGCCCTCCCGCTGAGCGAAGCGCAGCACGATGCGACGACCCCACTGCTTGGTCTCGCCGACGTCGACGCGCTCGGCCTTTGGAATGGGCGAACCTTCACGCTGATGATGGCCGAGACGCCCATCGGCAGGTGGGTAGTGCCGTGAGCGCCGCGCCTTTTCCGCCCGAGTTCGAGCGCGCGCTCGCGCTGGGTCTGTCGCGTGCAACGTCAAAGGTCGCCGAAGAAAGCGCCCTCGCAACATTGGCCTTGCTTGCGCAACGCAAGCGCCACCGCCGTGCGAAAGCTATGCCGAGCACAGCAAGTGCCGCCGAACGCCTACACAACGACCCACGCTCTATCCTGCCTGAAGCCGCTCGCCGCCCGCTTTTGCGCCTCGGCACAAGTTTGCCGAAAGACGGATGGAGTTTCGTCGGACCGGCGGTCTTCGATCGCCTCGACGCACGTGGACTCCGCCTTCACCCCTTCGATCTGCCGCGATTGGAGCCGCTGCTGACCGTATGCCGCGATCGCTTGGGTCCGGCGGAAAACGCATGGCTTGCGTTGCGGCGCACAGCTCAAGAAGTCCAGCCGGCGGACGCGCCTGCGGACAGCGAGTCCGAGTGGGCCCTGTTGCCCAAGGCGCAGAAAGCGGCCGCAGTTCGTCAATTGCGGCGAACGGACGCCGGCGCCGCGCGCGAGCGTGTCGAGCGTCATCTTTCGGCAGCGCCCGCCGACGTACGCGCAGCCCTCGTTGAGGCGTTGGAGACAGGCCTCGGCGCAGCCGACACGCCATTGCTTGAACGGCTTGCCAAGGACGACCGGGCAACCAGCGTTCGAGACGCAGCCAATGCATTGTTGAGCGCAACGCGAGGCTCCGCCGCATACGACGCAAAGCTGGCGGCCGCCGTGGGCCTGATGGAAACGGGACGCACGCTGCTTGGTCGGCGCACACTGAAGCTCAGCGCTTCCGAACTTCCGAAGCTCGTGGACGTGCCGGCAAACGCCTCGACTGGCGCGCGCAACCTCGCCGCCGCCGAGGCCCTCCAGCGCGCGTTCCAGCACTTGGCATTCTCCGATCTGGCGCGCGCGCTATCGATGACGCCGGAAGACCTCGCCGGCGCCATCGGCGACGAGGCGCTTGCGACACCGCTCGCAATCGCCGCTCTCGCTGAGGGTGGTGAGAAGGTTGCCGCAAAGCTGCTGCCCTTCCTCACCAAGTTGCCATTGGCCGAGCTCATCGCTCGCTTCGGCCAGCAACTCCTGAGGCTCGACGCACCTACCCGCGCAACCGTGTTGGAGGCGCTGACGCCGAACGTCCAACAGTGGCGCTGGGCGAATGAACTTCAGTGGCTCGGCCGCATGGCGCATGGTCAAGTCAGCGACGCGCTCGCGCGCAGGCTTCTCGCCGGCGGCGTGTGGCAGGCGTCGGCGGCGCCTTCGCTCGACGCCACGACATTTGCGGTCTTCGCCTCGATCTTGCCCTCCGGCCGACAGAGCGACTTCGTCACCGCCATCACCGATTTGCCGCGCAAAGAAACAGCCGCAGCGCACGAGTTCATTGCCTTCACCAACGCACTTGAGGGGAGCGTCCCATGAGCACCGACACGGTTCGTCAGCCGGTCGAAGTGGAATACCGCCAGGAACTCGACGCGCTCATCAAGGCCGACAAGAAGGCGAAACCGCCGGGCTGGCTGATGTCGCCGCAAAGCGTCGTCACCTACTTGATGGGCGGAAAGGTCGGCTCGACGGCGATCTCGCCCAAATACATTGGCAACAAGCGCCTTATCGAAACCGCCGTTGCGACGCTCGCGACGGATCGCGCGCTGCTGCTGTTGGGCGTGCCCGGCACCGCAAAGTCCTGGGTCTCCGAACACGTCGCGGCCGCGATTGCGGGATCGAGCCAGCTGTTGGTGCAATGCACCGCCGGCACCGACGAAACGCAGATCCGCTACGGTTGGAACTACGCTCAGCTGCTCGCAAAGGGCCCATCGCGCGACGCGATCGTACCCACGCCGCTCATGCGCGGCATGCGCGACGGCAAACTCGTTCGCTTTGAAGAGCTGACGCGAATGACCTCCGACGTTCAGGACACGCTGATCACCGTGCTGTCGGAGAAGATTTTGCCGATCCCGGAACTGGACGACATCGTCGCGGCCAAGCGCGGCTTCAACATCATCGCGACCGCAAACAACCGCGACAAGGGCGTGAACGAACTCTCCGCCGCGCTGAAGCGGCGCTTCAACGTCGTCGTCTTGCCGCTGCCGGCGACAGTGGACGAGGAGGCTTCCATCGTCGTCAAACGCGTCGGTGAAATCGGCCAAAGTCTCCAGCTGCCGCCGATCCCATCGGCCGAGGCTGAGATCCGCCGCGTCGTCACGATCTTCCGCGAACTGCGCGAAGGCGAGACGCTGAACGGAAAACAGAAACTGAAGACACCCTCCGGCTCGCTGTCGACGGCCGAGGCGATCGGCGTCACGATCGGCGCCTGGGCGGAAGCCGGTCACTTCGGCGCCGGCGCCATCGACGCGACGACGCTTGCCGCCAACCTTGTCGGCGCCATCGTCAAGGACCCCGTGCAAGATCACGTGGTGCTCCGCGAGTATCTGGAGACGGTCGTCCGTGAGCGCAAGGACTGGAGCGACCTTTATAGTGCGATCCGCGAGGTCGTCTGAGTGGCAGGCGAACTTTCCGTCTTCGGCATCCGCCATCACGGCCCAGGCTCGGCCTACAGCCTTGAGCGGGCGCTCGACGCGCTCGATCCGGCCTTGGTGCTGATCGAAGGGCCGCCGGAAGCGGACGCGTTGATCAAATTCGCGGCGGACCCGGCCATGCGCCCGCCCGTGGCGTTGCTGGTCTATGCCGTCGACGATCCGGCAATTGCGAGTTTCTATCCCTTCGCAGAGTATTCGCCCGAATGGCGCGCCGCACTTTGGGCGGTGAGACGAAACCGGCCGGTCCGCTTCATCGACCTGCCCGCGGAACTCTCGCTCGCCCGGCGAAAACCGGCCGACGACACAGACGAAGGCGCCGCCGCAGGACCGCCGCCGCCGGAAGAGCCGCCCGACGAGATCGAGCGCGACCCCCTGACCGCGCTCGCACGCGTCTCGGGTCGCGAGGACGGTGAAAGCTGGTGGAACGACCTGATTGAAGAAACCGACGGCGCCGCGCCTCTCTTCGCCGCCATCGAAAGCGCCATGGCCGCGCTGCGGGAGAAGGTGCCGCCGCGCCACGATCATGACTGGAATGAAAAGCGCGAAGCCCACATGCGCCTTGCGATCGCCGAAAACCTCAAGGCGGCCGATGGAAAGGTCGCCGCCGTCGTCGGCGCATGGCACGCGCCGGCGCTGAGGGCGAAACGCAGTGCGAGTGAGGATCGCGCGCAACTCAAAGGCCTGCTCAAGATCAAGACAACGGCGACGTGGGCGCCGTGGAGCGAACCTCGCCTCGCCGCCGCGAGCGGATACGGCGCGGGCGTCGTGTCCCCGCGTTGGTACCATCACCTGTGGTCCGATCTCATTCAGCGCCGCGGCACCAAACGCGATGGACGGCGCCTCGTCGCGAATTGGCTGACCCTCGCCGCCCACATGATGCGCAGCGGCGGCCATCTCGCCGCCCCCGCAAGCGTCATCGAGGCCGTGCGCCTCGCCGAAACGCTCGCGACCATGCGAGAGCGTGCTCTGCCGGGCCTGATCGAGATGCGCGATGCCTTCTTGACGACGCTCGCTCACGGCGAAGAGGCGCACTGGAAGCTCATCGAGAAGCACCTGGTGATGGGCACCGAGGTCGGCGAGATCCCGCCGGACGTCCCGCAAACGCCGCTGCAAGCCGATCTTCAACGCGAACTCAAGCGCCTGCGGTTGAAGCTCGAGGCGGCCGAAAGCGAAGCATCGCTCGACCTCCGTACCGACACGGGCCAGCACAAGTCGTGGCTGTTCCATCGCCTGCGCCTCTTGAACCTTCCTTGGGCAACGCCGCTCGACGCCGGCCGCAGTCGCGGGACCTTCAGGGAGAAGTGGAGGTTGCTTTGGCAGCCGGAGTATTCGGTGCGCCTGGTGGAAGCGCTCGTGTGGGGCGGCACGATCGAGCAGGCGTCGAACGCCGCGGCCTACGCACGCGTCGACGCCGCGAACGACCTGCGCGTCATCGCCGACACCGTGCGGGAATGCCTCTACGCAGGACTGCGCGAAGCCGCCGACCTGACGCTCGCAAAACTCCAGCGAACGGCGGCAACATCCACCGATGTCGGCCAGCTGATGGAGGCCGCGGCGCCCTTGGCCGAGATTCTGCGCTACGGAAACGCGCGCGAGTTTCGCGAGGATGATCTTAGGCGCCTGCTCGTCGGCATGGGCGAGACGGCTTGCGTGAACTTGCGTCACGCCTGCCGGAACCTCGATGCGGAGGCGACGGCGAAGCTTGTCGGCCAAATCAAGGAGTTCGATCGCGCAACGACCCTGCTCGAAACGGACGCGCTCACCGCCGACTGGCGCACCGCATTGACCGAAGTCGCAGACGACCGGGACACAATGCCGTCGATCGCGGGCACGGCGATCCGGCTCCTTTACGACGCTTCGGCCATCGATGCGCAAAGCGCCGAGCATCGTCTGACGCGCGCGCTCTCGCCAGCGGTGCCCACAGCCCAAGCCGGCGAGTGGCTTGACGGCTTCCTCGCAGGCGGTGGGCATGTGCTGCTGCACGACCAGGCCCTCCGCGGGGTCGTCGATCGCTGGCTCGTCGATCTCCGCGACGAGGAGTTCACCAATCTGCTGCCGATGCTTCGGCGCGCGTTCGCGACGTTCGACGCAATGGAACGCCGTCGGCTTTTAGAGGAGGTCCGCGAACCATCAGGCTCGACGACGACCGCCCCCGCCGGTGACGACGACGCGCCTGGCTTCGAAAAATCACTTCCGTTACTCAAACTGATTTTGGACCTGCCATGAGCGAGCGGCTGCGCCGTTGGCGCTTGGCGCTCGGTGGTGAAAAAGAGGACGCGGGCTCTTTGAGCGAACGCGACCAGCGGCTCGACCGCGCGCTCGCAGCCCTCTACGACACATCGGGCCAGACCGGCGGACGCGGCAAGGGAGGGCTGGGAGCATCCGCACCGCGCGTCGCGCGTTGGCTGGGCGACATCCGCGAGTTCTTCCCGTCGAGCGTCGTCCAAGTCATTCAGAAGGACGCGTTCGAACGCCTGGGTTTGAAGCAAATGCTGCTCGAACCCGAGTTCCTGGCGGCGGTCGAGGCCGACGTTCACCTTGTCGCCGACCTTGTCGCCTTGCGCAACGTCATGCCGAACAAGACGAAAGCGATCGCCCGAACGGTGATCGAGAAGGTCGTTCGCGAGCTCCTGGCGAAGTTGGAGAAACGCACGACCGAGACAATCCGCGGCGCCATCCGCCGCGGACCGCGCACGAATCGCCCGCGCTTTGCCGACATCGATTGGGATCGAACGATCCGCGCGAACCTCAAGCACTGGCAGCCGGACTACGCGACGCTGGCGCCCGAGCGGCTCGTCGGCCGCTCCCGCCGGGCACAGCGCGCAAACCTCCATCGCGTCGTGCTGTGCGTCGATCAGTCGGGCTCCATGGCAACATCGGTGGTCTACGCTTCGATTTTTTCCGCGGTGCTCGCCTCGATCCCATCCCTGTCGACCCGGCTGGTCGCCTTCGACACTGTAATTCTCGACCTGTCCGATCAGCTTGCGGATCCCGTCGACGTCCTGTTCGGCGTGCAACTCGGCGGCGGCACGGACATAAACCAAGCGCTCGCCTACTGTGAGCGCTACATCGAGGAGCCGCACAAGACCCACTTGGTCCTGATCTCCGACCTCTTCGAGGGCGGCGATCGGACGAAGCTGCTTGAACGCGCGCAAGCCCTGGTCGGATCGGGCGTCAACGTCATCGCGTTGCTCGCCCTCAGCGATGACGGCAAGCCGGCATATGATCCACAGAATGCCGCTGCGTTCGCGGCCATGGGCTGTCCTGTGTTCGCGTGCACGCCGGACCAATTCCCGGACCTGATGGCGGCGGCCTTGAAGCGCGAGGACCTTACGAGTTGGGCCGCCGACCGCGATATCGCGCTTGTCCGTTCGCAGACGTGATTTCCGCGCCTTGCGCGACCGGCGGCTGGCCCATAGTTTCGCCCCGGCAAACAAACGACCCTCCATGGACATCAAACACAGCGTCATCGATGCGATCGGCAATACGCCGCTTATTCGGCTGAGGCGGCTCTCGGACGTCACCGGTTGCGAGATTCTGGGCAAGGCCGAGTTCATGAACCCGGGCCAGTCGGTCAAGGACCGCGCGGCGCTCGGCATCATCCGCGACGCGGAGAAGAACGGCCGCCTCAAACCCGGCGGCACGATCGTCGAAGGAACCGCGGGCAACACCGGCATCGGCCTGGCGATGGTTGGCCGCGCGCTCGGCTACAAGTCGGTGATCGTCATCCCGAACACGCAGAGCCAGGAGAAGAAGGACACGCTGCGCCAGATGGGGGCCGAACTCATCGAAGTGCCCGCCGTGCCCTACAAGGACCCGAACAACTACGTGAAGTATTCGGGCCGCCTTGCCGAGGAACTGAACGCGAAGCTCGAGAACGGCGCGATCTGGGCGAACCAATTCGACAACGTCGCGAACCGGCAGGTGCACGTCGAGACGACGGGTCCCGAAATCTGGAAGCAGACCGACGGCAAGGTCGCGGGCTTCGTCTCGGCCATCGGCACCGGCGGAACTCTCGCAGGCGTCGCCGCCGCACTGCGCGCGAAGAACCCGAGCGTGAAGATCGCGCTTGCCGATCCGCCGGGCGCCGCCCTCTTCAACTACTACAAGCACGGCGAGCTGAAGGCTGAAGGCTCATCCATCACCGAAGGCATCGGCCAAGGCCGCGTGACGGCGAACATCGAGGGCTTCAAGCCCGACGAGGCGTTCCAGATTCCGGATTCGGAATCGGTCCCATTCTGTTTCGAGCTCCTGCGTGATGAGGGTCTGTGCCTCGGCACGTCGTCGGGCGTGAACGTCGCGGGCGCCTATCACCTGGCCCGCGCGCTCGGCCGCGGCCATGTCATCGTGACGATCCTGTGCGACTACGGCACGCGCTACGCCTCGAAACTCTACAACCCCGACTTCCTACGCTCGAAGGGCCTGCCCGTTCCCGAATGGCTGGAGACAAGAAACGCATGAGCCCGCTCGTCACGACGGAATGGCTGGCCGCCCACCTGAACGCGCCCGACGTGCGCATTGTCGACGCCTCGCTGTTTCTGCCTGGCGTCCCGCGCGACCCGAAGGCCGAGTATCGCGAGGCCCACATCCCCGGCGCCGTCTTCTTCGACATCGACGAGATCAGCGATGCGTCCTCGCCCTACCCGCACATGCTGCCTTCCCCGGAAAAATTCGCGAGCCGCGTAAAGGCGCTGGGCCTGGGCGACGGCCACCGCATCGTCGCCTACGACACGGCAGGCCTCTTCTCCGCCGCACGCGTGTGGTGGATGTTCCGCGTCATGGGCCACGAAGAGGTCTTTGTGCTCGACGGCGGCTTTCCGAAATGGCGCGCCGAAGGCCGGCCGGTCGAGGACCTGCCGCCGGTGCTCAAGACCCGCCACTTCACGCCGCGCCCGAACCACCTGATCCTGCGCGACACCGCGCAGGTGAAGGAGAACCTCACGACGAAGCGCGAGCAGATCGTCGACGCCCGCTCGCCCGGCCGCTTCATGGCCCAAGAGCCCGAACCCCGCCCCGGCGTCCGCGGCGGCCACATCCCGGGCGCCAAAAGCTTGCACTATCAGAAGCTCCTGAACCCCGACGGCACGCTGCGCAAGGGTGAGGCGCTCGCCGTCGCCTTCCGTGACGCCGGCATCGACGTCGCCAAACCGATCGTCGCAAGCTGCGGCTCCGGCGTCACCGCCGCGATCGTCCTTCTGGCGCTGAAGGCGATGGGCGCACCCGACGGCGCACTATACGACGGCTCGTGGTCCGAATGGGGCGCGCGCCACGAGCTTCCCATCGAAAAATGACGAAGCCCCCGATTCCGGTCACGATCACGAAACTCGAGATGCTGGCGAAGCCATCAGGTCTGCGCCCGCAGCTGCGCCGCGAACACGACAACGGCCGCGTGGTACTGCTGAAGGTCAAACAGCCGCCGGTGCACTTCTACCGCTACCTCTACGAGACCGTCGGCCGCGACCATGTGTGGGTCGAGCGCACGCGCATGAGCGATGAGGCGCTGGCCGGCATCGTCCAGGACGAGCGCGTCGAACTCTACGTGCTCTATTGCGAGGGCGCGCCGGCCGGCTACGCCGAGCTCGACTTCCGCAAAATGCCGAATGCCGAGCTCGCCTATTTCGGCCTGATCAAGGACTTCATCGGCCGCGGCCTCGGCGGCTTCCTGCTCGCGACCGCCATCGACATCGCGTGGACCAAGCCGATCGAGCGCCTGTGGGTCCACACGAACACGCTCGACCACCCCCGCGCCCTGCCGCTCTACCAGCAAATGGGCTTCGTCCCCTACGCGCAGACGAAGACCGAGATCGTGCCGCTGTAGCGCCACCCGCTGAGCGCCGAACCCCAAGTGAGATTCCAATTTCCGTTAGATCCGTTTATTTCGCGGATTTGCGCCACCCAATCCGTTTGGAATGCGTTTGATATGCGTTTCCCGTGCGTTTTCCGCCCGGCCTCGCGGGTGCAAGTGGGCGCCCACGAGCGGCATCGGAAACGCACAAGATCATGCCGCGCTCGCGATCTGCCGCGAGCGTTGGAGATGACTGATCGACAGGTTCAAGTCGCAGCCGAGCCCGCCGAAACCGGGCTGGAAACATGGAACAAAAATAGAACAACTGAAAAATGAGTCAAGCTTTTCCTGACCGCACCCTCGATGGCCTTTGCGCTTCTAGACGTGTCGCTCCATCAGCAACGCGTCCTGCGTCTTGCCATCCACGCGACGGTAGTCGCGCCAGATGCCGACGTCGGTGAAGCCGAATTTGCGATAGAGCACGATCGCATGGGCGTTGTCGGTGTAGACGCTGAGTTCGATCTTCTCGATGTTGCTTTTGGGGGCGTGCGCGATGCAGGCAGCGAGCAAGCGGCTGCCCAGTCCTTTGCCGCGAAACGGGGCGAGCACGCCCATACCCAGAATGCCGCGATGGGCGCACTCCGGAATGTCGACAGGCGTGATGTCGGCCCAACCGACGACGTCGTTATTTGCAACCGCGCAATAGGTCGGCCAGTTGTTGGCGAGGTGCTTGAGAAGGAATGCTGTCCCCGGATCGAACGGCGGCAGCACGAGGCGGCCGAGATAGACGCGCTCCGCGATCACCGCATCGACAGCGGCGCGGTGCGAGGCGACAAGGTCGCTGCGGGTGTAGACGATGTCGATGGTCATGGTCTTTGAGCGAGCCGATTTCTTCTAGCCGGGCGATCCGGAAGTCTACCGCGACCCCCTAGCCGAGCAAGCGCAGAAGGCGCGCGACACGATTTGTGCTCTTGACTCCGTCGGCGACGAACACAATACTTCACTACATGGTGAAGTATCAATCATCGACGATGGACCGCACATTCTCGGCGCTCGCCGACCCGACACGCCGGCGCATTCTGCTGCAGCTGAAGGAAAAGCCCGGCCTTTCGGTGAGCGAACTTGCTCGGCCCCTTTCTCTGAAGCTCCCAAGAACGATGAAGCATCTAGATGTCTTGTCTGATGCCGGGTTGATCAAACGAAAAAAGACCGGCCGGACGGTATCGGTTCATCTTTCGGCCGCGCCAATGCGCGAGGCAATGGAGTGGCTCAAGCGGTATGAGCGCTTCTGGACGGTGAGCCTCGATCGCCTTGCTGCGCTCGTCGAAGAGGACGGCAAGTGATGACCAAGAGCCTTCCGAGCGTGACCATCGTGCGCCGGATCAAAGCTCCGCCTGCTAAGGTTTGGGCCGCGATCACGCAGCCCAAACTGATGATGCAGTGGTGGGGTCCCGATGCGGGCCCGACGCTTCGCGCCGAAGCGGACGTGCGGCCGGGAGGCCGATTTAGCAT
>CAZLRW010000075.1:0-18922 GCA_964561925.1 uncultured Flavobacteriaceae bacterium
GGGTCCCGGGTCTGCGGAGCAGCACTTCGTGCTGCACCGCGCCCGGGATGACAGTGAGTTAGGTGTAGCGTTTCGACGTGCGTTGTTCGGCTTCGTCAGGCGCTTGCTTTGGCGTGCCGGCGTAGCCGGTGAGGCGGTCGGCGACGAACGGGTTCGTCTTGCGCTCCTGGCCGAATGTCGACGTGGGGCCGTGGCCGGGGACGAACGTGACGTCGTCGCCGAGCGGCCAGAGTTTGCCGGTGATCGAACGGATCAAGTCGCCGTGGTTGCCGCGCGGGAAGTCCGTGCGGCCGATCGAGCCGGCGAACAGCACGTCGCCGACGAACGCGATCTTCGCGCGCTTGTGATAGATGACGACGTGACCGGGCGTGTGGCCCGGCGTGTGCGCGACGCCGAACGTCGTGCCCTCGAGCTCGAGCGTGTCGCCGTCTTCGGGATAGCGGTCCGGCGTCACGTTGCGGCCGCCGGTTAGGCCATAGCGGCGCGAACTCTCTTCGATTTGATCGAGCCAGAATTGGTCGTCGCGGTGCGGCCCTTCGACGGCGATGCCCGTGCGCTCGCGCAATTCCGCCGCGGCGCCCGCGTGATCGAGATGCCCATGCGTCAGCCAAATCCTCTTCAGCGTAAGCCCAAAGTGCTTAAGCGCACCCACGAGCGTGTCGATGTCGCCGCCCGGATCGACGAACGCGGCGTGCTTCGTCGCCGTGTCCCAGATCAGGGAACAGTTCTGCTGCAACGGCGTCACCGGAATGATCCGGAGCTGCAATTTCGGTTCGGGCCTGGCCTCGCTCATGCAAATCCGATGTCAGGTTTCCAAGGCGACTGCAAGGGACAGACCGTCCGCGCTCACCCGGCGGGCTTCATCGCCAAGACTTCGCGGTGGCGCGCCTCTATTTTGGGCCAGAGATCGGCGGCGTCCGGCACGTCGAGCGCGAAGACGCGGCGCAGCGTTTCGACGAAGTCGCGGGCCGACTCCAGCTCGCGCGTGACGCTTTGCGCGCCAGCCGTGCGCAGGATCTTGCCCCGCAGCAGCGCGTGGCCGTCGGGCAGATAGCGCTGAACGACGGCGTTCTGCGTGAACGGGGACTCCGGCGCGGTTTGCAGCCAGGTGCAGCGGTCGTCGAACAGGGCTTCGTCGGCGCGCTTCATCTCAAAGTCGAACGACATGCCGGTGCCCGGCGGATCGCCGTGAAAGCGCCACCACCCCTGCCCCAGGTCTTCCAGTGAGAACGTGAACGGACCCTGGGCGATGGGCCCCGCCGCGATCGGGACGGGCTCGATCAAGCCGTCCCCGAAACCCGTGTCGGCAATGTAGGGCCGGTCGAGATGAACCCAGAGCACCAGGTGATTGCCCAGCGCCCAATCGCCCATCTGCGCGCGGCGCACGCCGCCCGCCATGCGCGTCACCTTGAAGCCGATCTCTTCCAGCGCCCAGGCGAGCAGACCGTTCATCTCGTAACACCAACCGCCGCGCCGACGCGTGACGAGCTTGTCGAAGATCGCCTCCCGCGCGCGGCTGACCGGGCGCCCGAACTGAACGTCGAGATTTTCATACGGAATATGCGTGACATGCCCACGGTGCAGGCGGGTCAACGAGTCGAGGTCGGGTCGCGGCGTTCCGCGAAAGCCGATGCGATCGAGATAGGCGGTGAGGTTCATGCACGGAACAATGGCATGATCCATTCAGATGGACCATGCCGTTGCTTGCGAAGACGAAACGCGCCCTAGCGCCCCATTTCCCGGTTCAGCTGCTCGATGAAGCCCGCGGGCACGTTCATGCGTTGGGCGAGCATGGCGAGGTAGTTGCGCTCCTGCTCGTTCTGCTGATCGACGATGATGACGGAGGCGGTGTAGAGTTGGGCGGCGACCTCGGGCGTCGTCGCGTGTTTCGCGACGTCCTCGATGTTCAGAGGCTTTGCGAGTTCGCCGAGCAGGAACGCCTTCTCTTCGCCCGTCAGGCCCGCCTGTTCCATCTGGCCGAAGATCTTTTGGCTTTCGGCCTGATCGACGTGGCCGTCGGATTTGGCGGCGGCGATCATCGCCACGAGCACGCCGGTGCCGAGCTGGTTCTGCTGCTGCGCGGGAACGGCGGTCGTTCCGAAGCCCGAACCCGCGGGCGCCTCGTTGCCTTGGATGTTCTTCATCAGGCCGCCGACGCCGGGCAGGTTCTGCAGCACCCCCGTCACCGTGTTCTGGATGCCGCCTTGCGCGCGCTGATCGGGCGGAAGTTGAGCCTGCTGCTCCTTGTATTTGTTGTAAGCCTGATAGGCGAGCGTGCCGACAAGCGCGAGGCCGCCGACCTTCAGCAGATCGCGCCCGAGGCCGGAGCGGCCCAAAACCGCCGTCGCCAATCCGCCCGCGAGCACGCCGCCCGCGGCGCCGCTGTTCAGGAATTGGTCCAGCATCTTCTTCGCGTCGATCATCGATGTGTCTCCATAAGGGGGCGCACGAGGCGGCCCCCCTCAAATTGTGCGTTTTGCCGGAAGGTCAATAGGCGTCAGGCGCCGAAACGCTCCAGAATCCAGGGCACGACGATGTCCATGACTTTTTCGACATCCGGCGCCTCGCGCGCGCCGAATTCCGGCTCGAAATAGTGCCGGGCGTTCGGGAAGTCGACGTAGGTTTTGTCCTTGGCCGCGATCGCGTTGAACATCGGGATCGCGTCGGTCTTGGGGAAGATCTCTTGGTCCTTGCCCGCGTTGATGAAGAGCGAGGGTTCCGTGATCTGCGGCAGGTCGTGCATCTGGTTCGCCTGGCTCGAGACCCCCGACCACGTCGAGAGCCACGCGTGCGGCGTCGCATAGCGGCCGAAACCGAAGAACTTCCAGTTCATGAGATCGGGCCGCGGCGAAAAGATCGAGCCGTAGTCGCGCGCCGACGGGTCGATGTGGTTGTCGACGTAATGCGGGTTCGCCATCGTGCGATAGATCGTGAGCACGGGCTCGAACGCCTCGCGGCGCAGCACCTCGCGCTGCTTCTCGGGCGCGAGTTTCGCGAAGTCGGGATCGTTGTGCAGCGTCTCGGCGCGTTCGCTCTCGGCGATCATGGCGCGGGCGATCGCGTCGATGCGCTTCACGCGCTCGATCTGCGCGGTGCGAAAGCGGGCGACGAACGCCGCATCGTAGCGCGACCATACGGCGTCCGAACCGTCGATCTTCGACGGCGTTTTGAAGCCGTTCTTCTCGTCGTACATGTCGAGCGCGGGATCGGTCAGATGCGGGTCGCGCTCATCGACGACGGCGGGGTCGATGATCTCGTTCATGATCAGCCCCTCACCCTTGTGGGCGGAGATGTAGATCATGCCGTCGGCCGGGATCATGTCGGCCGCGTTCAGATGCGTGCGCCGGCCGCCCGGCGTCTTCGCGATGCGCTCGCCCTTCGGCTTCTTCGCCTGCGCCTGATAGAAGCCGTTCAGCGCGCCGCCGCCGGAATTGCCGATCAGGACGACGTTCTGCACGCCGCGCTTCCTCAGGAACGAAACTGCGGAGGCGACGTCGAGGATGATCTCCTCATGGATCGTCGTCACGTCGTTGTTCGGGTTGCGCGAATTCGCGCCGAGGCACGCAATCCCCGCATCGACCAGGCGCGGGATCACGTAGTGGTGCGAAAAGTCGGCGCGCGGATGCATGACGACGATGCCGGTCTTCGGCTTCGGGTTCTTCTTGGGCGTCCAATAAAGCGCACGGTGCTCGCGGAAGTCCGGCGCCTTCAGGATCAGGCTTTCAAGATCGAAAGCATCCGGCAGGCGGCGCATGTTCATGGGCGCGCCGCCCCAATAGGTCTTGGAGATCAGTTGCATTGCTCGTGTCCTGACGGCGGGTGGCAATCCCTTCCCTACTGCAACGCTTTCAGAACGTCGACCGCGAACTCGTCGATCGCAAAGCGCACGCCGTCCCCGTCATAGCCGCGGCGCACGATGACGATACCGCGCGCCGGCACGACGATGACGTACTGCCCGCGGTTTCCGATGGCGGCAAGCGTCCGTTCAGGCAAGCGTTGGCGCGCGCCCATCAACCAGATCTGACCGCCGTAGCCGGGGTTCGCGGTGCCGTCGGCGCGCTCGCTCGGCGGCTGAGCCGGTGCGGGCGTCCCCATGAAGCGCACCCAAGCCGGCGGAAGCACTTCTTTGCCGGCCCACTGTCCGTCGTTGAGCAACAGCAGGCCGAACCGGCCGAGATCGCGGGCCGTCGTCCACACCTGGCTTGACAGTATGAACGCGCCGCCCCAGTCGGTTTCCGCCGTCGTTTCATGCATGCCGATGCGCCGAAACAACCGCTCGTAAGGGTAGCTGAAATACACGCGGTTGTCGCGAAGGCGCTCGCGCAACGCGTACGACACGAGCAGCGTGTCGTTGTTCGCATAGCGGAACCGTTTGCCGGGTGCGGCGGCCAGTTCCTGCGTCGGCACGTGCTCGTCGACGAGGCCGCCGCCGAAATAGATTTCGTCGCTGCGGTTGCCGGCGCCGCCAGCGCCGAGGCCGCTCGCCATGTTGAGTATTTGGCGCAGCGTGATCTTGGCCCGCGGATCGCCGGGCGCCGCCCAGGAACGAAGCGCGAGCGGCTCGTCCAGGGCGAACAAGCCTTCCTTGACCGCGATGCCCGCGATCGCACCCATAAGCGATTTTGCGACGCTCCAGGTTCGCTGCGGCACGTAGACGCCGCTATCGGGGCCGTAGGCTTCCGCCAGGATCTTCGTGCGATTCAGGATCAGCACAGCACTGGTGCGCGTGTTGCGGCCGTAGCTCGATCCGTCGAACGCTTTCTTCATCAACGCACCCAGGCGTCCGGGCGACGCCGCGCTCACAGGCGGCGCCTGGTCCAGCTTGTCGCCGTCGGGCCAAGGTTTGATCCTGGCTTTGGCGCGTTCGTCGGGCAGCGTCGCGCCCACGACGCGCAGATTCGCCGCCGCCCCCGGCGGCAACAGCACGCAGCCAAGCGTGCCGCGATAGAGCGCGGCGCGCGGCGGCATGAACTGATCGTACGTGACGCTGACCCAGCCGCGCAGCCGGTCGATCTGCGGCAGCTGCAGCTTGCGCATCGCGGGCTCGTACTCTGGATAGATGCCGGTCAGCTCGTTGCGTGCGATCTGCTCCATCGACCGCTTCGCAAGGAACGTCGCGCTGCAGGTAAACAGCGCCTTGTAGCCCGCGACAAGATAGGCGGGCGCGTCCTCCGCGGCGGCGGTGCGGACGACAGAGATGAGCGCAAACAGCGCGACGGCGAAGAACCGCATCGCGAGCCCCCATGGCTTGGCTCGAGGAGCGGCGATCATACCCCTGACCGGAACGCCCGCACAGTGGCGCGCCGGTCGCGGGGCGCCGCTTTAGCGCCGACGCGGTTTCGCGGCGCGCTTGGTGCGAGCGCCGAGGTCGGCCGCAAGGCCCACGACGCTGCGCGGATCACCAACCGACGCCAATGGACGGGCCGACATGATGTGCAGCGGACGATCGCCGTGTGCCGCACTTGCCGCACCCGACAGCGTTTGGCAGCTGCCGGAAAAGTTGGCCCCGCTGCAGACCTGCCAGAGGCCGAGGCCGCGCACGCTCAAGCTTGCGGCGGGCACGTTCCAACCCGCTTGGGGCAAATTCGGGGAAGCTTGCAGAATGTCCCGCCGGCTGCCGTCGAAGCGCGGACCGGAAAAGAGCACGAGGCGAGCCGCGGGGTGAGGTTGCGGCGCCAGCGCGACGACGTCGGCGCTGTCGGGTTCGAGGCTGCCCGCGATGATCGTCATCGCCTGATCTTCGATTCGCACGTGTTCGAGCTTCACGCCGCACATCAGCATGATCACGCGGCCGGGCAGCAGATGAAGTCCGAGTCGGTACTGCACGGGCTGATAGCCGCCGTCGTTCTTTTCGAGCGCACGGGCACGCGCGTGATAGACGCGCCGTCCGTTGCGCAGCTCGCTGCCCGCCTCCTCGATGACGACGTCCTTGGTCTCCTCGTCCGTGATGACGTCGCGCCAGAACGCTTCATCGATCTGCGACTTCATCCCCTCATTGATCTGATCTTGCGTCAGCGACCGGCTTGAGGACACGACGTCGGCCGCGATCGGGCAGATACCCTCCGTGGTTTCGAAGCGGTTCGAAACGAGGATCAGCTTGATCTCGCCCTTGGGCGTTCCGGCCGTTTGCCAGTCATTGGGGACCGTCACGCGAAATCCGGCTTCCTTGTCGATGTATTCGCGAGCGTCGGCCCACGCCGAACCGGCGCCGAGCCCCACGAGAAGGGGCACGGCCAAGAACATGCTGCGCATAAATTCGCTCCCGTTCGATTTCGGGGGTGGAAGAAGAGCGTTTAGCGAGGCTTCGTGAGGTGCTCGGCGGCGGCCTTGATCGTTGCCGCACCGGCAGAGCCGATCGCGCCGGCAGCCCCCAGCACGTCGCCCGGCACCATGTACCGGCGGACCGAACCGATGCGCATCACCTGGCCCTCATCCGCGGCGGCCGACGCAGCGACGACCAGACATTTGCCCGAGTAGTTCGCGCCTTCGCAAATTTCCCATTGCCCAAAGCCGGCGACCGCGACGCTGGCGGTCACGCCCAACGCCTGCACGTCGGCGGTGTTCTGCGCGAGGACGCGCGCCGTGCCATCGAACCGCGCGCCTTCGTAGAGCGTGAGCACTGAGGGCTTCGCCTCCGGCGCGCTCACCACGAGTTGGTTCGCGTGCGGTTGATAGGACGCGAAGATCTGCTGAAACGTCGGCTCGACCGCCGCGTAAGTCTGCTTCGACGTCGTGCAGTTGACGAAGTGCAGCGCACCCGGCACCGGGTGCAACTCCTGGCGGCTCGTGCCGGCGACGGCCTGCCCCGTGGCATCGGTCGTGTTCAGCGTGGCGACGACGTGGAAAATCTTGCGGCCTTTGCCTGCACGGCTGCCGGTCGCTTCGACGACGACGCCCGTCATGCCCGCGGATTCGAATGCGGCGACCCAAAACTCCTTCGTCAACAATTCGCTGAAGGCTTCGTCGAGGTCGGCCTGGGGTGTCTTGCGGGTCTGCGGCATGTCGCGGACCATGACGAGGCATACGCCGCCCTTCGCCTTGTCGTCGGAGGCAATGACGAGTGCGACTTGCGGGGCGTCCGGCTGCTTGGACTGCCAGCCCGTGGGCACCGTGACGTCGAAGCGACCCTCAGGATCCTTATAAGGCCCCGCCAGCGCCACCCCCGCGCCGAACAAAGAAAACGCCAACACCGCCGAGCAAACGCGCAACATCACCCACCCACACCGTTTGGTTTTTCAGGGCATGAGCATGACAGGAGAGGCGCGCGGCGTGAAGAGTTCACACGCCGCGCACGAACACGTTTCAAGACTGCAATTTCGCCGCCGGAACAGGCCTCAGCGGCGAGGCGCGAAGCGAGCGCCGAGGGTCTCGCGGTGGGCCGTAAACCCTTCGACCGCAAGCCCCAGAACGGTTCTGAGGTCGTTGCCGGCCGGCACCCGGCGCGCGGATGCGACGCGCAACGGACGGTCCTTGAGGCTCGCCGCCCCCGCCAGAACCGCGCAGCGACCGGTAAAGTTTGCCCCGTCGCAGACTTGCCACAGGCCGGCACCTGCCAGAGCGTAGCTCGCCACCGGCTGCGTCCAACCCGCGCGCGCCACATCCTCCGTCAGCCGCAGCGCCGGCCCGTCGAAACGGCCCCCGGCGAAGAGGGTCAGCGTCGCGGGCGCCTGCGGACGTTGAGCGATGACTTGGATCGTCACCGGCTCGAACGAGGCAAGCACTTGCGAGATCGGCGCGTCCTCCGATGCGGCGTGATCGATCCAGGCTGAGCAGCTGGCGAGCGCGATCTGGCCGGGCACCAGAGTCATCGAGCCCCGAACGCGGGCCGTCTTGTCGGCGCCGTCGACCTTGCCGGTCATGCGCATCGCGACAAGATAGACCCGCCGCCCGTTGCGCAGTTCGTTCGAGGAATTCTCGATCTCGACGGTGAGGCCCGGCATGTTCGCAAATGCGCCGCGCCAGAAGTCCGCACCGAACTTGTCCTGGAACTCGGCGTTGATCTGCTCCTGCGTCATCGATTTCGTCGCTGCAAGATCGCCCCCCGAGAGGGGACATAGTGCGCCCGTCGTTTCGTTGCGCGGCGAGCGCAGCACGAGATCGATCGTGGGCGCGTTCTGCGGTTGGAACTTCTCCCACCCGTCGGGCACGTTCACACGAAAGCCGTTCGTGGCGTCCACGTGATCGGCGGCGAGCGCCGGCAGCGGCATTGCGAGCAAGAGAGACGCGGCAATCAAGGCGTTGCGCATGAGGGCTCCCGTGTGAGCGAGACGATCGGAGGTGACCGCGGCACGACGCCTATCACGCCGCAACCGCCGCCGAGAAGTGCTCACACGCCGGGGTGGAGCGCCGCGCGGGGATGCACGAATGCCGTGCGTTACGCGGCAGCCTGCGGTTCCACGTCCCTGTTGAGCTTCGTCACGAGGTCCCGCACGGTGCTCGCGTCGGACTCGACGATGGCATTGTTCTTATCCGTCGTTCCGGGCTTGTCGCCGTCGGCGAGCGGCGCGCTCTCCCACATATCGCCGTTTGCGAGTCCGACGGCGGCAAGTTTTGCACCTGACGTATCCTTGCGGTCAGCAACACAATCGCAAGCCGCTTTGACCAGTTGGAACTCGTTTGCGACCCAACGCTTGGCACCAGCCACCAAGAACAGCGCGCGCACCATGAAATCATGCCGCGAGTCTTCCGGGTGGCGCGGCTTCAGCCTTATGAGGGGCCGCAGTTCCTTGGGTTCGCTCACCGCGCCGATTTGGGTTTGCGCACGACGGAGATTTCGCTGCGCACGCTCGAGGACAGGCAGCGACGCCGTCGGATGCGACTCTTGCCCGAACAGGGTCTGCGCCAGCGTGTCGTGCGCCGCCCGAACCGCGGCATACCCCAAGCGAAGCCGGATACCGTCCACGACCTGCGGCTTCACGCTTGTCGTTGAAGCAGCTGTGAAGGCGCGATGAAAGAAATCCATCGCCGTTTCCCACGCCCCGATGATGCAGGCGAGCTTTCCCGCGGCCGTCAAGGCGGCAACATGGTTCTCGCCCGCCTTCAGCAGACGATCTGCCTCGCCGCCCAAAATTGCGATCGACCGTTCGAAATGCTGCACCGCGCGGAAGGCGTAGTTGTCTTCGCCGCTCCATACGGCGCGCTGACCGTTCGCAAGCCCGCTGAACGCGTGCGACGCCGCGGCATCCATCATCAGATCGCCGGCCTGGGCAAACACGCCGGCAGGCGGATCCCGTGTCGCGATCGCGTCGGCAAAGTTCTCGATCGCCTGATCGATTTTGGAGGTGTCGCGGCGAACCAGGGCGAGTAAGTACTGAATTGTGCCCAGATTGTGCCGGACTGCAGCCGCGTCGGCCTGCGACCAGGTTTGCGCAAAGACGGCGAGCGCTTCCTGAAGAAGTTCCTCCGCCTCGTTGAGAAGTGCCACCAACTCGCCTTGATCGGCATCGTCCAGCCGCCAGCGGCTCTCGACGATGCGCCAGAGTTCGATTGCAAGCAGATTGGTGATGGCCGCCTTATTCAACGGCGCGCGCTCGGATGCCCATTGCGCCCGCGTGGCGCGCAATTGTCGAACCAACTCGGGCAAACCGGTCGTTTCCGAGACCGCCAGATGATTGACGAACGGCGGATCGACGATCTCCAGCAAGCGCTCCAAGCGTTCCCCGACAAGTCTCAGCCCGGTTCGAAGGAAGCGCTGGCGCAACTGGACATCGCCCTGCCAGGCGCACAGCAGGTAGCCTAGAAAAGCCGGATGAAGGCTTTCCGGGGTGTAAGGCTGCTGCGGCCGCTCGCTGCGGCAGGCGAGTTCGGCCGTGATCATCTTGTCGGCGACGCCGATCGCAGCAGTGACATAGGTCGGACCTCGCCAAACCGCTCGCCGCGCTTCTTCGAACACGACCACGGGATCCTGTTTCCAGTTGCCAAGGATGCGGCAGAGCTTGCGCTCGAAGTGCCTGATCTGCGCGGCGATGAGCTTGCCGTAGAGGGCGACCGCGCTTCCCAACGCGACGAGCGCCACCACGATCGTCCATCCGAAATTGCCGAGCGCGGAAATGAAGAGGCTCACCAGATCGGGCCAACGCCCGTCGGCGGCCGTGATCTCCGGGTATGGGTTGCTCGGATTCTTCCATTGCAGGTCCATCAGTTCCAACAGCCAGTCGATGGCGTCGCCGATGCCGAATGTCTCCGACAGCTTGCCCAGAATGTAGCGCGCGTACACGCCGGCGTTTCCATCCTCGAACAGCTTGTAATCGGCATCGAGCCTCGCGAGCAGTAACAGCGGCAGCGCTGCAAGAACCCCGGTCGCCAGTATCATCTCGATGTTGAGACCGAGCGACCGTCGCCAGCCTTGCGCGGTTTCCACTCTGGCCACGGCCCCGGACAGACGGTTCCGCCGATCAAGACTGTCCCACCGCCAGACAAGATAGGTAAGCAGGACGAACACAAGCGTCAGCGTCGCGCCGATATAGGGCAGCCATACGTCCCTCACGCTCAAGAGCGCCGTTATCAGACCCGCGCCCATGACGGCAGCGGCGACGATGATGCGCGGCCACGGACTCTCGGCGAGGCCGGCGAGCCATGTGATCCCCGCCGCCAGCAGGATGACCACCACCATGGCGCCAAAGACCGCGCCGGACGACGCGAAGACCGGCGCAAGGCTGGCCTGGACTTCGGGCACGGCGAACATTGCGATGGGGGCAGCACCGAGCGCGGCGAGTGCTGCAGCGCCGTACTGCGATATGTCTATCAGACGGGACATCCGTGCGGCGCTCAGCGCGAGCGCGGCCCCGAACACCCAAGCAAAGACATCCTGGTAACCGTTCGCAGCCCACACAATCAGCGACGGGAAGAAGAGCAACCAGAACAGAAAGAGCAGCGCCGATGTCTCGGGGCGGCGCAACACGCGGGCCAACATTGGCTCGCCTGGATCGGCAGACGCGCCATTCAAGCCTATCGCGATTGAAACGTGACGGACCACGTCGCCAAAGCGGCGAACGACGCCGCTGTCGGTGACGGCCTGCAAGCGAACCGCCGTGACGACGTGCGCGATTCCCCAAGCGACCGCGCCGGCTGCCGCACCAGCCAGAAAGAAGTAGAACGCGGTGACCAGCACTTCCTGGTCGACAAGCTGTTGGTCCATGCGCCCTCCCCCCGACAAGGCAACGCGTGGTCAATCGTTCCACAGACAACTTCAGGTTACGGACATTCGTTCTCCTATATCAGACGTTGTTGTGCTCGCACGACGCAATGAGAGAAAAATCTCGTGCGAATTGTCTCTGAAACTGTGTCCGCCAATGCGTTCACAACCGTCGCGGGCGCGCATGTCCGACGACGCACGCATGCCAGAACTTTTCTCACCTGTACGTTGTCTGCACGCGGCCAGTTTCACCGAACTCGCGCGCGATCGATCGCCGTGCGCATCCACACATTCGTCGCAGCGTTGATCACGCCGATGAGGCCGCCGGCACCGTGTGCGAGTTCGCACATGGGGAGAAGGCGGCGTTCAGTACACCACGACCGTTCGGATCGACTCCCCCTTCGCCATCAGGTCGAAGCCTTCGTTGATGCGTTCGAGCGGGAGTTTGTGCGTGATCAGGTCGTCGATCGCGATTTTCTTGTCCATGTACCAGTCGACGATCCGGGGCACGTCGGTGCGCCCGCGGGCGCCGCCGAAGGCCGAGCCCTGCCACACGCGGCCGGTGACGAGCTGGAACGGTCGCGTCGCGATCTCCTGCCCGGCGCCGGCGACGCCGATGATCGTCGATTTGCCCCAGCCCTTGTGGCAGCACTCCAGTGCCTGGCGCATCAGCGTCGTGTTGCCGACGCATTCGAAGGAATGGTCGGCGCCGCCCTTCGTGAGTTCGACGAGGTGGCCGACGAGGTCGCCCTTCACCTCTTTCGGGTTCACGAAGTGCGTCATGCCGAAACGGCGGCCGAGCGCCTCGCGCTTCGGGTTGATGTCGACGCCGACGATCATATCGGCGCCGGCGAGCCTTGCGCCCTGAACGACGTTAAGGCCGATGCCGCCGAGGCCGAAGACGACGACGTTCGCGCCCGGTTCGACCTTGGCCGTGAAGATCACCGCGCCGATGCCGGTCGTGACGCCGCAGCCGATGTAGCAGATCGTCTCGAACGGCGCGTCCTTGCGCACCTTGGCGAGCGCGATTTCCGGCAGCACGGTGTGGTTCGAGAACGTCGAGCAGCCCATGTAGTGCAGCACGGGTTTGCCGTTCAGCGAAAAGCGCGAGGTGCCGTCGGGCATGAGGCCCCGCCCTTGCGTGCCGCGGATCTTCTGGCACAGGTTCGTCTTGCGGCTGAGGCAGTAGTCGCACTCGCGGCACTCGGGCGTGTAGAGCGGGATCACGTGATCGCCGGGCGCAACGGACGTCACGCCCTTGCCGACCTCGCGCACGATGCCCGCGCCCTCATGCCCCAAGATCGCCGGGAACAAGCCTTCCGGATCCTCGCCGGAGAGCGTGAACTTGTCGGTGTGGCAGATGCCGGTGGCCTTCAGCTCGACCAGCACTTCGCCGGCGCGCGGACCTTCGAGGGTCACGGTCTCGATGACGAGCGGACGGGCGGCAGCGTGAGCGACGGCGGCGCGGGTTTGCATGGGGCGGCTGGCCTTTCAGCGAAGCGATGTCGGCGCACTCATAGCACCCGCCCGCGCCGGAACGACAGGCGCCGCGTCATGCGGCGCGCTCTCGTCCTGGGACCGCGGGCTTCCAGCCCGCTCTTGGGAGCGACCCGCGTCGCCCGCTGATCTTAGGTAGCTTTCGATATCGCAGGCCGCGCCCGGATAGCGGTTCCAGCACCAGGTGCCGCCGAAGTCG
Organism: uncultured Flavobacteriaceae bacterium; assembly: GCA_964561925.1. Lineage (GTDB taxonomy): Bacteria > Pseudomonadota > Alphaproteobacteria > Micropepsales > Micropepsaceae > SZUA-430. The sequence continues at coordinate 12,831 of CAZLRW010000075.1, forward strand.
CCGCCCTTTTCGATGATGCGCACGCGATCGACGCCGGCCTCTTTCAGCCGCGCGCCGGCGAGCAGCCCGCCGAAGCCGCCGCCGACCATGGCGACGCCGACCTCATCGGCGAGCGCGGCGCGGCTGATCGGCTTGACGTACGGGTCGTCGGCGCGAGTTACGCGAAGCGGCCTTTGATCTCCTGATATTGCTCGTTCCCGTCGTCGCGCAGGCGCCGGTCGCGCTCGGCGCGGCATTTGTCGCGCAGCGCGTCGGGGTCGAAGGCGAGTTTCGGCGGGGCGTCCGACGGGCGCGCGGCGTCAATGGTCGTGGGGTTGTGGCCCCGGTTTGTGAATAGCGTGGTCAAGCCAGTCTGCGGAAAGTGTGCAGGGCGCACGCCAGTTGAGAATGATGTGAGAATCGACTCTATCCGATCCGTCACGCCAACACATCGGTTGATTTCCGCCATTTCTGCCATCACGTATCCATCACATTGCCATCACGCGGCGTCACGCACTTCTCGCGTGTTGGGTGCGCCCGGCAAGGCAGCGAGCCCATTTCGTCGGGCCTCGCCGATTGTTCGAAGCACCATTGAAACCCTCTCGCTATCGAGTGTATAGAACAAACTAGCAACATTAGCAACGAAAACCGCGGAAGACCGGGGATATGAGCACAAACGACGACGACGAGGCGGTCCTGAATGCCATCATCGCGCGGTCGAATCGCTTGACCGGTCGGGGGCCAATGTTGCGGATGCCTGTCAGTGGAAACGAACAGAAGCAGGGACGCGCACCCGCTGCTCGCGCAAAGGGTGCGTCGCGACCCGCGGCCAAAAGCGCCGGCTACCTGACCGCGCCAACTCTTCCATTGGTACCGCCCGAGCGCGGGCGCGCTCGCACCAATCTTGCCATGAGCTCAGTCGAAGTGTGCGCTGGCGCAGGCGGACAAGCGCTGGGTCTCGAGCACGCCGGGTTTGATCATCAGGCTTTGGTGGAAATCGACCCTCACTGCTGTGCGACGCTGAAAGCAAACCGCCCGCAATGGAATGTCGTGCAAGCGGACTTGCGCGCGGTCGACGGTAAGGCGTGGCGCGGGGTGGATTTGTTCGCCGGCGGCTTGCCCTGCCCGCCCTTCTCCGTCGCCGGCAAACAGCTTGGCGATCAGGACGAGCGCAATCTGTTTCCGGCAGCGTTACGGTTGGCTGACGAGATGCGTCCGCGTGCGATCATGATTGAGAACGTGCGCGGGTTTCTCGATCCAGTATTTCAGTCATATCGGGAAGACCTGAAGCGAAAGTTGCGCGCTCTGGGTTACCATACGGATTGGCGTCTGTTTAACGCCGCCGATTTCGGCGTGTCACAGTTGCGGCCACGAGTGGCGATTGTAGCGCTTCGCACCGATATCGCGCCGAACTTCGAGTGGCCGCATGTCAGATTTGTTCCGCCGGTTCCAGTGGGCGAGTTGCTCTATGACCTGATGAGCGCGCGCGGCTGGCGGGGCGCTGGGGCGTGGCGCAAACGCGCGAACGGTATCGCGCCAACGATTGTCGGCGGGTCGCATAAACACGGCGGACCCGATTTGGGGCCGACGCGGGCGCGCAATGCCTGGGCCCAACTCGGTGTGGACGGCAAAGGCCTGGTCGATGACGCTCCGGATCGTGACTTCGAAGGTATGCCCCGGCTGACCGTGCGCATGGTCGCGCGCATCCAGGGGTTTCCAGATGACTGGGCGTTCACGGGAAGAAAAACCGCCGCGTATCGGCAAGTCGGCAACGCGTTTCCACCTCCGGTGGCCCGCACTGTCGCCGAGCAAATCGCGGCCGCTATTGCCTCCGCCAGCGGCTCGCGCGTATTACGCAGTAAAAGCGCGTAAAAGTGCTGCAGGTATCCTCGTGCCCGTAGAGCAACCGAAATGAGCGGAAAAGCAGTATTCACGAAGGCACGAGCTGAGTTTCACGCGGCACTTCTACGATCAGTGCTCACGAGTGACGACGGCATACCATCGAACGCTGACAAGAAGAACCGTATCAGCGTGGCGATAGCGGTTGGGCTGTGTCGTCGGATCGGGGAGGAGTTAAAGGCAGTCCGGCCGGCGGGCCAGACATCGGGCCGTCAATTCGAAGAAATCTGCGGTGCGTTCTTGCAGCAGACATTTCTTGAACTCGGACACCTACGTCCGGGCAGGTGGCGCGTTCAACGGGGCGGATCGCTGTCCATCGCGGCGTACGATCAATACCAACACCTTGCGCAACTGGAAGCGATCGCGTCTGTACAGACAGAAGTTGCGATAGCTCTAGGATCCGACTACTTGATTAAGCCAGATATAGTCATTTCCCGCACTCCTGAGCCAGATGAAGAAATCAACAAGCACAAAATACTCGTAAGCGATGGCGAGGCTCGAAAGTCGGTGCTCCGGGAACGGAACAATACTAATCCGATCTTGCACGCAAGCGTTTCCTGCAAGTGGACGTTACGGAGCGACCGTGCGCAGAATGCGCGGTCTGAAGGACTAAACCTCGTGAAGAACCGAAAAGGTCGCCTGCCTCATATTGTGGTCATTACTGCCGAGCCGAGCCCAGGGAGAATTGCATCAATCGCGCTAGGCACTGGAGAAATTGACTGCGTGTATCATTTCGCACTGCACGAGCTTCAGGAGACTGTGAAGGAGTTGAACATTGACGATGAAACTCTCAACGTGATGATCGAGGGCAACCGCCTGAGGGACATATCGGATCTTCCCCTCGACTTGGCGGTGTGAGGCGCGATGGCCAGGAAAAAGGAAACTGAAGACGACACCTTCATGGACGAACCGCCGGAGGATGACGCCGGCATGTCGATCACTGAATACGACATCACGGCCAGCCCCAACGATTTCAATGTCCTGACGATCAGTTCGTATTTGGATGCCGGATCGATCGTTGTTCCTTCAATCCAACGATTCTATACGTGGGACATCAAGAGGGCATCCAAGTTTATAGAGTCACTTATCTTGGGCCTCCCAGTCCCCCAGATATTCCTGTTCGAGGAGCAGCGGTCACGGATGCTTATCCTTGACGGCCAGCAACGGCTTCTCTCGATCTATTTCTTCACGAAAATGCGCTTCCCTCGTGCCAACAAGAGGGCGAAAATCAGATTGATTTTTGCCGAACACAAGAAAATCCCAGAAGAAATGCTTCAAGATGAGGAGTTCTTTTCTGATTTCCGGTTGACGCTGCCCGCGCGCGAAGACGGCAAGCGCAGTGGACTTCATGGCTTGAACTACAAGGGGTTGGGCGAACTCAAGCAACGGCTCGATCTGACGCCGGTCCGCGTCGTCGTCATAAAACAGAACGAGCCGAAAGACGACAATTCTTCCATCAAAGAGATTTACAACCGCCTAAATACGGGGGGCGTGAACCTCAAACCACAAGAGATGCGCGCAAACCTGTACGAGTCTAAGTTCTACAATCTGCTGTACGCGTTCAACCAGGAACCGACTTGGCGGAAAGTCCTACAGCGGCCGGATGAAGACGATTTCATGCGTGACGTAGAATTGTTGCTGCGGGCGTTCGCGATTCTTGTGAACGGCGCAAACTATCAGCCACCGATGTCGAGGTTTTTGGATAGGTTCTCTGCCATCGCCAAGGGCTACAACGCCAACACGCTGACGTTGCTTGAGAAAATCTTCGCTCAGTTTCTCAAAGCGATCAGTGCGCTTCCCGCCAACGGCTTCGTGTCCGAGGGCAGCGGTCGGTTTTCGATCGCGCTGTTCGAAGCCGCGTTGTATGGAGTTTGCAGGCGGATGTGGGATTCCAAACGCGTGGAAGAGTTGAGACCGATTGAAGCGACTGTGGTCAAGGAGCTAGCGAGCGACCCGACGTTTACGGAATACCTGCGGGAGGGAACTACCAAGCAGCTGAACGTCAGCAAACGGCTAGAGGTGGCCGACAGAATTTTCGGCGAGAAGCGCTGAAATAGCGCGATGATCGAAGTCGAACGCGTCTGGAACGAAATTACAACGGTTCGGGCGATCGTCGCCGCGTCAAATGAAGTCTCCGCCATAACGATCTACGATACACACGCCGCGAAGACACTTTTGCTGGCAGGCGCTAGCTATTTCGAGCGCAGGGTCATGGCGGCGATCGAGGAGTACGTCGAGCTAGCGGCGGGAGATGGCGCCGTGAAGTACTTCGTCATGCGGCAGGGAGTCGAGCGCAAGTTTTTTAGTTTGTTTGACTTTTCCGCGAGCGCGAAGAACGTTAATGAATTTTTCGGAAAATTTGGACCAGACTTTTCGGCATGGGCTAAGGGGGACCTAGCTGGGCTAGGGCTTACTAAGGAAGATCAGATAGCGTTTCTCGACTTCTGTCGCCTTCGTAACAACCTGGTTCATAACAACTACGCGACTTACTCCATCGGCAAAACGCTTGACGAGGTGTGGATCGCATTCCGCGCCGCGTTGAAGCTCTCGGAGTGGATCGATACCGCTTTCGTTCGTTTCGAGCGGCGAGTAGCGTCGGCCACGACTGACGCTCCGGTGCAGGATGGATAAGCTCAGCTCCCAGAGACGCAGCCGCAATATGGCGGCCATTCGCTCAAAGGACATGAAGCCAGAACGGCTGGTGCGTTCGCTTGCGCACAAGCTTGGATACCGCTTTCGCCTTCACTCCAAAGACCTGCCTGGCAAACCGGATCTGGTGTTCCGCTCCAAGCGCAAGGTCGTGTTCGTCCACGGTTGCTTCTGGCACCAGCATGACAAAGCGACGTGCGCTGACGCGCGATTGCCTAAGTCGAACACGCAGTACTGGTTACCCAAGCTGCAGCGGAACGTTGCGCGCGACGCATACTCGCGCGCGGTGCTCCAAGCGGAAGGCTGGAAAGTTCTCGTCATTTGGGACTGCGAAACGTCATCTGTTTCGAACGTGAGCTGGCGGCTTATGCGCTTTCTCTCCTGAGTGCTTCACCGGTCCGGTCGGCTGCGGCTTCGCCTAGCGCGCCCGCTTGCCAAGCAGTGTGCGGGCCGATCGCGGGATGAGCGGCGTTGCTTCGGCGATCGGGCGGCCCGGGCCTGCGGTGGTGCGGAAGCCTTCGAGGCTTGTTAGCGCGCAGAGGATATTGAGCACTTCGGTGCGGTGTTGTTCGTGCGACGGCAGCAGACGCTCGAGCAGGCGGCCAGGATCTGGAGGCGCCATAGGTCGCGTTCCGCCACCGCTTTGCCGACCGCGGGATCGAGCGCCGCGAGGGCGCGCAGGCGGCTCCAGACGATGGGCTCAGACGGCCGAAATTCGCCCCAGATTTCGATGACGCGATCGAGGCCTTTGGCCGGATCGCGGTGGTGCAGGACGCCGGGCACTGGCCGACAGTTCGCCGCGCAGCGCGAGATCGAGGAACAGGGGCCTCCAACATTTTGTCCTTGGAGGCGAGGTGATTGTAGTCGGTCATGCGCGCGGCGTCGGCGCGCTTGGCGACCCGCGTTGATCGTGAGTGCGGTCACGCCCTCCTTCGAGGTCGGACACGCGCACGCCCGCCGGTCGGGCGGTGTCGGCCCCTTCCACCATCCGGCTTCGCTTCGCTACGCCGGATGGTCCCCCTCCCCCGCTAAAGCGGGGGCGGATGAAAGGCGCTGCGGGGTGGCGGGGAAACCCAGACAGGTATTGACTTTTTCTAGAAATGTTCTCTATTTGTTCGGTATGACTTTCGGGTACAATTTTCATGCTGAGGTGCGCGCGGGCAAGCGGATCCCATACGCATTCCAAACGGATTTCAAACGGATTTCAAACGCATTCCAAACGGATTCCAAACGCATGAAACCGCGCAATTCCGCCATTCCTACGCATCTAACGGATTCCGGGATTTCGCTCTCCGCGCCGCGGCGCAGGCGCGCCTCAGGTGAAGTTCGGCGGCCGTTTCTGCAGTTGGGCCATCACCGCCTCGACCTGGTTCGGTTTGCCGGCGATCGCCGTTTGCTCGCGGGATTCGGCGAGGAGGCCGTCGGCGTCGCTCAAGTGCGGGGCAGCGTTCAGCAGCCTTTTGGCGGCGCGGATCGCCTCCGGGTTCTTGCCCGCGATCTCGCGCGCGACGGCGAGCGCCTCGGCCCGCGGGTCGGCGCACACGCGCGTTACGACGCCGAGCGCC
>CAZLRW010000076.1:0-10196 GCA_964561925.1 uncultured Flavobacteriaceae bacterium
GCAGCCTAAGCCGTTTGCGCCACGACCGGCGGCAGCGCGTTCGCGAAGCGCGCGAGCGTCGAGCGCAGTGCTTCGGGGTTCAAGGGCTTTGCCAGGAAGTCGTCCATGCCGGCGTCGATGCAGACCTGGCGGTCGCCTTCGAGCGTGGAGGCGGTCAGGGCCACGATCGGCAGGCGGCCGCGGCGGCGGCCCGTCGCCTCGGCCTGACGGATGCGGCGGGTCGCATCGAGCCCGTCCATTTCGGGCATGTGCACGTCCATCAGGACGAGGTCGTACGGCGCGCGCGACAAAGCCTCGATCGCTTCGCGGCCGTTCGCGACCGTGTCGACGCGATGGCCCATCTTGCCCAGAAGCGCGGTCGCCAGCATGACGTTGATGCGGTTGTCTTCGGCGACGAGGATGCGCAAGCCCTGTTCGGCCACGGGCGGGGCCGCCTCCTGTTCGTCGGGAACGAAGTTGTTGCCGTGCTCGACGTCGCGGCCGTTCAGCAACGCGGCCACGCGCTGGACGAGCGAGGTGCGGCGGATCGGCTTGATCAGATAACCGTCGAAGCCCGCCGACTTCAGCGCGGGCAGCGAGGCGCGCTCCGTCGCCGGCAAGAGCACGATCGTCTTCACACCCTGAAGACGGGCCTTCAGGCGCACGAGAAGTTCGGCCGCGGGTGCCGAGCCCGAGCGGTGATCGATCAGAAGCACGTTGAAGGCGCCGCCGGCGAGCGCGGTTTCGGCGGCGGCCGCCCCTTTGGCCGCAAACGCGTCGGCGCCCGCTTCGCAGAGCTGGCGGACGACGAACTCGCTTAAGCCGGGGAAGGCGGTCAGCACGAGCACGCGCGCGCCGGTCAGGATCGTCTCCGGCTGGTCGAGGCCCGGTGCGCGCTTCATCGGCAGCGTGAACCAGAAGCGGCTGCCTTTGCCCAGCTGACTCGCCACGCCGATGTCGCCGCCCATCGCGTGGACGAGGCGCTGCGTGATCGCGAGACCCAAACCGGTGCCGCCGTATTTGCGGGCGAGCGAGGAATCGGCCTGCGTGAATTCCTGGAAGATGCGCGTCTGGGCCTCCTCGGAAATGCCGATGCCCGTGTCGGCGACTTCGAAACGGATGAAGCGCGGATCGGCATCGGGGGCGGCCGAGATGCGCACGCCGCCGGCCTCCGTGAACTTGACGGCGTTGCCCGCAAGATTGAGCAGCACCTGGCGGACGCGGCCTTCGTCGGCCAGGATTTGGCCCGACAGCCTGGCGTGGGCGTAGGTCGCAATGTCGATGTTCTTTTCGAAGCAGCGATGCGCGAGGAGTTCGGCGACGCTTTCGATCAGCGTGCGCGGCGCGAAGGCGGTTTCCTCCATCGGCATCGTGCCCGACTCGATCTTCGAGAAGTCGAGGATGTCGTTGATGATGTCGAGCAGCGCCTCGCCCGATTCCCGCACGGCGTTCGCATAAGAGCGCTGCTCGGGCGTCATCGGGGTGTCGAGCAGCAGTCCCGCCATGCCGATCACGCCGTTCATCGGCGTGCGGATCTCGTGGCTCATCACGGCCAGGAACATCGACTTCGCGCGGTTCGCGTCTTCGGCCTTGTCGCGCGCGTCGCGGAGCGCGATTTCGAGCGTCTTCTGATCGGTGATGTCGCGGGCGACGCTTTGGATCTCCGTCACCTGACCCTGATCGTTGCGGATGACGTAGTCTTCCCACGCAAACCAGCGCCAACCCGTGGCCGTGTTCAGACGCTGATCGTAGCGCACGCGCTGGGTCGCCAAATGATTCGAGACGACCGGCGGCTCGACGACCTTTTCCTCCGGGTGGAACTCGGGACGGAACGGCCTGCCCAGCGCGCGCTCGCGCGACAGGCCGAACGTCTTGCAGAACGAATCATTGACGAAGGTGAGCCGCCCATCGGGCAGCTTGCGCATGATGACGTCGCCCATCTGCTCGACCAGCCCGCGGTAGCGCATTTCGCTCGCCTGCAGTTCGCGATGGCGCTGCTGCAACGCGCGCACCGTCGTTTCGAGTTCGAGCTTGACGCGGGCGAGTTCGCCGGAACGCTGATCGAGGGACAGGATGCGGCGCTTGGCTTCGATGAGGGCGAAGAACAGGATCGTCAAGCCCGCAAGCGCGAGCAGCATCAGCGCCAACGGCGTCGGCGCCGGCAGGCCCAGCGGCAAGGCGGCAGACGCCGCCAAGACCAACGCTGCGACCAGCAGGATGGCGACGAAGACTCGTGCGATGCGCGGGACGATCACGGCGGCGTTCAAACCCAGGGGCGTGCGATTCGGCCCACGCTGCCAGGTAGGGTTTGATGATTGATTAACTTTCACCCGGGCAGTGATGCCCTGCGTGAGACTCCACCACGCAGGGCCTGCGATTTCGCCTCAGGCGTGGGCGCGCCGCCCGCCGCCGCCGAACACGAAGCGGCCGAGCAAGGCACCGATGCCGCCGCCGGCGGCCGTCGAACCGAACACCTGCGTCAGCAGCGCCGGGTCGTACATCGGCTCCGCCGGCAGCGAGGGATCGGCGCCGCCGGTCAGCGCCGCAACGATCGCCGAGAAATTCAACAGCGGGGTGGCGCCTTCGGCGACCTCGGTCCAGCCGAACGTCTGCGTCAGCGCCGTGCCAAGCGTGCCCGAGATGCCGCCCGCGACCGCACCCGCGCCGGTGGCGACCGCACGTCCCGTGCCGCGCCGGGTGAGCGAGTAATAGATGCCGGTCAGCGCTGCGATCAAACCGCCCGATGCAAGCTGACCGTTCAGGCCGTAGTTTGCGATCACGTCGGCCGCGCCCGCGACGTTGAACGTGTTCGCAAAGGCCAAACCCACCTGGAGGGCCGTGCCCATCAGGCCGGTCGACACGACGCCCGGTTGGATGAGGTAGTAGAAAAGTCGGTACATGGACGGCTCCCTTCCCGCGAGCTTGCGGCGCAGCAGTCTAGCATGCGCAGGTGTGGTGGCGCGGACGCAGGCCGCCGTCAGAACGCGACCTGGAGGCGGCGGTAGCTCAACGCCTCGGCGATGTGCGGGCGTGCGACGCCTTCGCGCCCCTCAAGATCGGCGAGCGTGCGCGCGACGCGCAGGACGCGATGGTAGCCGCGTGCAGACAGTTTCAGCGTGTCGACCGCCTTTGACAGAAGTGTCAGGCCCGGTTCGTCCGGGCGGGCGACCGATTCGAGTAGTTCGCCGTCGGCTTCCGCGTTCGTTCGCACGGCATGGTCCCGGTACCGCGACCGCTGAACGTCGCGCGCGGCGGCGACGCGGGCGGCCACTTCGGCCGTGCCTTCGGCGGGCGAGGGCAGCGTCAGATCTTGCGCGCTGACTGTCGCGACCTCGACATGAAGGTCGATGCGGTCGATCAGCGGTCCCGACAGTTTCGACTGATAATCGGCGGCGCATTTCGGCGCACGCGAGCAGGCACGTTCTGCGTCCGACAAATACCCACAACGACAAGGGTTCATCGCCGCGACCAGCTGAACCCTGCTCGGGTAACGGATATGCGCGTTCGCGCGCGCGACGAGCGTCTCGCCGGTCTCGAGCGGTTGGCGGAGCGAGTCGAGAACCTGGCGTTGAAACTCAGGAAGTTCGTCGAGGAACAGCACGCCGAGATGGGCGAGGCTGACTTCGCCGGGCTTCGCGCGCAGACCGCCGCCGACGAGGGCCGCCATGCTTGCCGAGTGATGGGGGCTGCGAAAGGGACGACGCCTGCCGATGGCGCCGCTCTTCAGTTCACCGGCGAGGCTTTGGATCATCGAAACTTCCAACGCCTCGCGCGCGTCCAGCGGCGGCAACAGGCCAGGCAGGCGCGCGGCCAGCATCGACTTGCCGGCACCGGGCGGGCCGATCATCAACAGATTGTGGCCGCCGGCCGCCGCGATCTCGAGCGCGCGCTTTGCGGTTTCCTGCCCCTTCACATCGTGAAGATCGGGCGCGTTCGATCCCTCGTCGGCGAGTTTCGCGGTGGGCGCCGCCAACACCTGCACGCCCTTCAGGTGATTGACGAGTGCGACGAGAGACGGCGCGGCGACGACTTCCAAACCGCCGGCCCAGGCGGCTTCCGCACCGCAACTCTGCGGGCAGACAAACGTGCGTTCGCGTTCGAGCGCTTTGATCGCCGCGGGAAGCACGCCCGCGACCGGCACGATCGCCCCGTCAAGCGACAGCTCGCCCATCGCCATATGGTTGGCCATGTCCGGCGCGGGCAGCACGCCCATCACCGTCAGAAGCGCGAGCGCGATCGGCAGATCGTAGTGGCTGCCTTCCTTCGGCAAATCGGCGGGCGAGAGATTTACGGTGATGCGCTTGTTCGGCAGCGCGAGTCCGACCGCGTGCAGCGCGGCGCGCACCCGCTCGCGGCTTTCGGCGACCGCCTTGTCGGGCAGGCCTACGATCGCCATCGTGTCCTTGCCCTGCCCTTCGGACATATGGACCTGCACGTCGACCTCGCGCGCCTCGATGCCGGCGAAGGCGACGGTGAAAACATGTGCGACGGTCATGAGAGGCGTTGAGCTTTGCTTCGAACGACTTCGGCTTGGCTCTGTAGCACAGTTGAGAACGCGTGACGAAATGCCCGGCACAATCCAACCGCGCTACTTCGTCACCAGATATGGCCGACTCCATAGCCGGTAGATGCGATGCCACGCATTCTCGACCATAAGGCCGAAGCCCAGATGCTCCTTCGCCCAATCGCCGTCGCCGCCCAGCGTGCCGGACAGCGAGGCGGACTCGTACCAATACGTTCTCTCTGCGGCGACAAAGGCGGCGATCGCGTCCTGCAGAGTCGCCGGCGGCGCGGGCTTGGCGGGAGGCTCGTCCGCCCCGAAGACGGCAAGCGCTTTGCGCGGCATGAACCGGACCTGCCGAAGATAGCGTTCGACCGGCGGCTCATCGGCCTCTGCCTCGAACGCGACGAAGTCCGAAATCGGACTGTCGAGGACCATGCCCATCAGCTTCAGCGCCGAGGCCAACGGCCCTGCCTCGTCATACGCGTCGAAATAGAGGATGCCGCCACCGGCGTCGTTGCGCGGCGCGCCGCGAATGGGATCGAATACGCGCTCATGCCAGCCGTAGAAATCGGGTTCGGCCATGCGTCCATAGGGCCGCACGATCATCGGCGCGGCGAGTCCGAGCCCGTCCGGCGCGAATTGTGTGAGATCCCCCGGCGCAAGTCCCTTTGCCGGCCACGCGGCATCGAGGACCAGATAAGCGCGAAGCTCGTCCCACGTCATTGCCGAAGCGACGCGACCCGCTTCTCGATCGCATCCCAGATCAGCGCCGCGGTGTCGACGCCGTCGAAGCGGCGCACCTCCCAAATGCCTGTGGGCGAGGTGACGTTGATTTCGGTCAGCTTGTCGCCGATGACGTCGATGCCGGTGAAGATGAGGCCGCGCCGCTTCAGTTCCGGCCCGATGCGCGCGCAGATCTCCTTGTCGCGGGCGCCGAGCACGGTCTTCTCGGGGCGCCCGCCGACATGCATGTTCGAGCGCGCCTCGCCCTTTGCGGGGACACGGTTGATCGCGCCGACAGCCTCGCCGTCGACGAGAAGGATGCGCTTGTCGCCCTCGCGCACTTTGGGTTCGTAGCGCTGCACGACCATCGGCTCGCGCACGAACGCTGCGAAAAACTCCATGATCGTGTTCAAGTTCTCGTCTTCGGGCCGCACGCGGAACACGCCCGCACCGCCGTTGCCGTAGAGCGGCTTGACCACGATCTCGCCGTGCTCGGCACGAAAGGCGCGGACCGCCTCGGCGTCGCTCGTGATCAAGGTCGCGGGCATCAGATCGGGGAACTCGGTCACGAACACTTTCTCGGGCGAGTTTCTGACCCAATAGGGATCGTTGACGACGAGCGTGCGCTTGGGCAACCGCTCCAGGACGTGCGTCGTCGTGATGTAGGCCATGTCGAACGGCGGGTCTTGCCGCAGCAGCACGACGTCCATCGCGGCGAGATCCAGCATCGCCGCCTCGCCCAGCGTGAAGTGGTCACCCTTGACGTTGCGCACGGCAAGCGCGTGTGCGCGCGCGGAAACCTTGCCGTCGCGCTGCGCCAGGTGTTTCGGCAGATAGAACCAGAGTTTGTGCCCGCGTTGCTGGGCCTCCAACGCCAGCGCAAACGTCGAGTCGCCGCCGATGTCGATGCGGTCGATCGGATCCATCTGAATGGCTACGGCAAGCGACATGAATCCCCGTGGTGTGGTGCGGTCCCGCCTCAGACTAGCGGCGCGGGCGCGACTCAGTCCAGGGCGCGCTCAATTCACTTTGCGCTTCAAGCGATGGAGGGCGAAAGCGGCCTCGCGGCCGGTCGAATCTTCGCCGGTCGAGAGCGAGATCGCGCTTTGGGCGGCGCGGATCGCGCCGTTCATCTTGCCGACAGCCTCGGAGGCCTTCGAAAGTTCGAGCCAGAGGTCGGCGCGGCGCGGCGCGATCAGGACCATGCGCTCGGTGACCGTCAGTGTACGGACCGAATCCTTCGACGCGGTCGCCCGGGCGTGGATGTTGTTCAACAGGCGCAACAGCACGTCGCGGCGGGACACGGGGCCGTAGTCGAGCGCCGCCGCCATCGGGGGGCCCAAGCGCAACTCCTGGGGTCCCAAGACCACGCCGTTGAACGGATCGACGATGCGCGCGACTTCGCCCTCGCCCACCTGCAATAAGAAGTGGCCCTGCGTGTTCAGGCCGTCGGCCTTGACCCCGAGGGCGGCGGCGACATCGAGGTAGAGGACGCCGAGCGCGACGGGCAGGCCGCGCCTGCGGTCGATGACGCGGATCATGTCCGCGTTCTGCGGGTCGTCGTAGGTCGCGTTGTCGCCGGCGTAGCCGTGGCGCTGGGCGATCGTGTCGACGAGCACGCGCGCGACGGCCTCGTTCGCGTTCATGCCCCGGCGCAAAGCGGCAACGCTGTCGCGTGCGGTCGCGGCGAGATTCTCGAGGTGTTCGCGATAGGGGGCGAGATCGATCCCGTTGTGGTCCAGGGCGGCCAACAGCAGCGCCGTCTCGGCCAGCGGCAGCCCATCGTCGACCGCTTCGCCCAGCTTGTGCAGGCGTTCGAGGATCTCTTCCGGGCTCATCGCCGCCATCGCCTATTCCGTCTTTTCTTCGGCTTCGCGGTCGCCGGGGTGCGCGAAGCGGCGCGGGTCGTCCTTCAGGAGCGCGTAGTTCACGACGCGGCGCACGCCGGAGACGGCGCGTGCGTGGCCCACGACACGGTCGAGTTCTTCCTGGTTTTGCGCGATGCCGTGCACGTAGACGACTTTGCTCTGGGTGTCGATCGTGTAGTTCGCGTCGCGAATCGCGGCATCGCCCAAGATGCGGCCGCGCACCTGCGTGCTGATCCAGCGGTCGGCCGCAATGTCGCCCACGCCGCCGGCTTGCGCCACCTCTATGTCGTTGACGACTTCGCGCACGTTCGGCGTCGCCCACGCGACGCGCGTTGCGGTCAGCCGCTCGGCGTTCGTGGGCACGCTTCCCGAGAGATGAACGCGGCCTTCGATCACGGTCGTGCTGACATTGGCAAACAACGAGGCGCTTTCGCCGAGCAGGCGCGCGTTCAGTTCGGTACGGGTGTTGAAGTCGTCGACAGCGCTCGACAACGAGCGTTCGTGCACACAGCCGACGAGCGCCAGGCTCACGGCGAACACGGCGAAGCGGAGGTTCAGCATACGCGGGTTACCCTTCGGTTCAGGCGCGCCAGGCGTCGGGCTTGTGCTCGGGCCAGCGTCCGGGCGCCAGGAGAATCAGATCGAAACGGCGCGGCAGGCGCGCGAGCTTCGGCTTGCGGGTGCAGAACTGCAATGCCGCCGTCTCGACGCGATGCCGCTTTTGGGCGCCGACCGACTCGACCGCCTGATCGACCGTTTCGCGCGCCCTGACTTCGACGAAGACGATTGTACGGGGCGTCCAAAACGGTGTCAGCGCCACAATGTCGAGTTCTCCACCTTGGGCGCGGAACTGCCGGCTCAAAATGCGGTAACCCTTGGCCATCAGCCAGAGGGCGGCCACCCATTCGGCGGCAAGTCCGCGGGCGCGGGCCTTTTCGCGCTCAAGTCGCATCGCGCTTTTTGAGTTCGAGGGCGCGGGCGTAGACCTCGCGCCGGGGCAACCCCAATGCCGCGGCGACGATCGCGGCCGCGTCTTTCACAGGGTGGCGCAAGAGTTCTGCGGCCAAGCGTTCGTCCAGTGCTTCTTTCGACGGCGCCTGCGTGCCCGCTTCCGGCGCGGCGACGACGATCACGATCTCGCCTTTAACATCAGCCTTGCGTGCGTAGGCGGCGGCAAGTTCGTCGAGCGGTGCACGGCGCATTTCCTCATGCAGCTTGGTCAACTCCCGCGCCACGGCCGCAGGGCGCGGGCCCAGCAGTTCGGCAAGGTCGGTCAGCGTGGCGGCGAGGCGGGAGGGCGCTTCGAACAGCACGAGGGTTGCGGGCACGGCTTCAAGTTCGCGAATCGCACGCCGTCGCTCAGGCCCGTGGGCGGGCAGGAAGCCTGCGAAGAGAAAGCGCTCCGTCGCCAAGCCTGAAGCGGTGAGTGCGGCCAAGGCGGCGGAGGGGCCTGGGACGGGAAACACGGCAAAGTCTGCATCGAGCGCTGCGCGCACCAGGCGCTGACCCGGGTCGGAGATCAGGGGTGTGCCGGCGTCGCTGACGAGCGCCACGCTCCGATTCTCGTGCAGCAGGCGAAGAATGTCCTTTTCCGCGCGCTCGGCGTTGTGTTCGCGGTACGAGTGCAGGGGACGAACCTGCCCGTGGAGGGTCAAGAGCTTTGTCGTGACGCGCGTGTCCTCGGCAAAAACCTCGTCCGCCGCGGCCAGAACATGAAGAGCACGCAATGTTACGTCGGCGGCGTTGCCGATCGGAGTCGCAACCAGATAGAGGCCTGGGGATAGCGGGGCGTCTGATTTACTTCGCTGGCCCCGGCCGGTAGTCTTGCCACCCTCATTCAAGCTTTGAGCCTCTGCCGTTTTTCGAAGGACGAACGCCCGTGACCACAGGATTGTCAGCGTCTCAGCCGCTGCGTTTTGCCCGCACATTGTGGACGATCGTCCTTCTTATGACGATGGGGGTCGTGCTTTCGGCCTGCGAAGGCTTCGGCTGGGGCGACAAACCGTCGCCTGTCGTCACGGAAGCGCCGCGGCCAACAGCCGTGCTTCCGTCGGGGCCGCCGCCGGGCGGGCCGCCCGTACCGGTTGCAGGGCAGGTTCGCATCGCCGTGCTGTTGCCGCTGTCGCACCCGAACAAGGGGACGCGGCAGGTCGCGCAGTCGTTGCTAGACGCGGCCCAAATGGCGATGTTCGACATGGGCGCGCGCTCCATGGTGCTGCTCCCGCGCGACACGGGGACGAGCCCCGAGCAAGCCGCCGCCGCCGCGAACGACGCCATCGACAAGGGCGCCGAACTGATCTTGGGGCCGCTGCTTGCCGCAGACGTGCGGGCGGTGGCGCCGATTGCGCGCCAGCGCAGCGTGCCGGTGATCGCGTTCTCTACCGACCGCACGGTCGCGGGCGAAGGCGTGTTCCTGCTTTCGTTCATGCCGCAACAAGAGGTGAGCCGCGTCGTGAGCTACGCGGTGTCGCAAGGGCGTTCTAAGTTTGCCGCCTTGGTGCCCGCGAACGCCTATGGGCAGAGCGTGGAAGAGGTTTTCCGGAATTCAGTCACGCAGTCCGGCAAGGAAGTCGTCGTCGTCCAGAGCTATCAGCCGAACCCGCAAGCGCTCGAGCCCGCGGTGAAGACGATCGCGAAGCTCGGCTTCGATACGATCTTCCTGCCCGAGGGCGGCACGATGCTGCGCAGCCTGGGGCCGATCCTCACGATCAACGGCGTCGATTCGCGCAAGGTGCGCTTGCTGGGCACCGGTTTGTGGGACGACCCGGCGGTCGCCAAGGAACCGTCGCTCGCCGGCGGCTGGTTCGCCGTGCCCCCGCCCGATCAGCGGCTGAACTTCATCACGCGCTTCCAACAGCTCTACGGCTCGAAGCCGCCACGGATCGCCTCGCTCGGTTACGACGCGGTCGCACTGTCGGCGACGCTGGCGAACGGAACGCCGGGACGTCGCTATACGCGCACGTCGCTTGCGGACCCGAACGGATTTGCCGGGATCGACGGCATCTTCCGCTTCCGTCCCGACGGGATGACGGAGCGCGGGCTTGCCGTGATGGAAGTCTCGGCGGCCGGCCAGATCACGGTGGTCAGCCCGGCGGCGCAGACGTTCCAGGCGCAGGGGTTCT
>CAZLRW010000076.1:10296-18843 GCA_964561925.1 uncultured Flavobacteriaceae bacterium
CGCTCGATCGGCGCAGTTGCAACGCCTTCGCTGAGGCGCAGTCCCATCAACAGCGCTTCGGTCGCCTGATCGCCGGGCGGGATTTCTTCCCAGCGTTCGAGGCCGTGGCCGTGTTGGCCGACGGCGTCGAGCCATGCCTCGGGTGCGCGTCGCGTTGCGGTCGCCAAACGCTTGCCGGCGATGGACAGACGTCCGTGCGCGCCGGGTCCGATGCCCAGGTAGTCTCCGTAGCGCCAGTAGACGAGGTTGTGGCGCGATTCCTGCTCTGGGGTGGCGTGGTTCGAGATTTCGTACGCGGGCATGCCGGCTGCGGTCATGCGTGCTTGCGTGAGTTCGTAGAGTTCGGCTGCGGCGTCAGCGTCAAGTTCGCGCATCGTGCCGCGCGCGAGTGCCGCGTGGAACGGCGTGCCCTCTTCGAAGGTCAACTGATAAAGCGAGTAGTGGGTGCAGCCTTGGGCGAGCGCCCGGTCGAGTTCTTCGCCCCATGACCTCGCCGTCTGCTGCGGACGGGCATAGATCAAGTCGAACGAGGCTCGCGGGAACGTCGATTGCGCGAGGGCGACGGCGCGCAACGCTTCGTCGACCGTGTGCAAACGCCCGAGCGCGCGCAGGTCCGCGTCGTTCAACGCCTGAACGCCCAGCGAAACGCGGTTGACGCCGGCCGCGCGATAGTCGCGGAAGCGGGTTGCGTCGACGCTGGTCGGATTGGCTTCGAGCGTGATCTCGATGCCGGGTTCGAAGGCGAAGAGGCGCTCCGCCCTTTCGATCACGGCGGCGACGACGTGCCCCGGCATCAACGACGGCGTGCCACCGCCGAAGAAAATCGAGCGCAGCGCGCGCTTTTCGTCCAGGCGGGCCGCGACGGTTTCAAGCTCGCGAAGCAGAGCCTGCTGCCAGGCGGCGGCATCAACCTTCGCGCGCACGTGGCTGTTGAAGTCGCAGTACGGACATTTCGACAGGCAGAACGGCCAGTGCACGTAGAGGGCGAACCCTGCGTCAGGCAAGGCACGCCTCGACGAATTGCGCGAAAGCGCGGGCGCGGTGGGACATCGCGTGTTTCTTGTCGGGTTCCATTTCGCCGAAGGTCTGCGTGTGGCCGTCAGGCACGAACATCGGATCGTAGCCGAAGCCCTTGGTGCCGCGCGGCGGCCAGACGAGCCGGCCGAAGACTCTGCCTTCGAAGACTTCGGCGTGACCGTCCGGCCAGGCGATCGCCAGGGCGCACACGAAGTGCGCAGTGCGGACCGGATCGCCGGCGAGGCGCTCATGCACTTTTTGCATCGCAATCGCGAAATCTTTGGCGGGGCCTGCCCAGCGCGCCGATAGAACGCCCGGATCGCCGTTCAGCGCATCGACGCAGAGACCGGAATCGTCGGCGAGCGCGGCCAAACCTGCGGCGCGCGCGGCGGCATGCGCCTTGATCAGCGCATTGCCTGCGAACGTCGCTTCCGTCTCATCGGGCTCGGCGAGCCCGAGCGCCGCCGCGGACACCGCTTCGATGTCATAGGGCGCGATCAGGTCCGCGATCTCGCGCACCTTGCCCGGATTGTGGCTCGCCACGACAAGCTTGCGTTCGGTGAGCTTTCGCATCGGGTTTCAAGCGCCCGCTTCACTTCGGGCGATCGATCGCCGCGCGCTGCAGATCGACGAGTTGCTTGATCCCGGCGCGGGCGAGCGCCATCAGTTCCAAGAACGCCGCTTCCGTGAAAGGCTCGCCCTCCGCGGTGCCCTGCACTTCCACGATGTTGCCTGCCCCCGTCAGGACGAAATTCGCGTCTGTGCCCGCGCTCGAATCTTCGTCGTAGTCGAGGTCGAGCACGCAGCGACCCTCGTGAATCCCGCAGCTGATCGCCGCGACATGGTCTTTCACGGGCAACGACTTGATCATCTGGTCGCGCTTCATCATCTCGAAGCATTTGTGGAGCGCGACGAAGCCGCCGGTGATCGCGGCGGTGCGCGTGCCGCCGTCGGCTTGGATCACGTCGCAGTCGATGACGATCTGACGCTCGCCGAAGCCGCTCAAGTTCGTGACCGCGCGCAGCGCACGCCCGATGAGCCTTTGGATCTCGAGCGTGCGGCCGGATTGCTTGCCGGCTGCGGCCTCTCGGCGCATGCGCTCCCCGGTTGCGCGGGGCAGCATGCCGTACTCGGCGGTTACCCAGCCCTTGCCCGACCCCTTCAAGAACGGCGGCACGCCGGTCTCGAGCGAGGCGGTGCACAACACGTGCGTGCGGCCGAACTTCACGAGGCAGGAGCCCTCCGCGTGAACGGACACGCCGGGTTCGAGCACAACCTCGCGCAGCTGATCGGGGCGGCGGCCGGACGGGCGCATGGCGGGGAGTTATCCTTGCCTTGAAGTTTGGGGGCTCAGACGCTACCTAGCCTGGCGCTTTGGCCCCGTGCAACGGTCGTTTTCAGGCGGAAAAGCGGTCAAACCAACGGCAATGAACGAACGCCAAGCCCCCCACTCAAGACTCGCGCAGCCTAACCAGATCGGCGAACTGTCCGAACGTTCGCGCGACATCTTCCGCTCGATCGTGGAGTCGTATCTCGAAACCGGCGAGCCGATCGGATCGCGCACGCTGTCGCAGCGCGGCATCGCGCTGTCGCCGGCCTCGATCCGCAACGTGATGTCGGACCTCGAGCATCTGGGTTTGCTCGAAGCCCCGCACACGAGTGCGGGGCGGGTGCCCACGCAGCTCGGCCTTCGGCTTTTCGTCGACGGGCTGCTCGAATTCGGCAACCTCGCGAACGACGAACGCAAGGGCATCGAGGCGCAGTTGGCTGCGAGCGGGCGGAAACTGGAGGACGTGCTGCTGCAGGCCTCGACGATGCTCTCCGGCTTGAGCCAATACGCGGGGCTCGTCGTTACGCCGAAGCGCGACGTGCCGCTAAAGCACGTGGAGTTCGTGTCGCTCGGGCCGCAGCGCGCGCTCGTGATTACGGTGGGGGAAGACGGTTCGGTCGAGAATCGCATCGTCGAGATGCCGATGGGGTTGCCACCGTCGGCATTCATCGAGGCCAGCAATTACTTGAGCGCGCGCATGCGCGGTCGGACGCTTGAAGAGGCCCGCAGCGACATCCTGGCGGAGCTTTCGGCGCAGCGTGCGGAGTTGAACGACCTCGCCGCGAAGCTCGTGTCGGAAGGGCTTGCCGAGTGGGGCGGCGCGCCCACGCCCTCGCCGTCGCTGATCGTGCGCGGCCAATCGCGCCTGATCGAGGACCTTGCCGCGAGCCAAGGGATCGAGCGCGTGCGCCAGCTGTTCGACGACATCGAACGCAAGAACGATTTGATTCAGCTTCTGGAACTCGCCAAACAGGGCGACGGCGTGCGCATCTTCATCGGCGCGGAGAACAAACTCTACTCTCTGTCGGGATCGTCCGTCATTGCTGCGCCCTACTCCGACGCCGCCCGGCGCATCGTCGGCGTCGTGGGCGTGATCGGGCCGACGCGGCTCAACTACGCGCGCATCGTGCCGATGGTCGACTATACGGCACGGGCGATCAGCCGGATGATCAGTCAGCAGAAGTAACGAACGGGACCTTGAGAGAACCCATGAGCGAACCGAAAGACCAGAACGGTCCCTTCCCCGCAGGCAACGACGACGAAGGCGGCAGCGCGGAGATCGCGCGCGAAGCGGCTCAGATCGCGGGACTGCATGCGGAGATGGTCGAACTCAAGGACCGGTATCTGCGCGCGGTCGCCGAGCTCGAGAACGTGCGCAAGCGCAGCGAACGGGAGAAGACCGAGGCGGCGCAATTCGCGTTCTCGAAGTTCGCGCGCGACCTTTTGAACGTGCTCGACAATTTCGGGCGCGCCTTCGACTCGCTCGACGGGGAGGTGCGGGCGGCGCTGCCCGCAGGCGCGAAGTCGGTGCTCGACGGGGTGGAGGCGACGCAGCGCGAGATGGTCGCGATCTTCGAGCGCTACGGCATCAAGCGGGTCGACGCCAAAGGGCGCCGTTTCGATCCGAACCACCACAGCGCCATCGCCGAGGTGCCGACGCGCGAGCACCCCGCCGGCACCGTCATCGACGTGGCACAGCAGGGCTACACGATCGGCGGAAGGCTCTTGCGCGAGGCGATGGTCGTCGTCGCCAAAGCACCGCCCGAGGGCGAGGATCCGTCCTTCGACACGACGGTTTAGTTGCTGCCGTTCCCATTGCCGCCTTGGTGGCTCTGGTCGTCGTCATCATCGTGCCAGAACCAGCCGCCGTGGCCGTGCGCGCGATCGTACGGCCGCTCGAGCACGAGCGCGCCTCTGATCAGCATGTAAATTGCGATCACAAGGAACGCGATGACGAACAGCGAAAACATCGTGAGATCCGCGGTTGAGGAGGCCTTCAACGGCACAGCGGGCGCCGCAGCCACGAGCGCCGCAAAGAAATCGATCACCGGCATGCCTGGTCCCTTTCGCGTTGCCGATGCTCCCCATATGGGGTGCATCGGCGGCAAAAGTGTGGCCCCGCCCGATCACATTTCGCGACGGGCGAAAAGCCGCCGTTTCCTCACGCCCGGCGGGTGCTCGCGAAGGTCAGGAAATCGTTGTCGGCTTCCATATCCGCCACTGTGCTGCAGCGCGCATCAAGGCGGGCCGCCTCGCGCCGGAGGTCTTCGGCTTCCCGCATCAGCTTAGGCCCCCGGTCGCCAAGATAGATGACGATCTTGGGGGTCGAGTTGTTGGGATGGCCGCGGCTCCAAGACTCGTATTCGCGCCAGCGGCGCCGATGATCCTCGATGCGTTCGTCGAGCTTGCGGCCGTCCTCGGCGCATTGCGCATAGGTGCGCCCCGCCGCCAGCAGGTTTGCCGTTACCGGCAAATAACGCTCGAACCCCGGCGGCATAGGTCCCGCATAGGGATGGAAGCCGGCCGCCCAGTCGGCGGCATAGAGATAGGGCTTGGCGCCAAGCGCGCGAAAGCGCCACAACGGCCCGGCGCGATCGACGTCGGTCACAGGCGTGCCCGCCGGAAGAGCCAGGCAGGCGCCCATCTCGAAGCCGTGGCGCACGCTGCCATCACCGGCGCCCAAACGGCCGATGACTGCGGCATTTTGCGGTGAGAAACATGCGTAGATCGGCCGGGCGGCATTCGCGTAGGCGGGCACTGCGGCGGCGGCAAACAAGACTGCACTCAAGGCCAAAAACGCGGCCCAACCGATGTTGCGGAACATGGGTGGCCTCCTCGTCCTTCGGACGCGGGCGACAATAAGCCTGCTTCGAAACGCCCCAAAATCACGAATCGGCGCGTCGGCTGACTGCTTGCGGCCAGTGGGGGGCCCCCCTATATGTGGCCCTGAAAGCCGCAGATTCATGCGGCATCCAACGTCCCATACACTTGAAAACCGGGGATGGCGGGCGGGCGCTTCGATCGTTCATGAAGGCCCCGGACCATCGGCCGAATTCGGAGAGGTTAAGAAATGGCTAAAGTCATCGGCATCGACTTGGGGACCACGAACTCCTGCGTCGCGATCATGGAGGGGACCCAACCGAAGGTGCTGGAGAATGCGGAAGGCGCGCGCACGACGCCGTCGATCGTGGCCTTCACGAAGGACGGGGAGCGCCTCGTCGGGCAGGCCGCCAAGCGTCAGGCCGTGACCAATCCGGAGCAAACGTTCTTCGCCATCAAGCGCCTGATCGGGCGCAAGTTCGAAGATCCGATGACCCAAAAGGACATCGGCATGGTGCCCTACAAGATCATCAAGGCCGACAACGGCGACGCGTGGATCCAGGGTCGCGAGAACGAGAAGCTCTCGCCGTCGCAGGTTTCGGCCTACACACTGCAGAAGATGAAGGAAACCGCGGAGGCCTATCTCGGCGAGAAGGTGCATCAGGCCGTCATCACCGTGCCCGCGTATTTCAACGACGCGCAGCGGCAGGCGACGAAGGACGCGGGGCGCATCGCGGGGCTTGAAGTCCTGCGCATCATCAACGAGCCCACGGCGGCGGCGCTCGCCTACGGTCTCGACAAAAAGCAAACGGGCACGATCGCGGTCTACGACCTGGGCGGTGGCACGTTCGACATCTCGATCCTCGAAATCGGCGACGGCGTCTTCGAGGTGAAGGCGACGAACGGCGACACGTTCTTGGGCGGCGAAGACTTCGACATGCGTCTCGTCGACTTCTTGGCCGATGAGTTCAAGAAGGAACAGGGCATCGACCTGCGCAAGGACCGGCTCGCGCTGCAGCGCCTGAAAGAGGCGGCGGAGAAGGCGAAGATCGAGCTGTCGTCGCAGCTGCAGACGGAAGTGAACCTGCCGTTCATTACGGCGGACGCGTCGGGGCCGAAGCATCTGACGACGAAGCTGACGCGCGCGAAGCTGGAGTCGCTGGTCGACGATCTGGTGCAGCGGACGCTGGCGCCTCTCAAGGCCTGCATGAAGGATGCGGGCGTGACGCCCGCCGATATCGACGAGGTCGTGCTCGTCGGCGGTATGACGCGCATGCCGAAGGTCCAGCAGATCGTGAAGGACTTCTTCGGCAAGGAACCGCACAAGGGCGTGAACCCGGACGAGGTCGTGGCGATCGGCGCGGCGATCCAGGCGGGCGTGCTGAAGGGTGAGGTCAAGGACGTCCTGCTGCTCGACGTGACGCCGCTGTCGCTGGGCATCGAAACCTTGGGCGGCGTGTTCACGCGACTGATCGAGCGCAACACGACGATCCCGACGAAGAAGAGCCAGGTGTTCTCGACGGCGGAAGACGGACAGACGGCGGTCACGATCCGCGTCTTCCAGGGCGAGCGCGAGATGGCGGCGGACAACAAGTTCCTGGGCCAGTTCGATCTCGTCGGCATTCCGCCGGCGCCGCGCGGCATGCCGCAGGTGGAAGTCTCCTTCGACATCGACGCCAACGGCATTGTCAATGTCGCGGCGAAGGACAAGGCCACGAACAAAGAACAGACGATCCGCATCCAGGCGTCGGGCGGGCTTTCGGAAGCCGACATCCAGAAGATGATGCGCGAGGCGCAGGAGCACGCAAGCGACGACAAGAAGCGGCGCGAACTGGTCGAGGCGCGCAATCGCGCCGATCATTCGGTGCACGAGGTCGAGAAGGCCCTGAAGGAACACGGCGACAAGGTCGGCTCCGCCGAGCGCACCGCGATCGAGGCGGCGGTCGCGGCGGTGAAAGATGCGGTCAAGGGCGAAGATCCAGACTTCATCCGCACCAAGACGGAGGCGTTGCAACAGGCGTCGTTCAAGCTCGGCGAGGCCATGTACAAGGGTATGAACCCCGAAGGTGCGGCGGGCGCGGGCGCGACGGAGGGTACCGGCGGCGGCGCCACCGCGGAGGGCGACGTGGTCGATGCGGACTACGAAGAGGTCGACGAGGAGAAGAAGAAAAAGGGCGGCGCGCGCTGACGCGCGCTTCTCTTCAACTGCTTCCGTTCGATCCTTAGTTCGACGAGTGCCCGGCCAAACGCATGGCGAAACGCGACTACTACGAGATTCTCGGCGTCGGAAAGCGGGCAACCGCCGACGAGATGAAGGCCGCCTTCCGCAAGAAGGCGAAGGAGCTCCACCCCGATCGCAATCCCGGCGATGCGAAGGCCGAGCATAGATTCAAGGAGCTGAACGAAGCCTACGACGTGCTGAAGGACAACCAGAAGCGCGCGGCCTACGATCAATACGGCCACGAGGCGTTCGAGGGTCCGCAGGGCGGGCGCGGGGGACCTGGGTTCGGTTTCGATTTCTCGTCTTCGTTCACGGACGTGTTCGACGATTTGTTCGGCGAGTTCATGGGCGGGCGGCGTGGGGGCGGCGGCGGCAACCGCGCCTCGCGCGGGGCGGACCTGCGCTACAACATGGAAATCTCGCTCGAGGACGCGTTCAAGGGAAAGACCGCGACGATCCGCGTGCCGGGTTCGGTCACCTGCGAACCGTGCTCGGGAACGGGCGCGGAGGCGGGCTCGAAGCCGCAGGCGTGCCCGACCTGCTCGGGCGTGGGCAAGGTGCGCGCGCAGCAAGGCTTCTTCACGATCGAACGCACGTGCCCGACGTGCCAAGGCCTTGGGCGCGTCATCAAGAATCCCTGCAAGTCATGCAACGGCGCTGGACGCGTGCAGCGCGAACGCACGCTCAGCGTCAATATTCCGCAAGGGGTCGAGGACGGCACGCGCATCCGCCTGAGCGGCGAAGGGGAGGCCGGCCTGCGCGGCGGGCCGAAGGGCGACCTCTACATCTTCCTGTCGGTCGCGCACCATTCGCTGTTCACGCGCGAGGGCAACGATCTTCATTGCCGCGTGCCGGTGAGTTTCGTCACCGCCGCTCTCGGCGGTCAGGTGGAAGTGCCGACGCTCGGCGGCGGGCGGGCGCGCATTCCGATCGCGGAGGGCACGCAATCCGGCATGCATGTCCGGCAACGCGGCAAAGGCATGCCGGCTCTGCGCGGCCAGGGCATGGTGGGCGACCTCGTCGTCGAGGTCGCGGTCGAGACGCCGGTGAACCTGACCAAGAAGCAGCAAGAGCTGCTGCGCGAATTCGACAAGGCCGGCACGTCGCAGAACACGCCCGAACTCACGCGCTTCTTCGCGAAGGTGAAGGAGATGTTCGG
>CAZLRW010000077.1:0-18364 GCA_964561925.1 uncultured Flavobacteriaceae bacterium
GCGCGGGCCTCGGCGGCGGCAACGACGAGCGCGAGCAGACGCTGAACCAGTTGCTCGTCGAGATGGACGGCTTCGACACGAACGAAGGCGTGATCCTGATCGCCGCGACGAACCGCCCCGACGTGCTCGACCCGGCGCTGCTGCGCCCCGGCCGCTTCGACCGTCAGGTCGTGGTGCCGAACCCCGACATCGGCGGCCGTGAAAAGATTCTCAAAGTGCACATGAAGAAGGTGCCGCTGGCGCCCGACGTGAACCCGAACGTCATCGCGCGCGGCACGCCCGGCTTCTCGGGCGCGGATCTTGCGAACCTCGTGAACGAGGCGGCCTTGCTCGCCGCGCGCCGCAACAAGCGCATGGTGACGATGCGCGAGTTCGAAGAGGCGAAGGACAAAGTCATGATGGGCGCCGAACGCCGCTCGATGGTCATGACCGACGACGAGAAGAAGCTGACCGCCTATCACGAAGCGGGCCATGCAATCGTGGGTCTGCACATGCCGAACCATGATCCGCTGCACAAGGTGACGATCATCCCGCGCGGGCGCGCGCTGGGCGTGACGATGAGCCTGCCGGAACGCGACCGGCTCTCTTACAACAAGCAGTTCTGCCTCTCGAAGCTCGCCTCCGTGTTCGGCGGCCGCGAGGCGGAGCTCGCGATCTTCGGCGAGAACAACGTGACGAACGGCGCCACCTCGGACATTCAGCAGGCGACGCGTCTCGCCCGCGCGATGGTCATGGAATGGGGCATGTCGGAAAAGCTCGGCCGCGTGCGCTATGCGGCGAACGAGCAGGAAGTCTTCCTCGGCCATTCGGTCGCGCAGACCACGAACATGTCGGAAGAAACGGCGCGCCTCGTCGACAGCGAGATTCGCGGCTTGATCGAGGACGCGGAACAGACCGCCCGTCGCATTCTGCACGAAAACATCGACCAGCTTCACACGCTGGCCAAGGCGTTGCTCGAATACGAAACCCTTTCGGGCGACGAGGTTCAGGCGCTGTTCCGTGGTCAGCCGATCGTGCGCGAAACGCAGCCGGAAGAACCGGCAGGCAAACCACCGGCGTCGTCGGTGCCCGTCGCCGGCCGCCCCCGCAGCGATAGCGGCCCGGGTCTCACCCCCGAACCGCAACCGACATAGAGACAGCCCCCCGGAGCACTGCCTTCGGGGGCTTTGCTTTTGGCCCCCGATCGGCGATTTTGCCCATGTGCCACCACAGGGAAGAAACACGCATGCGCGTCTTGTTGCTGTTGTTCGCCGTCGCTTGTGGTGCTTTCGCGCCTTCCGTCTCGGCCGCGCAGTTCGCCTGTCCTGCGACGCTGGAAACCGATGAGACCGCCGGCGGCGCGCCCGTCGCCTACAAGTTCCGCTATGTGTCGTTCTACGACGGCGATCCTGCCGAGATGGCCGACCTCGCGCCCGAAGATCGCAGCCAAGCGCCGAGGCTCGATCAGGTCTGGCGCTTCGCGCGCGAGCCCGGTCGTCCGATCGTTATGGTCTGCCGCTACCACGGCACGCAGGCGACCGTGCGCAAAGACGTGCCCGCTTCGATCAAGGAATGCCGCATCGAAGGCGTGATCGACGGCAAAGGCGAAATCCAGGGCTCGCCCAAGCTGACGTGCAAGTGACGCCGGCTGGTCGATGACCCGCATCTTCGGCATCGTCAACGCGACCGCCGACTCCTTCTCCGACGGCGGCAAGTATCTCGCGCCCGAAGCGGCGATTGCGCGCGCGCGAGAGTTGATCGCGGCGGGCGCGGACGTCATCGACCTCGGCGCCGCCGCGTCCAATCCCGACGCTCTGCACGTCCCGTCGGACGAAGAGATCCGGCGCCTCGCGCCCATCGTCGCCGCGCTGAGGGGCGAGGCCGAGATTTCGATCGACAGCTTTGCGCCGGAAACGCAGGCCTGGGCACTGACACAGCGCGTCGCCTGGCTGAACGATATCAGGGGCTTCCCCGAACCCTCGCTCTATCCCGCGATCGCGCGCGCGAACGTGCGCCTTGTCGTCATGCACAACGTGGCCCCGCGCGGTCAGGCTGAGCGCATCGCGACCGACCCCGCCACGATCTTCGACCGGCTCTTCGCTTTCTTTGATGAACGTATCGCCGTCCTGGAGCAGGCGGGGATCGTCCGCGAACGGATCATCCTGGACCCCGGCATGGGCTTCTTCCTGGGCACCGACCCGGTGGTCTCACTGACCGTGCTGCGCGGCCTGCGCGAACTCAAAGCGCGCTACAGCCTGCCCGTGCTGGTGTCCGTCAGCCGCAAATCCTTCATCCGCAAACTCGCCAACGTGGGCGTCGCTGAGGCCGGTCCGGCGACGATTGCCGCGGAACTCTTCGCGGCGGCCAAGGGCGCCGATTGGCTCCGTACGCACGACGTGGCCGCTTTGAAACAGGCGCTTGAGGTGCAACGGGCGTTGCAAGGCGCCCACAAACCTTAACGAATTGTTTCGCGGGCGAAACATGGCCCGCCCCCATCTCCATCGTAAGCATTTCGTGGTATTGAGCGGCAAAAGACGCGCCTGTGGTGGGGGAAAGATCATGAGCCGCAAGTACTTCGGAACCGACGGGATTCGCGGGCGCGCCAACGCAAAGCCGATGACCGCCGAGACGGCGTTGCGCGTCGGCATGGCGGCCGGACGTCACTTCACCCGCGGCGATCATCGCCACCGCGTCGTCATCGGCAAGGACACGCGCCTCTCGGGCTACATGATCGAGACGGCGCTCGTCGCGGGCTTCACCTCGGTGGGCATGGACGTGCTGCAGTTCGGTCCGCTGCCGACGCCGGCGGTCGCGATGCTCACCCGTTCGCTGCGCGCCGATCTCGGCGTGATGATCTCGGCTTCGCACAACGCCTACCACGACAACGGCATCAAGCTGTTCGGCCCCGACGGGTACAAACTCTCCGATCAGGTGGAAGCCGCGATCGAAGAGCTGATGGACAACGGCCTCGAAGATCATTTGGCCGAGTCCGAAAAGCTCGGCCGCGCCAAACGCATCGAGGACGCGCAAGCCCGCTACATCGAATTCGCCAAGCGCACGTTCCCGCAGCATCTGCGTCTCGACGGCTTGCGCGTCGTCATCGACTGCGCTCATGGCGCGGCCTATCGCGTCGCGCCCGAAGTGCTGTGGGAACTGGGCGCCGAAGTCATCATGCTCGGCGTCTCGCCCGACGGTTTCAACATCAACCGCGAGTGCGGCTCGACCGCGCCCGCCGCGATGTGCGCCAAGGTGAAGGAAAGCCGCGCCGATCTGGGCATCGCGCTCGACGGCGACGCGGACCGCGTCGTTCTGGCGGATGAGAAGGGCCAGATCATCGACGGCGACCAGATCTTGGCGCTGATCGCCCGTTCCTGGTCGAAGGCCGGTACGCTGAAAGGCGGCGGCGTGGTCGCGACCGTGATGTCGAACCTGAGCCTCGAGCGTTACTTGAACGCGATGAACCTGCAGCTCGAGCGCACCGCCGTCGGCGACCGCTACGTGGTTGAGGCGATGCGCGAGAAGGGTTTCAACGTCGGCGGCGAGCAATCGGGCCATCTCGTGCTCAGCGACTTCGCGACCA
Source organism: uncultured Flavobacteriaceae bacterium (assembly GCA_964561925.1). GTDB lineage: Bacteria > Pseudomonadota > Alphaproteobacteria > Micropepsales > Micropepsaceae > SZUA-430. The sequence continues at coordinate 3,560 of CAZLRW010000077.1, forward strand.
CGGGCGACGGACTGATCGCCGCCCTGCAAGTACTGGCCGTGATCGCAGAGTCGAACCAGCGCACCAGCGAGGCGACCCACTTGTTCGAACCGCTGCCGCAAATTCTGAAGAACGTCCGCTTCCGCGCCGGCGCAAAGCCCCTGGAAAACCAAGAGGTCGCAACCGCCATCAAGGACGGCGAAGCGCGCCTGACGAACAAAGGCCGCCTCCTGATCCGCAAGTCCGGCACCGAGCCGCTGATCCGCGTCATGGCCGAAGGCGACGACGAAAAACTCGTCAAGACCGTCGTGGGCGACATCGTCAAGGTGCTCGAGAAGGCGAGCTGAAGGGAATAAAGCAGTAGGGGATGGGGCCAGCGGGCGATTGGAACCCCTATTCCCTTACTCCCCTATCCCCCTACATTCCCTCCCATGCAACCCACACTCATGCGCGGGCGCGTGTTGATCGTCGCCGGTTCGGATTCGAGCGGCGGCGCGGGCGTTCAGGCTGACCTAAAGGCCGTGACCGCGCTCGGTGCCTACGCTGCGACCGCCGTCACCGCGGTGACCGTGCAGAACACCGAAGGCGTGACCGGCGTTCACGTCATCCCGACCGCAACTGTCGTCGCGCAAATCCGCGCCGTGCTTGCCGACATCGGCGCCGACGTCGTGAAGACCGGCATGCTCGCGACCGGCGAACTCATCGACACCGTCCACGCGCTCCTGAAACGCGAAGCCCCTGACGCGCCGCTGGTCGTCGACCCGGTGATGGTGGCGAAGGGCGGGGCGGCGCTGATCGACCGCGACGCGGTGCATGCGATGAAGGCCCGCCTCATCCCGCGCGCGACGCTCATCACGCCGAACTTGCCCGAAGCCGAGGCGCTCGTCGGTCGCAAGATCGACACGCTGCAAGCGATGCGCGAGGCCGTGAAACCGCTGCTCGATCTGGGCGCGAAAGCGGTGCTGCTCAAGGGCGGCCATCTGCCGGGCGACGAGCTGGTCGACATCTACGCAGGCCCCGAAGGCACGCAGGAGTGGAGCGCCACACGCATCAGTACGCGTCACACGCACGGCACCGGCTGCACGCTTGCCTCCGCCATCGCAACCGGGTTGGCTCAAGGCATGAGCGCGGTCGATTCGATTGCGCGCGCCCGCGCCTATGTCCGTCGCGCGATCGAGACCGCGCCGGGGCTCGGCAAAGGGCATGGGCCGTTGAACCACGCGCACACGGTACGTCCGTACACGGAGGAGTGAGCCATGGAACTGAGACTCTGGCAGGTCGACGCCTTCGCCGAAAAGCCGTTTGAAGGAAACCCTGCGGCGGTCGTGCCGCTCGCCTCCTGGCTCGCCGACGACGTGATGCAGGCGATCGCGGCTGAAAACAATCTCTCCGAAACCGCGTTCTTCGTGCCCGACGCGGCCAAGGGCGCGGGCCACTACCGCCTGCGTTGGTTCACGCCCGAGGTCGAGGTCCCGCTCTGCGGCCACGCGACTCTGGCAAGCGCCTACGTGATCCTGACGCACTTGGCCCCGCAGCTCTCGCGCGTCGCTTTCGACACGCAAAGCGGCGTCCTGACGGTCGAGCGCGCCGAGAACGGCTTGCTCGCGATGGCGCTGCCCGCGTTTCCGGCGAAACCCCACGCCGACGCCGACGACTTCCGCGAGGCGCTGGACGAGGCGATGGGCTTCGAGCCCAAAGACGTGTTCTCCGCGAACTACGCGCTCGCGGTGTTCGCATCGCCCGACGAGGTGCTCGAAGCCGACGCCGACCTGATCGCCGACGTCCTCGATGAGTTCGGCGAGGACGGCCTCATCGTCACCGCGCCCGGCGGCGATCTCGGTTTCGACTTCGTCTCCCGTTTTTTCGTGCCGGGCTTAGGTATCGCCGAAGACCCCGTCACCGGTGCGGCCCACGCGGCGCTCGTGCCGCTTTGGGCCAAGCGCCTCGGCAAGGCGAAACTCACCGCCCGCCAACTCAGCGCCCGCGGCGGCACGCTCTATTGCGAAGAACAAGGCGAACGCGTGCTGCTCAAGGGGAAGGTCGCGCCCTATCTCGAAGGCACCATTCGCATTCCCTAAGGGCAAAGCCTCGCCCGTCAGAGATACGCGACTGCGACGAAACCGGACACGATCAACACGACCGCGACCGTCGTGACCAGGGTGAGCCGCTTCTCGATGAAGTGGCGGATTGGTTCGCCGAAAAAGTAAAGCAGCACGGCGACGAGATAGAACCGCAGCCCGCGCGTGACCACCGACGCGACCCCGAATACGAGCAGATCGAACTGCGCCGCGCCGCTGGCGATCGTCACCAGCTTATAGGGGATCGGCGTCATGCCCTTGATCAGGATGATCCAGAGTCCCCATTTGTTGAATTGTTCCTGATACTCGGCGAACCCGCCTTGAAGTCCATAGGCTTCGATCACCCACTTGCCGGCCGTCTCAAAAAAGAAGAACCCGATCGCATAGCCAAAGAAGCCGCCGGCGACGGACGCGATCGTGCACACCCCCGCGATCAGCCACGCCTTCGCCCGCTGCGCGATGATCATGGGGATCAGCATCACGTCGGGCGGAATGGGGAAGAACGAACTCTCCGCGAACGATACGCCCGACAGCGCCCAAAGCGACTTCGGGTGTTCCGACATCCGGATCACCCAGTCATAGAGACTACGAAGCATTGGACCCTCTGGGGCGGCGCGCGGAAGGCCGGGATGGTTAGCCGATGCAAGCGCCCACGGCAAATGGGGTCTTCCGATAGCCCACCCGCATCGAAAACGAAGGTTGCCGGCATTGGCGGGCGGCGGGGCATCGGGCGCACTCTCAAGCTGCGAGGACCAAGGAGAACCCGCCATGCCCACGATCAGAGACTGGACCTACGTCACCGTCGTCGCGCTGCTGCTTGCGACCTATGGGGTCAGCACGCTCGCGCAATCGATTGCCGCGAATGCTGCCGAGAAGGAAGGCAGCGTCTGCATGATCAGCGCCCGCACGCCGGGTTGAGCGACCGGAGAACCGCCATGCCCCCATCGATCACGCTTCGAGATGTCGCGCACGTGTTGTTGCTTGCCGCGGCGCTTGTGACCTACGGCATCAGCCTCGTGTCGTCGGCAGTGACCGCGCAGGCGGCCGAAGTGTCACGCGCCGAGCGCGATTGAGCGCGGCCGCGACGCCATGTCGGCCGCGGTACCCGCGATAGGGCCGCGCAGCGCGTTGCCGAACCACACGCGGCCCAAGGCCAGATCATGCGGTCGCAGAACCTGTTCCATGACGCGCCCGCTTTCGATCAGCGCGCGTCGCAGGCAGCCGTCGAGCAAGCCGCACGAGAGCGGCGGCGTCAGCCAGACCCCGTCGCGTTCGAGGAACACGTTCGTGCGGCTTCCCTCCGTGACTTCGCCGCGCTCGTTCACGAACACGACCTCGTCGCATCCCGTCGCTGCTCTCTCGACGGCAAGCGCCTCGTCGTAGAAACCGCGCTCGGTCGTCTTGTGGTAGAGCCGCCAATCGCCGCTGTCGACCGGCGCGCGCGCGAACGCATACCGCCAAACGGCATCGGGTCCCGGTAGAACGAACGGCTCCGCCGTCGCGTCCACGTCGCCGGCAGGGCCGAGCGTAAGCCGCACACGCTGCACCCCACTGCGGCCCGCGACTGCATCGGCAAGCGTAAGCTTGACGGCCGCAGCGTCGAACGGAAAGCCGAAATAACGGCAGGAGGCCTCGAGCCGCGCAAGATGATGCGCATGCAAGTGAAAGCCGTCGCTGGCCGTCCATCGCAACGTCTCGATCAGCCGAAACCGTGTCGCACGTTCGGTGACGAACCGCGCCTTCACCAGACACTCGGCGTACTCGGCGCCAGGCTCGGAGTCCCAAACGATTCCGCCGCCCACGCCCATTTCCGCTTCGTCCGGCCGCATCACGAGCGTGCGGATCGCCACGTTGAACGCCATGCGCTCGCGCGTAACGAATCCCACGGCGCCGCAATAGACGCCGCGCGGCTCGCTTTCGATCTCGCGGATGATTTCCATCGCCCGAATTTTCGGTGCGCCCGTCACGGAGCCGCACGGAAACAGCGCCGGCAAGACGCGCGCGAGCGACGGTGGTCCCGCAAGCTCAGCCTCGACGCCCGACGTAAGCGTGTGGAACCGCGGATAGGTTTCGACGGTGAAGAGGTCGCTCACCCGCACGCTCCCCGGCCGCGACACCCGCGCGAGGTCGTTGCGCAGCAAGTCGACGATCATCAAATTCTCGGCACGTTGCTTTTCGTCGGAGACGAGCGCAACACGCCGCAAGACGTCGCCTGCGACGTCGGGCGCGCGTGCGACGGTCCCCTTCATGGGTCGTGCCTTGATCCGCCCTCCGGCGATGGAGAAGAACAGTTCCGGCGAAAACGAGAGAATGTCCTCGTCCGCAAACCGCAGGAACGCACACGCGCCCGCGCGCGCCTTGTCGCGAAGCGCCGCGTAGGTCGCGAACGCGTCGCCCGCGCCCGCCATCCTTAGTTTGAACGTGAGGTTCACCTGATAGACGTCGCCGTCGCCGATCAGCTGGCGCACGCGCGCGACCTTTGCTGCGTGCGCTGCTTCGTTGAGCGCAGGCACCACCTCGCCGGTCAGCGGCGCCCCGCGCGTGCGCGCGGCCAGCCACGCTGCACGCTCCTCCGGACGCAAGCGGCGCCGCTTGCCGAACACATGAAACTTGAGCAGCGGCCGGCCGGTTTGGGGCATCAGCGGCCGTAGCCGGGGCTCGAACGCAAAGCCGAGTTCGTAGGCGCACACGCCGGCCGCGGCACGCCCGCGCGCTGCGGCCGCGTCGATCGCCGCCAGCGACCCCGCCACGTCGTCCGCCGTGTGCGCTTCGATCAACGCCTCCGCGCCCTCGAACAGAAACGCCCCCCGATCGCCGGTGGTGGCGTCGTCGAACAGGGCAAAGGGCTCGTTTTCCGGTGGTGCCATCGTTGAGATCGGGCAGGGCGCTTGACGAGGCGTCGGTATCCGCCCACATGCTGGCCTCGTCTATAGCGTGGGACCGGCACGATGTCGCGACCAGGGCCGTTCGGAAGCCCCTATTGCCTGGGTTTCGACGATGTCGAGCGCATCCTCGAGCGCCTCGCCAAATCGGCGCCAGAAGCCTACCCGCCGCTGAACGTGGAAGAGGTCGAGGACGGCCGCCTGCGCGTGACGTTGGCGGTCGCGGGCTTCGCACCCGAGCAGTTGACGCTCACGCTGATCGATCGCGAACTCGCCGTGAAGGGCGAACGGCCGCAAACCGTCGACGGCCGCGTCTTCCTGCACAAGGGCATTGCCGCCCGCGGCTTTCAGCGCACGTTCATCTTGGCGGCCGGCTGGGAAGTCGACGGCGCCCGGTTAAGCAACGGTTTGCTCAGAATCGAGCTGAAACGCGTGCGGCCCGCCCCGCAAATCCGTCAGATTCCAATCACATTGGAGTGAGTCTAGACTACTATTCACTTCGTGCCCGTGCGTACCCACATTATTGACATGAAGCGCCGCAAGACTGGCCGCCGGAATGGGGCCTGAAAATGCGGCGGCTGAGATGGAGTAGGTCATGAGGAACGACATTCGCAGTCCCTCGCACGAACTGAGCCCGGAAGAGATCGCGCGCATCGTCGGCGCGAACACGGTCTACGTTCGCGAGGTCGACGTCGAAGAATTGAAGGGTGCGGGCGTCATCCCGCTCGACGCCGCGATCCCGGCGAAGCAGAAATTCTTCGCTCTGCACGCGGCCGACGGTCGGCGCGTTGCGGTCGTCGACGATCGCGACATGGCATTCGTCGCCGCGCGCCAACACGAGCTGGAGCCCGTCAGCGTTCACTGACGCTGAATTCGTTTCTCCGCGGGCGTCGGCAGGAGCCGGCGCCCGTTTGCTGAGCGAAACTATGCCGCCTGGGTGCCCGCGGTCGGTTCGGTGAGCAGCGCATAGAGTTGGCTCCGGTCGCTCGCCGCCCTCAGCTTTTCGCAGAACGCCGCATTGCGCATCAGCCGCGACACGCGCGCGAGCGCCTTCAAATGATCGGCCCCCGCGTCGATCGGCGTCAGCAGCGCGAAAACCAAATCCACCGGCGCCTCGTCGACCGCCTCGAAGTCGATCGCCTCGTCGAGATGCGCGAACACGCCGACGATGCGCTCGAGCTTGGCCATGCGCCCGTGCGGAATGGCGATCCCATGCCCGACGCCGGTCGACGACAGCTTCTCGCGCTCCCACAACGTCTCGAACACGGCCGCGGTGTCGAGATGGGCGATCGCCGCCGCCTGAGCGGCCAGATCGCCGATCAGCTTCTTCTTGTTCGGCGCCTTCAAGCGTTCGAACACGCCCTGCGGCGCAAGGATTTCGGCGATCTCCATGGCGCCGCTCAGCGCGCGGCCCCTTCGCCCGCCGCCTCGATCCAGCCGATGTTGCCGTCCGCGCGCCGGTAGACCACGCTGATATGGCCGTGCGCGCTGTTGCGGAAGACGAGCGCCGGCGCCTCGCCGAGATCGAGCTGCATCACCGCCTCGCCCACGCTGAGCGTCCGCAATTGCGTCGGCGTTTCCGAGACGACCACAGGGTTCAGCGTCTCGGGCTCCTCGTCGCCCTGATGGGCCGCGATCACGCGTTCGTGCGCGGCCGACGTGCCGGCTGCCGCGCGCGCCGCGCCGTTGTGGTGATCGCGCAGCCGGCGCTTGTAGCGGCGGAGCCGCTTCTCCAGATGCTCGACCGCCGTATCGTAGCTCGCATAGATGTCGTTCGAGCGGCCCTGTCCCTGCAGGTAGAGGCCGGACGCCAAGTGCAGCGTGCAGTCGGCGCGGTAGGCCGTACCCTCGCGCGAGAACGTGACCGACGCGTCGATCGGGCGGTCGAAGTACTTTTCGACCGCTTGCGTAAGCCGCGTCTGGACATAGGTCCTCAGCGCGTTGCCGATGTCGATTTGCTTGCCCGTGATCGTCAGTTGCATAGTCTCAACTCTTCGCGTGGGTAGCCGTGTCCGAATCCCGTCCGTCGCATGACTTAGGGGGCGGACACCCCATCCGGCAAGTTCATGCCTTGCTTGAGGCGCCGCCGTTCCACCGACGAGGGGATGCGCATCGCCTCGCGGTACTTCGCAACCGTGCGCCGTGCGATGTCGATCCCGGTCTTGCGCAGGATATCGACGATCCTGTCGTCCGAAAGGATGTTCGCCGGCGCCTCGTTGTCGATCAATTCGCGAATATGGTGACGTACCGCCTCGGCCGAATGGGCTTCGCCGCCTTCGGCCGATTGGATCGCGGACGTGAAGAAATATTTGAGCTCGAACGTGCCGCGCGGCGTCGCCAGATACTTGTTCGCGGTCACGCGGCTCACCGTCGATTCGTGCATGCCGATCGCCTCGGCGATCACGCGCAGATTGAGCGGGCGCAAATGCGTGACGCCGGAGACGAAGAAGCCGTCCTGCTGACGCACGATCTCGGTCGCGACCTTAAGGATCGTGCGCGCGCGCTGATCGAGGCTGCGCACGAGCCAGTTCGCGTTGTTCAGGCAATCGGTCAGATAGGCCTTCGCGTCTTTCGCCTTCGACGTGGTCGCATAGTAGCGCGTGTTCACCAAGACGCGGGGCAGGGTGTCGCTGTTCAGTTCGACGCTGTAGCCGCCTTGCGGATTGTCCTTGACGTAGATGTCGGGCACGACCGGTTGGATCGCTTCCGTTCCGAACTTCAGCCCGGGTTTCGGATTCAGCTGTTTGATCTCGGCGATCATGTCGGCGAGGTCGTCCGAACTCACCTGCGTCAGCCGCAGCAGCGATTGCACGTCGCGCTTGGCCAGAAGTTCCAGATTGTCGAGCAGCGCCTGCATCGCCGGATCGAGCCGGTTGCGTTCCTTGAGCTGCAGCGCCAGACATTCGCCGAGCGAACGTGCCCCGACGCCGGTCGGATCGAACCGTTGGATCGTCTTCAGCACGTTCTCGACGACCGAGGCGGGCACCGCCAGATGCTGCGCAGCCGCGGTCACCTCGACCGTCAGGTAGCCGCACTCGTCGATCGCATCGATCAGGTACGCCCCGATCAGCCGGTCGCGCGCGTCCGTGCACGCGACCTGCAGCTGTTCGGCCAAATGTTCGTGCAGATTGGGCGCGCGCGACAGCGTCGCTTCCAACGACTGTGCATCGTCCCCATCGAGCCGCCCGCCGCCTTTGACCTCCGCCCATGAGGACGGCCCGCTGTCGCCGGCCGCCCGGTCGCACGCCGAATCTTCCGCATAGACGTTGTCGTAGTCGGTATCGAGGTCGGACGACGCGTCCGCGGGCGGCGCGTCTTCTTTCAAGGTCAGCGCCGTGTCCGCCGCCGGCGCCGGCGTTTCGGCGGCCTGCTGTTCTTCGCGCGGTTGCGGCGCGCTCTCGTCGCGTTCGAGCAGCGGGTTGCGCTCGAGCTCCTGTTCGACGAACGCCTGCAGTTCCAAATTCGACATCTGCAGCAGCTTGATCGCCTGCTGCAATTGCGGCGTCATGACCAGGGCCTGGCCCTGTCTCATCTCCAATCGTTGGGTGAGGGCCATGACCGGTCGCGCCTTAAAGAGAGAACTTCTCGCCGAGATAGACCTTGCGCACGTCGCGGTTCGAGACGATCTCGCGCGGGCTCCCTTCGGTCATCACTTCGCCGTCGTGGATGATGTAGGCCCGGTCGATGATCTCAAGCGTCTCGCGCACGTTGTGATCGGTGATCAGAACCCCGATCCCGCGCTCCTTCAGGTGGTGCACCAGCTTGCGGATCTCCCCGATCGCGATCGGATCGATGCCCGCGAACGGTTCGTCGAGCAGCATGAAGGAAGGCTGCGTCGCAAGCGCGCGCGCGATCTCGACGCGCCGCCGCTCGCCGCCCGAAAGGGCAAGCGCGGGCGCGCGCCGCAAATGCTCGATCGCGAACTCCGCAAGCAGGTCGTCGACGATCTGGCGCCGCTTCTGGCTGTCGCGCTCGACCAGTTCGGCCACCGCCAAGATGTTCTGTTCGACCGTCAGCCCACGGAAGATCGACGCTTCCTGCGGCAGATAGCCGATGCCGAGCCGCGCGCGCCGGTACATCGGCAGCGCCGTGATGTCGTGCCCGTCCAGGAAGATCGAACCCGTGTCGACAGGGATCAACCCGGTGATCATGTAGAAGCAGGTCGTCTTGCCGGCGCCGTTGGGTCCGAGCAGTCCGACGACCTCGCCGCGGCGCACCTGCACCGACACGCCGCGGACGACGGGGCGGCGACGGAACGCCTTGCCGATCTGCACGACGACAAGGCCCGTTTGCTCGGCGACGAGCCGGGGCCGTCCGTACTGCGTGTCATGGCCTTGGGAAGGGCTCATCGAAGGATGGTCGCCGTGGAAGCCGTTACTCATTGAACTGTCTCATAAAATCCCACTTGGCCTTAAAGTTGCGTGAAGCGGATTACGGGGACGGTTTGGTTTCCGCAGGTTTTTCGCCGGAAGAGCCGCCGGGTGTGGGCATCTTCGGGTTTTTCGTCGGCACGAACACGCCCTCGACGCGCCCCGACACGCCGCCCGCACCCGTCAGCGCCGCGCGTCCCGTCGCCAGGTTAATGACCAGTGAAGTGCCGCGCAGGATGTTCTGCCCTTGCGCCAAGACGACCTTGCCGCCCATGCGCACTTCCCGCTGAGAGATGTCGTAGATCGCCGTCGACCCTGTCGCCTGACCTTGCGGCGAAGCGAGCACGACGTTGCCTTTCGCTTCGATGCGCGAGATCGTCCCCTTCGCGGCCTTGATCGACAGCGTGTCCGAGCGCAGCTTCAGGTTTCCCTGTTCGACGCGCACATTGCCCGCATAGGTCGCCGTCTCGCTCCGCAGATCGGCGGTCGTCGTGTCGGCGGCGATCGCGATCGGCTTGTCGCTGTCGCGCCCCATGCCGGAAAACGGATTGGGGACACCTTGCGCCTGCGCGGTCGCGACGGCGGCGGCAAGCGAGAGCGCGGCGAGAAGAACGTGTTTCGTCATGGGTTGGGCTTGGTCTTGGGTTGAACGGGAGCGGAACCGGCAGGCGCGGGCGAAGGCGTCGGCGTCCCTTCGAACGCACGGTCCTCCGGCGGAACTTCGTCGGGCAGAGGTTCTGCGATGCCTTCGGGATTGGTCTCGGCGGCCTCGCGCGCAATGCCTTCGCGCGGCGTCGGGAAGTAGGTCGTCGAAACGCCGCCCAGAAACTTCATGATGCCGGGATCGCGCAGACCCTCGAAGCGCTTCGCCGAAATCAGCCCCATCGGGCCCTGGCAATTGATTGGCTGCTCGCCTTTGAGCACGCCCGCGCCGAAGTCGTAACGCGCGCCCTCCGTGTGGCACTCATAGCCGCGGTCGGAATAGATGTTGATCGTCTCGGTGAGATCGAGCGTCTTGCCCTCGACGTCCAAAATTCCGCGCACCGCACCGACCGAAACCCAGCTGCGGTCTTGCATCGTGATGTCGGCGGTCACGTCGTCGATCTCGAGCTTGCGCGCTTTGCCCGGCACCTGCGTCGCGCCCTTGGCGGTCACGGTGAAGGGCTGCCCACGATCGGTGGTGCCGGTCAGCTTCGGCGCCACGAGCTGACGGTCCTTGTCGACTTCCTTCAGCGTTTCGAACGAGATCGCGACCTTGCCGCCGTCGCGGCCCGTCGACGAGTAGATGAGCACCAGGACGATCAGCGAGAACGCGATCAACGGCAGCGTCACCTTCATGATGCGCACGAAGCGGCTGTAGCCCAGGATCGAGTCCACGCCCGGACGGTTGCGCTGCTCCCACCCGTCGAGCCGCGAGCGCGACGCCGTATCTGCAGAAGATTGCGCCTGCGTCGATGGCACCAGGCGGCCCGTCATGGGATCTTGGACGAATTGGGCCATAGGCGTTCCCTAGGCCACGCCCGCGCGCAGGCAGTCGTGCACGTGAACGATCCCGACGGGCTTTGGGTTCGCCTTCGCCACGTCTTCGTCGGCGACCACGAAAAGGCACGTCACCGGCACAGCGTTCTGGTTCATGAGGCGCAGGGCCTCGCCGCCCAGCGCCCCCTCGCGCACCAGGCGCGGCTTGGTCGTCATCACCTCAGACGCGAGCCGCTTCAACAGATCGCCCGCCATATGCCGCCGCAAGTCGCCGTCCGTGATCACACCCAAGAGACCGCCTTTGTCGTCGGTCACGCCGACGCAGCCGAACCGCTTCGACGTCATCACGATCAGAACGTCGCTCATCGCGACGTCGCGGCCGACGAGCGGCAACTCGTCCCCGCGATGCATGATGTCGGCCACCCGCACGAGCTTGCGGCCCAGCGCCCCGCCCGGATGCAGCACGCGGTAGTCGGCCTCCGTGAATCCGCGCCGCTTCATCAGCGCGACGGCGAGCGCATCGCCCAGCGCAAGGGTCATCGTCGTCGATGTCGTGGGCGCAAGCCCCATGGGGCAGGCCTCGGGCGCGGAGGGCAGGAGCAATGCCACGTCCGCATGCTGCGCCAGAACGGACTCGGCGCCGCTCGTGATCGCGATCAGCGGCACGCCGGCGCGCTTCGTGAACTCGATGATGTCGGTGAGCTCCGCCGTCTTGCCCGAGTTCGACAGCAACAGCGTCGCGTCGTTGCGCGTGATGAAGCCCAGATCGCCGTGGCTCGCCTCGCCCGGGTGCACGAATTGCGCCGGCGTGCCCGTCGAGGCGAGCGTCGCGGCGATCTTGTTGCCGACGTGGCCGCTCTTGCCCATGCCGGACACGATCACCCGCCCCTCGACGCCCACGATCAAATCGACGGCGCGCGAAAATCGCTGGTCGAGCGATCGCGCAAGCGCGCCGAGCGCGTCGCCTTCGACGGCGAGCACCCGTCGCGCGGCTTCGAGGTCGGCGCCGGCGGCAGTTGTCGGATCGGGAATGGCAGTCATCTCAGGCGCACACTCGCACGAAGGTTCTGAAACGCGACCGGCATGAACGTGGACGCTTCCATCATGATTGTGCGGCGCAAAAATGGCGCGACGCGAAATTCATGCCAACAGGCGCAGTATGGCGCCGAAGGCCCCTGCAAATCAAGGGAATCCAAGGCTCGCCGGTTAACGCCGCGGGGGACGGAATCGCCTGGGATTCAGTGCGCGAAAATGTCCTCGAGCCCCCAGCCGGCCAGGTCGAGTTCGGCCCGCGTTCCGATGAAGGCAAAGCACTTGAGCGCCACCGCTTGGCGCCCCTCGCGCACCAGCATCGCATCGAGCGCGGCCTTGAGCTTGTGCAGGTGGAGCACGTCGGATGCGGCATAGGCGAGCTGCGCGTCGGAGAGCTTGGCTGCCCCCCAGTCCGAGCTCTGCTGCTGCTTCGACAAGTCGACGTCGAGCAGTTCTTTCACCAAGTCCTTGAGCCCGTGTTTGTCCGTGTACGTGCGCACCAACTTGGAAGCGATCTTCGTGCACCAGACGGGCGAGGTATCGGTCTTCAGAAACTTCTGAAACACGGCGACGTCGAAGCGCGCGTAGTGGAAAATCTTCACGACCTCGGGATCGGTGAGCAGACGCACCATGTTCGGCGCGTGATAGGTCTTCCGGTCGAAGCGCACGATATGGCAATGCCCGTCGCCCGCCGACAACTGCGCCAGGCACAGCCCGTCGCGCTGCGGATTGAGACCCAAGGTTTCGGTATCGATCGCAACCGACTTCCCGAAGTCGACGCCCGAAGGCAAGTCGCCTTCATGGAAGTGGATCTTCATCTCAAGCCTTCGCTCGCCTTGCCCTTAGGTGGCCTGCCACCCGAAGCTCGAAGAGCGAAGGGTGGTGCCCAGAAGAGGACTCGAACCTCCACACCTCGCGGTACTAGTACCTGAAACTAGCGCGTCTACCAATTCCGCCATCTGGGCACGGCCGAAGGGGGCGAGTGGTATCCGCGCGCGGGGTCGTCTGTCAACGAGAAGGCGGCAAAGGGCCGCTTCAAGCGGCCACCCGATTTCGCTATCAACGCGGGACAAATCGGCTTGATCGAAGGCGAGGGCGCATGAACGGCGGACAGGGCAAGCTTGTGACGGTGATCGGGGGCTCGGGCTTCCTGGGCCGCCAGATCGTGCGCCGACTTGCACAAGAGGGCTATCGCCTGCGCGTAACCACCCGCAAGCCGTCGCACGCCGGTGCCGTCCTTCCGTCGGGCACGGTTGGCCAGATCGCGCTCGTCAAAGCGGACATCCGCAACGAGACCGAAGTCGCGAGGGCCGTCGAGGGCGCACACGCCGTGGTCAATCTCGTCGGCATCCTGAAGCCCTCGGGCGGCCGTACGTTCGACGCGATCCACGCCGAGGGTGCAGCGACGGTCGCGCGTCTCGCCGCGAAAGCGGGCGTCGAGCGGCTCATCCACATCTCGGCGATCGGCGCCGACGCCAAGTCGCGCTCGGCCTATGCGCGCTCGAAAGCGGAAGGCGAAGCCGCCGTGCATGAAGCGTTTCCCGCCGCAACGATCTTGCGTCCGTCGGTCGTCTTCGGGTCCGGCGACGGCTTCTTCAACCGCTTCGCCTCGCTGATCCGCATGTCCCGCATCGCCTTTCCGCTGTTCGGTGGTGGCACGAAGTTCCAGCCCGTGTTCGTGGGCGACGTGGCGGACGCTGTCGCACATGCGATCACGGATGCGCGCACCGTGGGCCGTACGTACGAACTGGGCGGTCCCGCAGTCTACGAACTTAAGGGTCTGCTCGGCTACGTTGCCAAGGTCATCGAGCGTAAGCGCTTCTTCTTCCCTGTGCCTTTCTTCGCGTTGGACGCCGCAGGCGCATTATTCGGTTGGCTTCCCTTCGCGCCGGTGACGCTCGATCAATCGCGCTTACTGCGGCAGGACAACGTCGTGAAGAACGGATCGGATGCCGCAAAGGTCGGAACGCTCGCCGACCTAGGCATCCAGTCGACAGCGCTGGAAACGGTCGTGCCGAGCTACCTGTACACCTACCGCGCCGCAGGCCAATACGCCGAATCGAGAGGGGCTTGAGCACCCTTGATTCTGCGCCCAGCCGCGCCACATCAGCCACGCATTGAAAACGAGGATGGTGAACGGCAATGCTCGCTTCACGGCGGCAGATCATGTTGGCATTCGGCGGCACGCTGCTTGTCGGTCTGACGGGCGCCGGCTGCAGTGAAAACCCCGCGACCGGCCGATCCCAGTTCCTGCTCGTGTCGGATGAAATGCTGGCGCGCCTGTCGGAAGAAGCCTGGCGCGACGCTCTTGCGACCCTTCCGCGCACCGGCGACGCTGCTCTGGAGGCCAAGCTCTCGCGCATCGGCGCCAAGATCGCGGACGTCTCCGGCCGTGCGAACGAGAACTGGGAATTCGTCGTCTTCGACAAACCCGAGGTGAACGCATTCGTCCTCCCGGGCGGCAAGGTCGGCTTCTACCGCGGGCTCATGGATTTCGCTGAGTCGGAAGGCGAGATCGCGGCGGTCATGGGCCATGAGATCGGTCACGTCGAGGCGCGCCACGCGGCCGAACGCATGAGCCAGCAAACGCTCGTGCAGCTCGGTGTCGAATTGACGACCGCCGCACTGTCCGAGGAGTACGGGCGCTACGCCGACGATATCGCGGGCGCGCTCGGCATGGGCGTCATGTACGGCGTTGTCCTGCCGTACTCGCGAGCCCAGGAGTTGGAGGCCGATGAACTCGGCGTGCGACTGATGGCCAAGGCCGCTTACGATCCGAAGGACGCACTCGGCTTCTGGCGCCGCATGGTCGAAACGAACAACGCCCGTCCGCAAGTTATGGAGTGGCTCTCCACTCACCCGGCCGACGAGAAACGGCTCGAGAAACTCGGCAAGGCGGTCGCCGCCGACTGAATGCGGATCAGGCGGTTGCCACGGCCAGTTCCCGCAGCAGGAAGTAGCCGAGCATGAACGAGCCCAGCACGA
>CAZLRW010000078.1:0-18050 GCA_964561925.1 uncultured Flavobacteriaceae bacterium
CGCCCGCGGTCCCAGGCTGCGCTCAGGCTTGCAAACGAACCTCGCGGAAAAACGCGCGCACGTCGTCGGCGAACAGCTTCGGCTCTTCCATCGCCGCGAAATGCCCGCCCGCCTTCATCTCGCGCCAGCGCACGATGTTGTAGCCCCGTTCGCCCCATGACCGCGGCGTGGCGGGGAGAACGTCCATCGGATAGTCGGAATAAGCCGTCGGCACGCTGACGCGCTCGCCGGGCTTGAGCAACGCACTCCGCTCAGCCGGCCCGGCCTTATAGAGCATGTTCGCCGAATTGATCGTGCCTGAGAACCAATAGAGCGAAAGCTGCGTGCACATCGTGTGCATCGAAAACCGCGCCTCCATCCCGTCATGGGGATGGTCCTTGCGCGTATCGCCAAGCCGCCAATATTTGTCGGCAAGCCACCCCGCCAAGCCGACCGGCGAATCCATCAAACCGAACGCCAGCGCCATCGGCTTCGTCGATTGGATCGAGCGATAGCCTTCTTCTTGGCGCCACCACGCCTTCATCTTCTCGATCCACGCCGCTTCCTCCGCCGTCACCGGCGGCTGCGACGGATGCTTCAGGTGAGGGCGCAGCGGCAACATCGTCAGATGAATCGCAATCACGCTCTCCGGATGCTGCAGCGCCAGCCGCGACGTGACGAAACTCCCCCAATCGCCCGCCTGTGCCGCGTAACGCTCGTAGCCCAGCACATCGTGCATCAACCGATGCCAAAGCTCCGCCATCGCCGCAGGCCCGATCGGCGTCGCGGGCTTCGACGACCAGCCATAGCCGATCAGCGACGGCACGACGACGTCGAACCCATCCTCCGCGTCGCCGCCGAACCGCTCCGGATGCGCCAGCGGCTCAACCACGTCCAGGAACTCGCGATAGGTCGACGGCCACCCATGCGTCAGGATCAACGGCAAAGGCTTCCGCCCCGATCCTTTCTCGTAAAGAAAGTGAACCGTGTGCGTCTCGCCGCCCGCCGCGAGATCGACCGTGAACTGCGGAAACCGATTGAGCTCCGCCTCAGCCCGCCCCCACGAGAATTCGTCGCGCCAATAGGCGACGAGCCGCTTCATATAGGAAAGGTTCGTCCCCCATTCCCACGCCTCGTTGTGGGCCGGCTCGTTCG
Source organism: uncultured Flavobacteriaceae bacterium (assembly GCA_964561925.1). GTDB lineage: Bacteria > Pseudomonadota > Alphaproteobacteria > Micropepsales > Micropepsaceae > SZUA-430. The sequence continues at coordinate 1,135 of CAZLRW010000078.1, forward strand.
GCCACCGCACGCGCTGAAGCCGTGCCTTCAGCTCGTCGATCTCATAGCTCGATATCGAAACGGAAAAAGGCTTCGGCTTCATGTTTCACGCTCCCGCCTCACCTCTAGAGAGGCGGGCAGCGTTCAGCAAGCATCCTTCGCCGGCGCGGGCGGCGCCTGACGAACGGCGCTTCCGTAATTGGTGCTATTTGGTTCGACGCAGCGTGAATTCGACAAGATAAGGCCCGCGTTCGTCGGCGCGATCGGCAACCACATCGACCGCTCCGTCATCCCGCGCGCGATAGACGATCCGTTTGACGTCGGAGGCTGGATCCATCGCTTCGAACACGACTTGATGGGACTCAGCCCGAACAAGGCGCATGACGCTCGGTCCCGCGGTCTCCCAGGACGTGTAGTCGGCGTTGTATCGCTTGAAGCGCATGACGATGGTGTCACCGGCGCGCTCGACGACGGCGAACCGCAGGAAACGGACGACGCCGTTCTGCACGCCGCGCGACGTGCCAAGCACAACGCCGGCCTTGGCGTCGGTCCAGCTCTCTTCGATGACGAAGCCGCTGCGATCGCTCATCCAGTTGCCGTTCAGAAAAGCGAGATCGCTGAGGGAGGCCGCCTTCGCTTCGACTGTAACAGAGACGGCGCCAAGCGCGAGTGCGAGGAGAATGCCGGCGAACTTCATGGATTGTTTCCGAGTTTGTCGCGTTCATCGACATATACGCCGACGCAGATTGTGGCGCCAACCTCGGCGCTGCATCATTTCGATAACCGCCGGGCATGACGGAAGGCGTTCAGCACGCGTCCTTCGCGGTCGGCGCCACCACGCTCATGGTCCATCCATCTCCCGCCCGAACGCGCGCACGTCTTCGATGAAGTCTTGCGGCCGTTCCATCGCCGCGAAGTGGCCGCCGCGCTTGAACTCGCTCCAGCGCACGACGTTCAGATGCTTCTCGACCATCGACCGCGGCGGGAACGGGATGAGGTCCACGGGGAACCGCGCGATCGCGACCGGCTTTTCCACGCGCGACTTCGGCGGCACGGGCTTGCCGCCCGGATCCTCGAACAAGCCGCGATACATCCACGACGCCGTCCCGAACGTACGCGTCACGAGATAGATCATGATGTTCGTGAGCAACTGATCCTTCGTATAGACGCTCTCGAGCTTGCCGTCGTCCAGATCCGACCACCCCTTGAACTTCTCGATGATCCATGCCGCCGCGCCCACGGGCGAATCCATCATCCCGTAAGACAGCGTCAACGGCTTCGTCGACTGCAGACGGAAATAGGCGCCTTCCATATCGAACAGCATCCGAAACTGTTGCTCGGCCTGCTTCTCCTCCGCCGTCTCCGCTTCGACGCCGGGCGAACGCCACCCCAGCATGTTCAGATGCACCGCCTTGCATCCGCGCCCCTCATAGCCAAGCCACCCCGACACCGCCGAACCCCAATCGCCGCCCTGCGCGATGTAGTTCGAATAGCCGAGTGTTCCCACCATCAGCTCGTCGAAATACTTCGCCGCCGTCCGCGGGCTCACCGGCTTTGCGGGCTTGCCCGAAAACCCATACCCCGGCAGCGACGGCACCACGACGTCGAACGCATCGCTCGCCTTGCCGGCATGCTTCTCGGGGAAGACGAGCGGCTCGATCACATTCATGAACTCGAGGAACGATCCCGGCCAGCCGTGCGAAATGATCAACGGCCGCCGCTTCGGCGAATTCGACCGCACATGGATGAAATGAATGTCGAGATCGCGCACGCGCGCCTTGAAGTGCGGCAGGCGATTGATGATCTCCTGCTCGCGGTACCAGTCATAGCCGTGGAGCCAATACTCGACGATCTCCTTCATCGTCTGAAGCTCGGTGCCATAGCCCCATCCGCCGCCCTCCGGCGCGTCCGGCCATTCGAATTGGCGCACGCGCTCCATGATCTTGTTGATCGTCGCTTGCGGGATCTCGATCTTGAAAGGGGTAGGGGTGGTCATCGGTCGGCCTCGGTGTCGAATGCCGCCCAAGTGAGCGCATGAACGCTCGATGTGCAAGAGTTTGCGAGATTGCGGCGTTCAGCCTGCCGCGCGCGCCGGTTCTGCAGCTCGCGTCGCCACGGGCAAGGTCACGAGCGCCCGCGTGCCGTCTCCCGGCGCGCTCTCAAGCCGGATCGTTCCCTTATGCAATTCGACGAGCCGCTTCGAGATATAGAGCCCAAGCCCCGTTCCCTCGTAGCGCCGGCTCGTCCCCGCATCGCCCTGCCGGAAGGGTTGAAACAGCGTCGCGAGCTTCTCTTCCGAGATCCCGATCCCCGTGTCGGCGATCGCGATGTTGAGCGCATCGCCCTCGCGCGTCAGCGAAACCGCGACGCGCCCGCCATGCGGCGTGAACTTCACCGCGTTCGAAAGCAGATTCAGCAGAATCTGCCGGAGCGCCCGCATGTCGCAATCGATCAGCAACGAGGGCGCGGCGCCAGAGAACGAAACCGCGACGCCGCCCTTGTCGGCCAGCGCCGTGATCATCGCCATGCAGCTCTTCGCCTCTTCGACGGCGTTCACGGTCTCGATTGCGAGTTCGTAGCTGCCCGCCTCGATCTTCGACAGGTCGAGAATGTCGCAAATCAACGCATGCAGATGCTGCCCGGAGCGATGGATGTCGTTCGCATATTCGGCGTACTTGTCGATCGCGTGCGGCCCGAACACCTGATCGCGGATCGTCTCGGCAAACCCTAGGATCGCGTTCAACGGCGTGCGCAGCTCATGGCTCATTGTGGCCAGGAATTGCGACTTCAACTGGTTCGCCGATTCCGCCGCCGCTTTTGCCGCCGCCAATTCCTTCTCGCGCAACTTCAACTCGGTGATGTCGATCCACGCGTTCAGATAGCCGCCGTCGAGCAGCCGGCGCGAGCGCTGCTGATACCACCGCCCGGCCACCTTGATCGGCAGCGGATCGGCCGCCGCGCGCACGTTGTCGATCGAAATCTTGACCCACACTTCGCCGAGTCCCGGCGGCGCCTTGATGTCGCCGGTCTCGACCAGCCCGCGCGCGCATCCTTCGAGCGGCAGCCCCACGGCGAGATACTTGCTCGCCCGCCCCAGCACGGCGGCCGCCGCCGAGTTCCAAGCGACGAAATTCAGATCGGCGTCGAGCACCATGAGCGGCCCCGGCCCGATCTCGATCGCGTCGAGAAAGCGCCGCTCCGCCGACGACAGCGCCTCCGCCGACTCCGCGCGCAGCCGCACGGTCGCCGTCTGGAGTTCGCGCGCCTTCGCCGCCGCATCTTCCGCGGCCAACTGCCGCTCGCGGTCGAGCGCCGCGTACGTGCGCTCGACCATCGCGACGAGCGCCACGACGTCGAGCGCGCCGTCGGGGTCTCCACCGCGCGCGTGAAGAAGCTGATGTTCGAGAAGCTTGCTCAAGCGTCGTCGCGCCCAGGGCCTGAAGTGTTCGAACGACGATGCTAACGCACCTGGCTTAAGGGACAGTGTGAGCGCGTGTGTGCCAAAGCTGGACACACTGGAACGGTGGCGGCTGACGCCAGCCCATTTCTCCCACGACGAAACGCCTCGACGCTTTTCCGATCGGCGCGTGTAAGCCTTAGATCGCGTAGTCGATCTCGGCCACCGCCGTCCGTCGCCGCCCCGACACCATCCGACCGTAGAGTTCGGCGATGATCCGGCTGCCAGTACGTTGGCACACGCCGGGCACCACTGCGTGGATGAGGCATGCGATGGCCGCCGCGAACAAGCGTGCCGCGAACGAGAGCGCCATCGCCGCATGCTCCAGATAGCTCTCGCCGACCGAACGCGGATGCTTGAAGAACAGCTCGTCGATCATCGATCCCTCCCGAAAGCGCCCGCGACTCGCGGCCCGGAGCTTAGAATGCCCCGTGACATTGTTTGAACTTCTTGCCCGATCCGCAAGGGCAGGGCGCGTTGCGCTGCACTTTGCCCCAGGTTGAGGGATCGTTCGGGTTCAGCGGCACGCGCTGCCCCGCGACCCGAGGCACGTTGATTCGCGGCCCCGGCGGCGGCTCGTCGTCGAATTCGTTCTCGCCGGTGTCCGGATTGATGTGCATCGCCTGCATCTGCGGCAGCGCGCGCTCGTCGAGCTCCGGCGGCGCCTCGATCTGCAGCTGCACGTGCATGAGCTGGCGCGTCACCTGCTGGCGGATGCGCGCGAGCAGCCCTTCGAACAGCAGAAAGGCCTCGGACTTGTATTCGTTGAGAGGGTCGCGCTGGCCATAGCCGCGCAGCCCGATCGTGTGCCGCAAATGGTCGAGCGTCACCAGATGCTCGCGCCACTCGTGGTCCAGCGTCTGCAGCAGCACGCCGCGCTCGACCTGCGTCACGACGTCGGCCGGCGCCATCGAAAGCCGCTCCTCGCCGCGCGCGTCCGCCGCCTTCGTGATGCGCTCGATGAATTCCTCTTCGGCGATCCCTTCTTCCTTGCCCCACTTCTGGATCGGCATGTCGAGGCCGAAGAACTCCTTCACGTCCCCTTCCAGGTCGGCCGTCCGCCACTGCTCGGCGTAGGAATTTTCGGGGATGTAGCGCTTGACCAGATCTTCGATCAGCTGATGGCGCATGCCCACGATCGTCTCGTGCACGTTTTCCGCGTTGATGAATTCGAGCCGCTGCTCGAACACCGTCTTGCGCTGGTCGTTCATCACGTTGTCGAACTTGAGCAGGTTCTTGCGGATCTCGAAGTTCCGCTGTTCGACCCGGTACTGCGAGCGCGCGACCGCGGCGTTGACCATGCCGTGGCTGATCGCCTCGCCCTGCTTCAGGCCAAGCCGCTGCAGCATGCCGTCCAGCTTGTCTTGCCCGAAGATCCGCATCAGATCGTCGTGCAGGCTCAAATAGAACTTCGAGTGCCCGGGGTCGCCCTGGCGCCCCGACCGGCCGCGCAACTGGTTGTCGATGCGCCGGCTCTCGTGCCGCTCGGTGCCCAGCACGTAAAGCCCGCCGGCCGCTTTCACCTTCTCCTTGGCCTCGGCGATCTCGGCGCGGATGCGGTCGGCGATGCGCTTCTTCTCGGCCTCGTCCTCGATGCCGATCGTCTCGACGGCGATGCGCATGTCGGCGTTGCCGCCGAGCTGAATGTCGGTGCCGCGGCCGGCCATGTTCGTGGCGATCGTGATCGCGCCGGGCTGGCCGGCCTGCGAAATGATCTGCGCTTCCATCTCGTGATAGCGCGCGTTCAAGACGTTGTGCTTGATCTTCTGCTTCTTCAGGATCGCCGACAGCGCCTCGGACTTCTCGATCGACACCGTGCCGACCAGCACGGGTTGCCCGCGCTCGACGCAGTCCTTGATCGTCGCCACGACCGCGTCCTGCTTCTCTTCGATCGTGCGGTAGATTTCGTCGTCGTCGTCCGCGCGCGCGACCGGCACGTTCGTCGGAATCTCCAACACGTCGAGGTCGTAGATTTCCATGAACTCGTTCGCCTCGGTCGCCGCCGTGCCGGTCATGCCGGCAAGCTTCGAATAGAGGCGGAAGTAATTCTGGAACGTGATCGAGGCCAGCGTCACGTTTTCCGGCTGGATCGCGACCCGCTCCTTCGCCTCAAGCGCCTGATGCAGGCCCTCCGAATAGCGCCGGCCTTCCATCATGCGGCCGGTGAACTCGTCGATGATGACGACCTTGTTGTCCTTGACGATGTAGTCGCGGTCCTTCTGGAACAGCCTGTGCGCGCGCAGCGCCTGGTTCACGTGGTGGACGAGGCTGACGTTCGCGATGTCGTAGAGCCCGCCTTCGGTCAGGACGCCGTTCTTGGCGAGCCAGCTCTCGACCGCCTCGTTGCCGTCTTCGGTCAGCACGACAGAGCGCTGCTTTTCGTCAAGTTCGTAGTACTCGGGCTTCAGCTCCGGCATGAACGCGTCGATCACCTTGTAGAGATTGGAGTGATCTTCCGTGGGGCCGGAAATGATCAGCGGCGTGCGCGCCTCGTCGATCAGGATCGAGTCGACCTCGTCGACGATCGCGAAATTGTGCCCGCGCTGCACCATCTGCGCCTTGGAGTACTTCATGTTGTCGCGCAGATAGTCGAAGCCGTATTCGTTGTTCGTGCCGTAGGTCACGTCGGCCGCGTATTGCTCGCGCCGTTGCGGATCGGAAAGCCCGTGCACGATGCAGCCGACCGAAAGGCCGAGGAAGCGGTAGATCTGACCCATCCACTCCGCGTCGCGCTTGGCCAGATAGTCGTTGACGGTGACGACATGCACGCCCTTGTCCGACATTGCGTTCAGATAGACGGGCAGCGTCGCGACCAGCGTCTTGCCTTCGCCGGTCTTCATCTCGGCGATGTCGCCTTCGTTCAGCACCATCCCGCCGATCAGCTGCACGTCGAAGTGCCGTTGACCGAGCGTCCGCTTGGCCGCCTCGCGCACGGTCGCGAACGCCTCTGGCAGAAGGTCGTCGAGCTTGCGCCCGTTCGCGACCTGCTCGCGGAACGTGATCGTGCGCTGGCGCAGCGCCTCGTCGGTCAGTTTCTGGATTTCGGGTTCGAGCGCGTTGATGCGCGGGACCTTGGCGTAGAAGGGTTTCAGACGGCGGTCGTTGCTGGAGCCGAAAATACGTTTGGCCAGCTGGGTCAGGCCGAGCATCGGGAAAAGTCCTTAACCATGAGACGGAAACGAACGAACGCGGACCCGCCGGGACGCAGGCCAGGTTCTCCTCGGAGGCGAGGATGGGAACGGTGGAGTTCGCGCGAAGCCGTGCGGGCACAGATAAGGGGGGGTAACTCCCCTGTCAACGCGACCCAAAAACAAGAATGCACAGCTGTGTCATCGGCGGATTCCTGCCGTTCTTGACCGGTTCTATTAGGACGGGTACTGACAATCCTGTGGCTGGCGGAATCGCCGGACCGTGGCGCGCCCGGGGCATGGGCGTGCGTGAAAGGGAATCGTCGATGGCCCCGCCCGCGGGCAAGTCTGCCAAAGCATCGCCCGCGCCCAAAGCGCAGGCTCCGGCCCCGGCCCCGAAGGCGGGAAAGACGACCCCACCGACCTCACCATTGGCCCCCAAGACTCTGGCGAAGCTGCCGCCGATTTCCGGGGTGCGCCTGGGGACGGGCCAGGCCGGTATCAAGTACGAAGGCCGCGACGACGTTCTCATGGCCGTGATGGCGCCCGGCACGACGGTGGCGGGCCTGTTCACGACCTCGAAAACGGCCTCCTCGCCGGTCGAGTGGGGTCGCGCCGCTCTGGCGCAGAAATCGGCCCGCGCGCTTGTTGTGAATTCGGGCAACGCGAACGCGTTCACGGGGCGCGTGGGCATCGAGGCCGTCCGCGCGACCGCGGAAGCCGCCGCCGCCCTGGCAGGCTGCCGTCCTCAGGAGGTCTTCTTGGCCTCGACCGGCGTCATCGGCGAGCCGCTGCCGGTGAAGAAAATCACATCCGCCCTTCCGCAAATCTACGAAAACACCGGCGCGACCGCTTGGGACCAGGCCGCGCGCGCGATCATGACGACCGACACGTTCCCGAAGATGCAGACCGCGACCGCCCAGATCGACGGCCAGATCGTCAAGATCAACGGCATCGCGAAGGGCTCGGGCATGATCGCCCCCGACATGGCGACGATGCTCGCCTTCGTGTTCACGGACGCGGCGATCCCGGGCGACGTGCTCCAGGCGATGCTGGCGCAGGGCGCGGAGACGAGCTTCAACGCGATCACGGTCGACGGCGACACCTCGACCTCCGACACGCTTCTGCTGTTTGCGACCGGCAAGGGCGCGCGCCACAACCCGGTCACCCGCCTGGCCGACAAGCGCCTCGACGACTTTCGGGCCCGGCTCACGGGTCTGCTGCAGGACCTGGCCGTCCAAGTCGTGCGCGACGGCGAGGGCGCGACGAAGCTCATCCGCGTGAACGTGTCGGGCGCCGAAACCCCGGCCGCCGCGCGCAAGATCGCGCTCTCGGTCGCGAACTCGCCACTGGTCAAGACGGCGATCGCGGGCGGCGACGCGAACTGGGGCCGCGTCGTGATGGCGGTCGGCAAATCGGGCGAGGCGGCCAACCGCGACAAGCTCGCGATCAAGTTCGGCGGCCACCGCGTCGCCACCCAAGGGCAGCGCGACCCGAACTATTCCGAAGCGCTGATGACGCGCTACATGCAGCGCCCCGAAATCGAGATCGACATCGACGTCGGAATCGCCAAAGGCGCGTTCGGCGTCTGGACCTGCGACCTCACCCACGGCTACATCTCGATCAACGGCGACTACCGCAGCTAAACGCGGCGGTCGCGCCGCCCGCCGCTCGGAGATTGTCCATGTCCACCAGAAGCATCGCGACCGCCTTCGCGGCCCTGCTCGCCGCCGCGGGCTTCGCAACGCCCGCGCACGCTTGCGCCTGCTGCACCGAGACCGGGCAGCGTTACGTCCACACCGGACCGATGGACACCTACATCCGCGGCGAATTCGAGAACGTTCAGTTTGCGCCCGCGGCGCGCCTCTACACCGACGAGGGCTTCCCCGACACGATCGAGGGCGTGGCCTCGCCGTCCGACAAGGAGCACAAGCTGGTCGTTGAGCGGCGGCGCAAGACGCTGGTGTTCGCGTTCACCGATGCGGCCGGCCGCGCGGGCACCGTCGAACTCGTGATGCCGCAGGATCTGACGCGCTTCGAAGTCGACCCGCGCAGCGGCACGTCCGAAGGCGGCCACGGCCCCACGCTCTACAAAGAATGGCGCGTCAAGGGCCTCGCGAAACTGACCGGCATCCTCGCCGCACAAGCGAAGTGGGCGCGCGCCGAACTCGTCCTCCACGGCCGCGGCCTCGGCTGCACGTCGTCCGCCGACTTCGACGCCTGGACACTCGTCGTGCGCGGCAAGGCGATAAGGTTCACGTTCCTCGGCGCAACGGTCCGCTGACGACGCCATCACGATCGGCTCAGAGGGCATCCTTCAGGCGTTCGATTTGGTGCATGCGCTCGTGAAGGACGGTCACGATGCCCACTTTGCGGTCGTCAAGCAGTTTCCAATAGATGACGTGCTTCTCGTGACGGCAGAAATAGCCGTCGACGCCGAACTCTGCCGGGATCGCGCGCCAAGGAAACGCGCGCGCAGCGATCGCCTCGAATTTGGCGAACAACCCGCGAATGTAGGTTTCTGCTTGTGCGTCGCCCCATGTGCGGCGGGTGTAGTCGTAGATTTCGTCCAGCCGGTGGCCGGCATCGTCCAGGACGCGGAAGGCGGTCATTTGCGCTTGCGCGCGTTTCGCTTGATCACCGTGTCGGCGTCGAGCCGCCGATAGGCGCTGTCCGGCGCCGCGAATGCCTTGGTCAACTCGGCTCTCAGCCTTGCAAAGGCTTCGGTGTCGGCACGTTCTTTGTCGCGCCGAATCAGATCACGAACGTACTCGCTGACGTTTTCGTAGGCGCCGTCTTCGCCGACGTTCGTCGCAACGTGCTCGCCAAGCGCGCCGCTCACCCGCACGTTCAGCGTAAGGGTCTTCGTCATGTCAGGCTCCGCAGTTGTCCACATTTTATGGACAATCGTGGACAAGTCAATGTGTCCTGCCGTACCTGGCATGCCCGCTGCACCTTGTGTCCTACAACGACACAAGGGCGCCCCGATGCCGTTTTCATTGAGCCCCGGATCGGCCAAACTGCAGCTTGCAGCGTCAGCCCCGGTCCGCATGTCTCAAGGCAACACCAAGCTCGTCCTCGTCGCCGCCTGTGCGCTCATCGATGCCGACGGCCGCGTCCTTTTGGCCCAGCGCCCGGAAGGCAAGTCGATGGCGGGCTTGTGGGAGTTTCCCGGCGGCAAGATCGAACACGGCGAACGTCCCGAAACGACACTGATCCGCGAGCTCAACGAAGAACTGGGCATCCGCGTGAAGGAAGACTGCCTCGCGCCGTTCGCGTTCGCTTCGCATGGTTACGAGGCCTTTCATCTTCTGATGCCGCTCTACCTTTGCCGCCGCTGGGAAGGCATCGTCGTGCCGCGCGAGGGCCAAAAGCTCGCGTGGGTGCGCACGGCCGAAATGGCGAACTACCAGATGCCGCCGGCCGACGTGCCCCTCGTCGCGCAATTGCGCGATCTTCTGTGACGGGCGTTACCGCCGCGCGCGATCGCTAAAATTCGAACTGTTACGATCTGTTAAGCGCACCGGCGCCAAACTCGCCCGCTAAAGGGAGCAGAGCGAGGTCCGCGATGCGCGCCATCATCGAGTTTGCCCGGTCGTTCGCCGCAAACGAAAGCGGCGCGACCGCCATTGAATACGGGCTGATCGCCTCGTTGGTCGTGCTCGCGCTTCTCACCGGGCTTGAGGTCTTTGCGAACGGAACGCTCGCAATGTACGCGTTCATCGTCGCCACCGTCAGCGGCGCGATCTAAGGCGCCCGGCCGGTCAGATAGAGCAGCTCGAACGTCGCCGCCACGCGCCCTTCGTCGTCCGCAAATTTCGCCTCGTAGATCTCGCACGCACGCCGAAGCGTTCGGCGTTTGAAAAGCTGTCGCCGCCGCTCGGCAAGGACGTTCGTCTCGCCCATGCCCTGCAGATCGGCAACGAGCTTCAGTGCGTGCGCGTACCGCACGCTGAGCACGTCTGCGTCGGCGACGGGTTGCGCGAACCCCGCCCGCTGCAGCAAGGCGCCGGCGTCCCGCACGTCGACGAACGGGAAGACGCGCGGCGACAGTCCGCCGTCCACCTCGATTTCGGCTTCAGCCATCGCTGTCCGCAGCTGCTCGAGTGTCCGCCCGCCGAACAGCGCGGCCATGAACGTGGCCCCGGGCGCAAGCGCGCGGCGAATCTGTACCAGCGCACCCGGCAGATCGTTCGCCGCATGCAGCGATAAGACGCTGACATAAAGATCGAGCGCGTTCTCCCGGAACGGTATCCGCTCTTCGTCGAACACGACGCCGCTTACGCCGGCGAACGCCGGGACCGCATCGCCGCGGATGCACGCGAGCGCGCTCGAGGGCGCCACGGCACCGACCCACACCGCGCGATCGAACGTCAGCGGCGTCGGGCCGAGCCGTTCTTCGATCTCCTCTGCCGCCGCTCGCGCCAGAAAATCGAACGAAGCGAACCCGCTCGCCGCCCGCGCGCGCCTCCGCCGCCGCAACCGCGTGTCGAAAATCTGTGGGACGTTGCCGATGTGCGTGCCCTTGCGTTCGATGCCCCAACCGTCAAGCCGCCATAGGTTCCACGCCGAGTGGCGGGAGGAAAGGGGTCCCACTGGCGCACGCGGCGCTCCCGCGTCAGGATGGGCGATGGGCCTTGCCTCCCGTTCCGCCCGCTTTGCGCGCGACGCCGCCCGCGCGGCGCTCGACCTCGTCTTGCCGCCGCTGTGCCTCAAGTGCCGCGCGCCGGTCGCAAGCCCGCAATCGGTCTGCGCCGTGTGCTGGAGCGACTTGCGCTTCTTGAGCCCGCCGCACTGCGAACAATGCGGCCTGCCGTTCCCGCACGACCTCGGTGGCGGCGTAAAGTGCGCCGCCTGCATCGCGCGACCGCCGCCGTTTGAGCGCGCCCGAGCCGCACTCGCCTACGACGATGCAAGCCGCGATCTCATCCTGGGCTTCAAACATGCGGACCGCCTCGAACCCGTGCCGCTGTTCGCCCGCTGGATGAAGGCGTCCGCCGGCGACGTTCTTGAGGGCGCCGACCTTCTCGTGCCCGTGCCGCTGCATTGGCGGCGGCTGCTCGCCCGCCGCTACAATCAGGCGGCCGAACTCGCACGCGCACTGCGTACGCTCACCGGGATCGACGTCGCTTCCCGCGCGCTGGTGCGGACGAAGCGGACGAAGAGCCAAGGCGAGATGGTCTCCGCACGCCAGCGTATGCGCAACGTTGCGGGCGCGTTCGCGGTCCGCCCCCAGGCGAAGCCGCGGATCGAAGGGCGCCGCATCGTCCTCGTTGACGACGTGTTAACGACCGGCGCCACCTTGAGCGCCTGCGCCAAGACCCTGCGCAAGGCCGGCGCGGCCTCTGTGTCTTTAGTCACACTGGCGCGTGTTGTCCGACCGTTAAGCCCCGTTTCCCTATAGTATTCGTCAGTGGCCGGGGGGTCTGGCCGCCCTATATCTATCTTGGTCGCGATGACGATCCTCGATTTGCCCATGTCCCGCGTGAATGCCCCTGACGCCGATCCGAAAGTCGTCGTCTATACGACGTTGCTCTGCCCCTATTGCCACCGCGCCAAGGCGCTGCTCCGCAAGAAAGGCGTCCCCTTCGTTGAAATCGACGTCGGGATGGACGCCGCCAAACGTGCCGAGATGACCTCGCGCGCCCATGGCGGCCACACGGTCCCGCAGATCTTTATCGGCGACAAACACGTGGGCGGCTGCGACGACCTCCACGCGCTGGACGACGAAGGCAAGCTCGACTTGCTCTTGGACGAGGCGCGCGGCTAACGTCGCCGCATGACAGCCGCCTTCCGCGCCGCCTGTGTGCAGATGCGCACCGGGCTCGACATCGACACGAACGTTGCGGCCGCCGGCGCCCTGATCCGCGAGGCGAAAGCCGCCGGCGCCCACTTCGTGGCAACGCCCGAAATGACCTCGCTGTTCGAGGCCGAATCCGACGCCCTGTTCGCCAAGGTCGCGCCGCAGGAGGACGACCGCGCGCTGAAGGCGTTCCGCGGTCTCGCCGAAACGCTCTCGCTCTGGCTGCTGATCGGTTCGCTTCCCATCAAGGTGGGTGAGCGCCGCTGCGCCAACCGCTCTTTCCTCGTCGATCCGAAGGGCCGCATCGCCGCGACGTACGACAAGATCCACATGTTCGACGTCGACCTGCCCGGCGGCGAGGTCTATCGCGAGTCGCGCAACTACCGTCCCGGCGAAGCGGCTGTCGTCGCCGACCTGCCGTGGGGCAAGCTCGGTATGAGCGTGTGCTACGACCTGCGCTTCCCCCACCTCTATCGCGCGCTTGCGAAGAAGGGCGCGTCGTTCCTGACGATCCCCGCCGCGTTCACGCACACGACCGGCATGGCGCATTGGCACGTGCTGCAGCGGGCGCGCGCGATCGAAACCGGCTGCTACGTGATTGCCCCCGCCCAAGGCGGCGTGCACGAGAACGGCCGGCGCACGTTCGGCCATAGCCTGATCGTCGACCCCTGGGGCGCGGTCATTGCCGAAGGCGCCGAGGATCCGGGCATCGTCGTCGCCGACATCGATCCCGCGAAGGTGACGGAGGCGCGCGGGCGCGTTCCCGCACTCACCCACGACCGCCCCTACGCCGGGCCGTGATCGCGCGCGAAGACTGCGCGGCACTCGACGCGCGCGACGCGATCGCCCACGCCCGCGAGCGCTTCGATCTGCCCGAAGGCACGCTCTATCTCGACGGCAACTCGCTGGGCGCGCTGCCGAAGACCGTCGCCGCGCGCGTGCGCGAAGCGGTGGAGAAGGAATGGGGCAGGGGCCTCATCCGCTCTTGGAACGAGGCGGGCTGGTACCGCGCCCCACAACGTATTGGCGCCAAGATCGCCCGCCTCATCGGTGCGGCGGACGACGAAGTGATCGTCGCCGACTCCACCTCGGTCGATCTCTACAAAGTGCTGATCGCCGCCCTGCGCCTGCGCCCTGGCCGCACCTCGATCTTGGGCGCCGAAGGCGACTTCCCGACCGACGCCTACATCGCCGCAAGCGCCGCCGAGCTCACGGGCAAGCGCTTCGTGCGCGTCCCAACCGAACGGTTGACGGACGCGATCGCCCTCGACACCGCCGTCGTCATGCTGACGCATGCGAACTACAAGTCCGGCCAGCTGCACGATCTGACCGCAATCACCAAGGCGGCTCACGCCAAGGGCGCACTGATCGTCTGGGATCTCTCGCACACCGCCGGCAACATGCCGATCGGCCTGAGCGCGGCCGGCGCCGATTTCGCGGTCGGCTGCGGTTACAAATATCTGAACGGCGGCCCCGGTGCGCCCGCCTATGCGTTCGTTGCCAAGCGCCACCAGGAGGCCTTCCGCAATCCGCTGACCGGCTGGCTCGGCCACGCCGACCCCTTCGCCTTCGCCGACGACTTCGCGCCCGCGCAAGGCATGGACAAGCTTCTGAGCGGCACGCCGCCGATCCTCTCGCTCGTCGCCCTTGAAGCGGCACTCGATGCGGTCGAGGGCCTCGACATGCGTGACGTGCGCGCGAAGTGCGAGAGTCTGACTTCGCTGTTTGTCGCGCTGACGGACGAACGGCTGACGCGTCACGGTTTCGCGCTCGCAAGCCCGCGCAGGGCGAAAGACCGCGGCGCGCAAGTCTCGCTCGCCCACGCCCAAGGCTATGCGATCATGCAGGCGTTGATCGGTCGCGGCCTCATCGGCGACTTCCGCGAACCCGATATCGTCCGCTTCGGCTTCGCGCCGCTCTACACACGCCACACGGATGTGTTCGATGCCGCCTGCCTCATCGATGAGGTGATGACGGCCGCAGCCTGGGATACGCCGGACTATCGCAGCCGCAAGCCCGTCACCTGACGCATCCGACGATCTTGTCAGGCCGAAATCCCGTTCATACTTCCTTAACCCGGCCGGGTTCGCATAGGTGGCAGTCCAACCGCCCGGCTGCTAAAATGCCGGGCAATCTGGTTCCTGCGTCATGATCCGATACCAACTCGTCTGCAAGAAGAGCCACAGCTTTGAAGGCTGGTTTCGCGACAGCGCGGCCTACGACACGCAGGCCAAGAAGGGGCTGCTGGCGTGCCCGACCTGCAACTCGAAGCAGGTGAAGAAGGCGCCGATGGCCCCCGCCGTCTCCAAGAAGGGCGAACTCGCCGAAGCCGCCGCGAAGGCGAAGACGATGCGCGAGTGGGTGACGCAAGTCCGCAGCCACGTCGAAAAGAACGCCGAGTATGTCGGCGAAAAATTCCCCGACGAGGCCCGCGCGATCCACTACGGCGACGCGAAGGAACGCCAGATCTACGGCGAAGCGAGCCTCGCCGACGCCCGCGACCTCGTCGAAGAAGGCATCCCCGTCGCCCCGCTGCCGAGCTTACCAAGAGCGGATTCGTGATATGACGGATCGCACCAAACTCAATGACCAAGAACTGGCGGCGGCCCAACGGCGGCTTGCCGAGTTTAAGGCTATTGCGGCCGTCGAAGGCATTTCGTTCGACGACGAAGATGAGGAGATCTTCGCGATGTTCGACCGCGAGCGCTGGTCGCATCAGCAGTGCATTGAGTACCTGAAAGCACGCGCCCTCGCCGCCGCCGCCGAGTAAGCATGTACGAATCAATCGCGACTTTGTTGCGGCGGTGGCCGGCATCGCACACTTCATGATCGAGTTGAACGCGATCCACCCGTTCCGCGAAGGCTACGGACGAACGCAACACGCCTTCCTTGGCATCTTGCTTGCGTTCGCGGGTTATCCGCGCGACCTATCCAAAATCGATCCGAACGCATTGCTCCAAGCCGCAATCGACGGCTTCAACGGCGACGAGGAACCGATGCGAAGGGCAATCTGTCGTTTGCCACCGCTGACGGAGCCTTAGACTGGTCCAATTCCGGACGTTGTCCGCCCAGCGCCCGTGCCAAGCGCCCCAACGTGCTGCTTAGCGTTTCTCGGCGTTTGCGCGACGCGTGAGCCGAAGATGCCGGCGCGTCAAAACTATGGTCTCGACGGCCAAGCCGATAGCCGTGGCGCCTCCTGCGATGATCCACATCACAACGCCGACGGGTATCGTGCCCCCGGAACCGGCCTATTGCTGATCTGGGTGAACTGGTCAGCCTGCTGTGTTGATGCGCTTGACGAGGCCGGGCCCAAGACCGTCCAGATGCGCGCATGAGATTTCTTCCGCTCCTGACCCTCGCATTGGCCGTCGACATCGCGCACGCCGCCGACACGTTCGACCTTCGCCACTACGAAGTCCGCCTCGCGCCGGATTTCGCGACCGCCCGCGTGCGCGGCACTGAGGAGGTGCACTTCGTCAGTCTCATCGACGGTCTGACCGAACTGTCGTTCACGGCGAACGCGCTTGCCGTCACCGCCTCTCTCGACGGCGAAGAGATGGCGGAGACATCGGTCGCAAACGGCCGCCTTCTCATTCGCCTGCCGAAACCGATGCGCCGCGGCCGGAAAGGCCGCCTCGTGCTCTCGTTCGAGGGTCCTGCGCCCAAAGGCCTGACCTTCGACGGCGAGCGTGTCGTCGCGACCTACTTCACCTGCGACTACATGGTCTGCGACCTCGACCGCCCGGGCGACAAGGCGACGCTCGATTTCGAACTGACGCTGCCCAAAGGCATGGAAGCCGTCGCCCCAGGCCGCGAGCGCGCCGCCACAGATGCGGGGACAGGGTTGGAACGCCGCCGCTGGCGCGAACGGCGCCCGACGTCCGCTTATCTCTTCGGCTTTGCTGCGGGCCGCTTCGATCGCATCCTGCTCGACGCCGGCACACCGCGCCTGTCCGTCCTCGCGGCGGACACGCCGGCAGAGCGCGTGCGAACCATGTTCGCCGACACGCGCCGGATGCTCGAATTCTTCGAACGCAAGTCGGGCGTTCCGTTCCGCGAACCCGCCTACACGCAGGTCCTCGTCAAAGGCAGCGCTGCGCAAGAAGCGGCCGCCCACGCCACGATCGGCACGGCCGAGATCGAACCCATCCTCGCCGACCCGCAGGAGGACTGGGTCGTCGCCCACGAACTCGCGCACCAATGGTGGGGCAACGCGATCACCTGCGCGGACTGGTCCGAACTCTGGCTGAATGAAGGCTTCGCCGTCTTCATGACCGCCGCCTACAAGGAAGAGCGTTGGGGCCGGCCCGCCTACGACCGCGAACTCGCGCTCGCGCACAAGCGCTGGTCGGCGGCGAAGGACCAAGGCTTCGACGTGCCGCTGAGTTGGCAAGGCCAATACCCCTCGCTCAAATTCAAACGCGCCATGGCCTACGCGAAGTCGGTCGTCTTCCTCGACACGCTGCGCCGCGACCTCGGCGAAGAAGCGTTCTGGCGCGCGATCCGGAACCACACACGCGAGAACTGGGGCAAGACGATCACCGCCCGC
>CAZLRW010000079.1:0-17933 GCA_964561925.1 uncultured Flavobacteriaceae bacterium
ACGGCAAATGGGTCGATCCCGTTTCGCCGAAGACGCTCGACGTCATCAATCCGGCAACGGAAGAGCCGATCGGGCAGATCAGCCTGGGCTCCAAGGCGGACGTCGACAAGGCCGTGAAGGCCGCGCGGCGTGCGTTCGAGACGTTCTCGCAGACGACGAAGGAAGAGCGGCTCGCGCTGCTGCAGAAGATTCTCGAGGTCTATCAGCGGCGCTACGGCGAGTTCGTCGAGACGATCTCGCTCGAGATGGGCGCGCCGCTGTGGTTGTCGAAGGCCGCGCAGGCCGCGACCGGCGTCGCGCACTTGAACCAGACGATCAAGATCCTGAAGGAGTTCGAATTCACGAAGGTGCAGGGTTCGACCGGCATCATCCATGAGCCCGTCGGCGTCGTCGGCATGATCACGCCGTGGAACTGGCCGGTGAACCAGATCATGTGTAAGGCCGCACCCGCGCTCGCCGCGGGCTGCACGATGGTTCTGAAGCCGTCGGAGGTGGCGCCGCTGAACGCGATGCTGATCGCCGATGTGTTCCACGAAGCGGGCGTGCCTGCGGGCGTCTTCAACCTCGTCAACGGCGACGGGCCGACGGTGGGCGAGGCGATGTCGTCTCATCCCGGCATCGACATGATGTCGTTCACGGGTTCGACGCGCGCGGGCGTCGCGGTCGCGAAGGCCTCCGCCGATACGGTCAAGCGCGTGACGCAGGAGCTCGGCGGCAAGTCGGCGAACATCATCCTCGAAGACGCCGACCTCAAGAAGGCGGTCAGCGGCGGCGTCATCGGCTGCTTCGGCAACTCCGGCCAATCGTGCAACGCGCCGACGCGCATGTTCGTGCCGCGCAAGAAGCAAGACGAAGCGATCGCAATCGCCAAGGCCACGGCTGAATCGGTCAAGGTCGCCGATCCGTTCTCCGACGGCATGGTGATGGGCCCGGTCGTCAGCGAAGCGCAGTTCAACAAGATCCAGGGCCTGATCAAGAAAGGGATCGACGAGGGCGCGACGCTCGTCACCGGCGGTCTCGGCCGGCCGGAGGGTTTGAACCGCGGGTACTTCGTGCGTCCGACGGTGTTCGCGAACGTGACGAACGACATGACGATCGCGCGGGAGGAGATCTTCGGGCCTGTGCTTTCGATCCTGCCCTACGATACGGAAGAGCAGGCCATCGCCCAAGCCAACGACACGCCGTACGGCCTGTCGGGCTATGTGCAATCGGGCTCGGTTGAGCACGCGCGCAAAGTCGCCGCGCGTCTTCGCACAGGCAACGTGCACCTGAACGGCGCCGGCCCCGACTTCAACGCACCGTTCGGCGGCTACAAGCAATCGGGCACCGGCCGCGAATGGGGCGAGCACGGCTTCAAGGAGTTCCTCGAAGTGAAGGCCGTGCTGGGCTATCAGGCGGCGTAAGCGCTGACCTTTTTGGCAATCCCCTGGGGCTGGCCTCATGCGTATGAGGCCGGCCCTTTCTATTGTTGGAGCGCGGGCCCCGGTCGCTCATTAACGTTGCGGCGTTTCCTTGACGACCTAGGCTGGCCCCCATGCCGGTGCTACGGTTCTGATCGTACTGGAGTCGCGCCCTTGGGCCAGCCGCTCGGCTTTGCGGGCCAAAGGAAGTGAGGAAGCGCTATGCCGAATGCGGGCATCACGGGGTGGGGGAAATGCATGCCCCCGCTGGTTCTCTCGAACCAAGATATCGCGACGTTCCTCGATACCTCCGACGAATGGATCACGACGCGCACCGGCATCAAGACGCGCCGCGTTTCGCATTGTTCGCTGACGGATATGGCGGAGGTCGCGGCGAAACGCGCGCTCGCGTGCGCGGGGATCGAGGGCAAGGACCTCGACCTCATCGTCATGGGCACGACGACCCATGACGAGCAGTGCCCGAACCAGGCGTCCGGCGTGCAGCGCCGCATTCCCGGCGCCGAAGGCTGTGGCGCGATGGACGTGAACACGGCCTGCACGAGTTTTCTCTATGGGCTCTCGACCGCCTCGGCGATGGTCAAGACCGGCGCGATCAAGACGGCGCTCGTTATCGGCGGCGAACTCATCACGCCGTTCATGAACTGGGACGATCGGAATGTCGCGGTGCTGTTCGGCGACGGCTGCGCCGCCGTCGTGGTGCAGGCGACCGACAACGACGAAGGCGTGCTGATGGAGCGACTCGGTTGCTATGGCGAGTCGCGCGCGATCCTGCAGATCCACGGCATGGGCGGAAACTACGTGCATGCCGACCGCTTGATCGGCGTGACCGAATGGCAATTCGAGGGACAGGAGATCTTCAAGAAGGCCGTCGGCGGCATGAGCATGGCTAGCGACGACGTGCTGAAACGCGCGGGCAAGACCGCAGCCGACGTCGACATCTGCGTGCCGCACCAGGCGAATTTGCGCATCATCGAGGCGGTCGCAAAGAAGTCGGGCGTGCCGATGGAGCGCGTCTATGTCAGCGTCGAACGCTACGGCAACATGTCGGCGGCAACCGTGCCCGTGGCGCTGTGCGAAGCGCTCGAAGACGGCCGCGTGAAACCCGGCGCGCTGCTGCTGATGCCGGCCTTCGGCGGCGGTTTGACGTTCTGCGCGCATCTTGTGCGCTGGGGAAATCGCGCGACGCCGCTTGGCACCACCACCGCCGACTTGCCCCCGCCCACGCGCTCGGCGCTCGAGATCGTGGAGCGCTACCGCAGGGCGAGAGGCCACGCGATTGCGTGAAGCGTGGTCGCCGTAGCCGGCCGCTTGGCGGAGCGAGAGGAAATCAGAGCGACCCCTCCTCATCATAGACCTGCGATTGCCACTTAGTAGTGCCAACGTAACGGGGGCAAATCGGCATGACCGCGAAAACCTCGATCTCTCTAGCCGACTCCAGGAAGCTTTCGCGCGCAAACTCGTGGAGCAAGGTCGCTACGCCAGCCTAAGCGCCGTGTTGCAGCACGGGCTCGAACTGTTGCGCGCGCGGCGCGAAGCGGATGAGGCCGATACGGCGGCCCTTCGTGCGCTGATCGAGAGAAGCGCAGGCGCGGTCAGCATAGACGCAAGCAGACCGAACAAATGATCGCGGCCGTCCGGAAGAAGAAGAGATGAATTACGCGCTGGAGCGCGCAACCGACGTCCGAAACGATCTTGCATAGATATTTGAGTTCCTCGTCGAAAGCTATCAGGCGTTTGGCGAAGACTACGATAGCGCGGTCGGTGCGGGTGGACATCGCGCCGGGCTTGCGCACCGTCACAAGGGATCCGGGAGTTGAGGGAGCCGGACATACCCGAGCGAGCACTACGCGGGTTGGCGCTACGGATTCGTCCGATCATGCATCAAAAGCCCCACTTGGGTTTGCCCGGATGCTGCTAAACCGGATACAACTGGTGAAGTGACATTCATAGGAGTTGAAGCCATGGGCGAAGCATTCATCGTTGACGCGGTGCGTACGCCCCGCGGGATCGGGAAGATCGGCAAGGGCGCGCTTGCCGAGATTCACCCGCAACAGCTCGCCGCGACCGTGCTCAAGGCGATTGCAAAGCGCAACGATCTGAACACCGAACATGTCGACGACATCATCTGGGGGACGTCGACGCAGCGCGGGAAGCAGGCGATGGATATGGGGCGAATGGCGGCGCTCGACGCCGGCTATTCGGTGAAGGCGTCGGGTATGACGCTCGATCGCTTCTGCGGCTCGGGCATCACGAGCGTGAACATCGCGGCCGCCTCGATCATGACGGGGATGGAAGATGTCGTCATCGCGGGCGGGACCGAGATGATGTCCTACACGAGTTCGTTGCGCGATCCGAACGGCGAGGTCACGCTGATGGATGCGGGCAACATGCGCCTGCGCGCGCGTCATCCGCAAACGCACCAGGGTGTGTGCGCGGATGCGATCGCGACGCTTGAGAATATTCCGCGCCAAGCGCTGGACGAGTTGGCGCTGGTCAGCCAGCAGCGCGCGGACGCCGCGATCAAGGGCGGGCACTTCAAGAAGAGCGTCGTGCCGGTCCACAAGGAGGACGGCACACTGGCGCTCGACCACGAGGAGTTTCCGCGCCCGCAAACGACGCTCGAGGGTCTGTCACAACTGAAGCCCGCGTTCGAGGCGATGGCCGAGTTTCCGTTCGACAAGGCCGGCACGACATTGGGCGGTCTCGTGCGCCAGGTCTATCCGGACTTGAAGATCAAGCACGTGCACCACGCGGGCAACTCGTCAGGTGTCGTCGACGGCGCGGCGGCGTTGCTGCTTACGTCCGAGGCTTACGCGAAGAAGCACGGGTTGAAGCCGCGCGCGCGCGTCGTCGCGATGGCGAACATGGGCGACAGTCCGACCCTGATGCTGAACGCGCCGGTGCCGGCCGCGCGCAAGGTGCTGGCGAAGGCGGGGCTGACGGTCGGCGACATCGACCTTTTCGAGATCAACGAGGCGTTCGCGGTCGTCGCCGAGAAATTCATCCGCGACCTGAACCTCGATCGGGCAAAGGTCAACGTGAACGGCGGGGCGATGGCGCTGGGTCATCCGATCGGTGCCACGGGCTCCATCTTGATCGGCACGATGGTCGACGAACTCGAGCGGCGCGGGCTGAAGCGGGGCCTCGTCACCATGTGCGCCGCCGGCGGCATGGCGCCGGCGATCATCATCGAGCGGGTGTGACCGGCACCGGGCGGTGCAATCGTGCCGGACCGACGGAATTCGGGAGGGGCTTACCGGTTCACTTTGCCTTCGAAGCGCTGAGCTTCTTCGGCGGCGCGGAAGAGGGCGGCCGACTTGTAGACCGTCTCCATGAACTCGGCCTCCGGGTCGCTGTCGGCGACGACGCCGCCGCCGGCCTGCACGTACATCACGCCGTCCTTCACGACCGCGGTGCGCAGCGCGATGCACGTGTCCATCGAGCCGTTGGCGGAGAAATAGCCGACGGTCCCGCCGTAGACGCCGCGCTTCTCCTTCTCCAGTTCGTCGATGATCTCAAGCGCGCGGATCTTCGGCGCCCCGCTGGTCGTGCCGGCAGGGAAACCCGCGATCAGCGCGTCGACCGCGTCCTTCTCGGGCCGGATGCGCCCTTCGACGTTCGAGACGATGTGCTGGACGTGGCTGTATTTCTCGATGACGAACTGTTCGGTGACCGTCACGGTGCCTGTCGCGGCCACCCGGCCCACGTCGTTGCGGCCGAGGTCGAGCAGCATCAGATGCTCGGCCCGCTCCTTCGGATCGGCGAGCAGCTTGTCGGCGAGCGCCTGGTCCTCCGCGGCCGTTGCGCCGCGGCGTATCGTGCCTGCGATCGGGCGGATCGTGACCACGCCTTCGCGCAGGCGAACCAGGATTTCCGGGCTCGATCCGACGACGGAGAACCCCGGATAGTTCAGGAAGAACAGGAACGGCGAAGGATTCAGCCGGCGCAGCGCCCGGTAGAGCTGAAACGGCGGCAGCTTGAACGGCCGGCGAAAGCGCTGGCTGGGAACGACCTGAAAAATGTCGCCGGCGGCGATGTATTCCTTCGCTCGCGCGACAATCTCGAGATACTCCGTGTGCGTCGTATTCGACTGCGGCTCGACGCGTTCGAACGGCGCGCCGGCCAGCGCCTCGTCCGGCACGCGGTTGCGCGCGAACGCGACCGCCACGGCCGAAAGCCGTTCCTCAGCGGCGTCATAGGCCGCGCGCGCCGCGATGCCGGGCTTCGCGAAGACGGGTGTCGCGATCGTCACGTCGGCTTTGACCGCGTCGAAGATCGCGATCACCGTCGGCCGTACGAGCTGCGCGTCGGGCAGGCCGAGCGGATCGGGTTTGTCCGCCGGCAGGCGCTCCATCAGCCGCACCATGTCGTGGCCGAGATAGCCAAACAGGCCCGAGGCCATCGGCGGCAAATGCGCGGGCAGCTCCATCCGCGTCTCGGCGATCAGCGCGCGCAGCGAGGCGAGCGGCGCCAGAGCTTCGGCCGCGAACGCGTCCGGCGTCGTGTCGGCGCGACGGTTCGCTTCCGCCTTCGCCCCGCGACAGCGCCAGACGATGTCGGGCTTGAGGCCGATGATCGAGTATCGCCCCCGCGTCTCGCCGCCCTGCACGCTTTCGAGCAAGAAGGAGTAGGGATCGGCGGCGCCGAGCTTCAACCACGCCGATACGGGCGTGTCCAAATCCGCGACCAGCGAGCGCGCCACGATCTGCGGCGCTCCCGCGTCATAGCGCGAGCGGAAGTCGGCGAAGGACGGCGAGAGCTCCGTCATTCGCCGGTGTGGAACGCCTGGAAGCGCGTCTCGTCCACGGTGACGCCGATCTCCTCGCGCACGCTGGTGGCGAATTGTTCGCCAAGGTCGCCCGCGAATGCCTCGCGCAGGCGGGCCGAGTACATCGAGCGCGCGGGCGATTCCGGCGGCTCGGGCACGTATTGCACCTCGGCGAGGCGCGCGACGACCAGGCTTTTGCCGCCGGTGACCGGCCCCGAGAAGAAGGCGCCAACCTTGGCCTCGTGCGCGGCGGAGACGGTGGCGGTCGCAAACACCGAATTGTCGCCGTAGCGCGAGAGCGGCTCGCTCTTGAGCGCGGCGACACCCAGCGATGAGGCGATCGAGGACATCGCCGTCCCCGTGTTGCCTTTCTTCACGAGCTCGTCGGCAAGCTTTTTCAGCCGCGTCTCGAGTTCGGCCGCGCGCCAATCCTCGAGCACCTGTGCGCGGATCGCCTCGAACGGCTTCTTGGCTGCGGGTTTGACATCGTCCAGACGGAATTCGAAGTAGCCGTCCTCGCTCTCGGTCAAGTCGGACTCGTATCCGCGCTCCGCGTCGAACGCGGCTTGCAGCAGGGCAGCAGAAAGGCCTTCGGCAGGCTTGCCCTCGGCGTCGTTGCCGCGCTGATCGACGGTCGCGGTCACGATCGGCAAGTTGTGCTTCTTCGCCGCATCTTCCAGCGACATGCCTTGGCCGCGGTCGTTCTCGAAGTCCTGGGTGACTTCGAAGAGCTTGTCCCGGGCTTCGCGTTCGACGATCTCCCTGACGATTTCCTCGCGCACCTCTTCCAGCGTCTTGACGCTGCCCGGCGTGACCGAGAGCGCGCGCAGGACGACCCACCCGAATGCGCCCTTCACCGGCTCGCTCACCTGGTTAAGCGGAAGCGTGAAGGCGACGGCGGGGATCGTCGTGTCGGTTTTGGAGACTTCGCCGAGCTTGATGTCTTCGGGCTTGAAGCCTTCGGCCTTGGCGACCTCTTCGAACGGCGTGCCGGCGTCGAGCTTCGCCTTACCGGCGCGTGCAGCGGCCTCGCTCTTGAAGCGGATCTGCTCCAGCACGCGCTTCTCGGGCGTCTCGTATCTGCGGCGGCGGGAATCGTAGATGCGCTTGATCTCGTCTTCCTTGACCGCAATTTGCGCTTCGATCGACTTGGCGCTCACGACCATCGCCGCGAACGTCCGCAGCTCCGGGCTCGAGTATCGCGTGCCGGCGTTATCGGCATAGAATTTGCGCAAGCCCGCGTCGTCCGGATCCTTGATATCCCCGGCGCGCGACGGGTCGATCTGCACGTACTCGATGACACGCCGCTCGAGGCGGTAGCGGTTCAGCGCCGCGTCGAGCCCCGCGGGCATCGCGACGCCGACCAGCAGCGTGCGGATCATCTGCTCGCGCAGGATGTCGCCCTTGATCAGTTCCATAAACTGCGCCTGGCTAAGCCCCGCGGTGCTCAGCACCTGCTGCAGAACCGCCATGTTGACGCCGCCGTCGCTGCCCGCGAGCCCCGGAATGGCGCGGATCGCCTCAATGAGCTGGGCCTGCGAGATGTCGAGCCCGGTCGCTTTGGCCTTCTCCAGGATCGCGAGCTTCGTCGTCATGCGATCCAACGCCTCGCGGTCCAGGTTGAGCGCCTTGGCCTGGGCGGAGGACAACGTCGTCTGCGACTGGCGCTCCATCTCGCGCAGGAAGCGGGAGAATTCGTTCTGGAACTCTTCCGGCGTCACCAGCCGATCGCCGACCTGGGCGATGCGCGGCGTCGGGTTCAGGTTCAGCATGTCCTGGACGCCCCAAAATCCGAAGCTCGCCACGAGCAAGAGAATCAGTATACCCGCCAGCCATCCCTTGGAGGCCTTGCGCATTGTTTCGAGCATTGGACGTCGAGACCGAGTTTGGTGATGAAACGCGAAGGGCCGAAACAAGAGGGCCGTCCGCAAAGCGGCGCGGATATTAGGGGTGCGATTTTGGGGGGGCAAGGCCGCCCTCGCGCTTGACGGGCACAGCCGGGCGCGGCTTTCGTGGCGCGCCTGCGTCAATTTGATCGAACGGAACCACAGCCGTGAACATGCCCCAACTGATCGCCGGGAATTGGAAGATGAACGGGCTCATCGCCCAGCGCGCGGAGGTCGAAGCGTTGACGCGGGCGCTAAAGGGCAGGGCGCGCGTGCCGGAAGTGCTGGTCTGTCCACCGGCGACGCTGCTGCGGTCGCTTCTGGCTGCAATCGAAGGCGGACCGGTCCAGTTAGGTGGCCAGGCCTGTCACACCGCCGCGACGGGCGCGCACACCGGCGACATCAGCGCGGAGATGCTGAAGGACGCAGGCGCCAGCTACGTGATCGCCGGCCATTCCGAACGCCGAACCGACCATAGAGAATCGAGCGCGCTTGTCGCCGCCCAGACTGCCGCCGGCTGGCGTGCTGGCCTTTCGGTCATCATCTGCATCGGCGAAAGCGATGCGGAACGCGCCGCCGGACGCATGGAAGCCGTGCTCGCCGGCCAGATCGACGGCAGCGTGCCGCTCGAATCTCTGCCCGCAAACACGGCGGTGGCCTACGAGCCGATCTGGGCGATCGGAACGGGAAAGACCGCCTCGGCCGCCGACATCGAGGCCGCGCACGCGTTCATCCGTACACGGATGGAAGCTCGCCTGGGCGCGAAGGGCCGCCAGGTGCGTCTGCTGTACGGCGGCTCGGTCAAGCCCTCGAACGCTAAGGAGATATTAAGTACGAAGGGCGTCGACGGCGTTCTGGTCGGCGGCGCAAGTCTGAAGGCGACCGACTTCCTCGCGATCATCGACGCTGCATTAATAAATGCTGCCTAAGCTGGCAGGTATGTCGGCTGTCGACCTTCAAACCGCCCGGTTGTCCCTCGAGGGCGCGGACGTGCTCCTCTTTGATCCGGTGCCCGCAAATCGGGCACTGGCAGCCACCTCATTGCGTATGACGGGCATCACGAAACTTGCCGCGACGTCCTCTTACGACGAGCTGAAGGCACTATTGCGTACCCGCAGGTTCGACCTTTTGATCGCGGACGTGACCGAAGATGCGGCGAAATCCTGCGCGGCGGTCCGCGCGCTGCGCGAACCCTGCGCCGGTCCGAACCCGTTCCTGCACGTGATCTTGATGACCTGGCGGCTCGAAGGCGGTCTGGTGCACGAGGCGCTGAATTGCGGCGCCGACGACCTGATCACGCGCCCATTCTCCGTCGACCTTCTGGCCGCGCGGTTGCGTACCCACGCTGAGCAGCGCAAGCCGTTCGTCGTCACGCACGATTACATCGGTCCCGACCGCCGCAAGGTTCGGGGGGGCAAGACGACGGACAACCTGTTCGACGTGCCGAACACGTTGCGCGACAGACTGCGCGAGGCGCCGCAGCGCTGGATCGACGGCTTACCGAAGCTGATCGACGCGGCATCGATGAAAGTGAACCACCATCGAGCACGCGCCGACGCGTTCCAGATCGCCTATCTTGCACAGGGCGCGCGCGAGGCGTTGAAGACGGGCGGCGCCGTGGCCGCCGAACTCGCCGGCATGGAAGCCATGGCCAAGGACCTAGGAACACGGGTCTTGGGCCACGCGGCTGCAGAAACCGTCGCCGCACAGCTTCCCGCGCTGATCGCGGAAATTGAGTCCGCGCGCGACAACCCTGTCGGCCACCTGGGCAAGATCGACGAGATCGCAACCGCGCTGCTCGAAGCGCTGAACCCCGGCCGCGATCGGCAGGACCTTTTGAAGTCGGTCGCCGACACGTTCGCGGCCGTCAAAGGACGCGATCAGAAGATCGCGTAGCCGCCGTCGATTACGAACGTGTCGCCGGAGTGATAGGCCGACGCGTCGCTCGCGAGATAGACCGCAATCCCGCCGAAGTCTTTGGGTTCGCCCCAGCGCCGCGCCGGCACCCGCGGGATCACCTTCTCCGTAAACGCGGGCGACGCCTGTGCGCCGGCCGTCATGTCGGTTGCGATCCAACCCGGCAGCACAGCGTTCGCGCGCACGCCGTCGCGCGCGAACTCGACGGCAATCGCCCGCATCATCGAGATCACGGCGCCCTTCGTTGCGGCGTAGTGCTGATTGCGGGCCGCCCCCTCGATCGCAGCGAGGCTCGCAACCCCGATCAGCGAGCCGCCGGGGTCGCCCTTCGACGCACGCTCGCGCATGTGGCGCGCAGCTTCGCGCAGCGTGAAAAATACGCCGTCCTCGTTCACGGAA
Organism: uncultured Flavobacteriaceae bacterium; assembly: GCA_964561925.1. Classification (GTDB taxonomy): domain Bacteria; phylum Pseudomonadota; class Alphaproteobacteria; order Micropepsales; family Micropepsaceae; genus SZUA-430. The sequence continues at coordinate 10,392 of CAZLRW010000079.1, forward strand.
AGCACCTTGCGGTACTGCTCCGCCGTGATGTCGAGGAACGAGCGGGCAGGGGAGCCGATCCCGGCATTGGCGATCACGGTGTCGATGCGGCCCATCTCGTCCACCGCCAACTTCATTGCCGCGACGACCTGCTGTTCGCTCGCGACGTCGACCTTTGCAGCGGCGACCTTGCCGCCATGGGCCTTGAGCGTGCTCAGTGCTGCCTCGTTCTTGGCTTCGTTCGTGCCCCAAATCACGACCGAAGCACCGGCCGCGGCCATGGCTTCGGCCATGCCGAGCCCGATGCCGCCGTTACCGCCTGTGACGAGCGCCACTTTTCCGGTCAAGTCGAAAGGTCTGTAGGCCATGCCGAAATTCCTCCAGTTTCGCGTGCTCCCTTCATAGCGGCACAACAGCCGGGCGAGAAGCGCTCGGGCCTGAACGCGCAGGTCGTGGGTGTCGGCCCTTGCGCGCGAGGGGGTGCCTCGCGCAGGTTAGCGCCGCTGTGCGGGCGGAGTCGTTCCGCGGGCTTTTTCAACGTCGGATAGGTCCTATGCGGTTCGCGTTTGCGCTTCGCGTCGTGCTCGGGCTTTGCGCACTTGCCGTCCTCGCGGGCTGCGCCGTCGACAAGGCGCGTCACGGCAGCGGGGCATATAAGGTGGGCACGCCCTATCAGATCGCGGGCGTCTGGTACTACCCGAAGGAAGACCCGTTCTACGACGAGACCGGGATCGCGTCCTGGTACGGTTCGGATTTCCACGGCAAGGCGACGGCGAACGGTGAGCGCTACGACATGGATGCGCTGACCGCCGCGCACCGCACGCTGCCGATGCCGACGGTCGTGCGGGTGACCAACTTGGAGAATGGCCGATCGCTCCGCTTGCGCGTCAACGACCGCGGCCCCTACGCACGCGGACGCATCATCGACGTATCGCGCCGCGCGGCAACGCTGCTGGGTTTCCAGGACAGAGGCACCGCGCGCGTGCGCGTCCAATTCGAGGGCCGAGCCGAGGTGGGCGCCGCACCGCCGTCCGAGGACGGCGACATCGTTTCGACGCGCCCAAGCGATGTGAGAGCCGCGCCGGTTTCGAGTGTCGCGAGCACGGAGCTTGCACCGCCGGCCGGTGCCTCGGCCGCGCCGCCCCGGCAGACCGCGGCGCTCCCCACGGCAGCGCCACGCGCAACGGCGGCGGCCGCAGACAGCATCGAGCCCGACGGCGTCGTCACGACGGTGGCCGTGCCGGCCAGCACGCGCCTTTGGGTGCAAGTGGGCTCGTTCCTGTCGCGCGCGAACGCCGACCGTCTGGCCGAACGCATGCTCTATGTCGGCCGGGCGCAGGTCACGCTGGCGGCGGTCGGCGGCCGGCCGCACTACCGCGTGCGCTTCGGCCCCTTCGCGCGTGTGGAAGAGGCCGACGCCATGTTGGACAACGTCATCGCCAAGGGCCAAAACGGCGCCAGAATCGTCGTCGAGTAGGATCGATATGCGTTACGCAGCTCTGCTTGCCTTCTTTGCATTGTTCGCCCTTATCCCGGCACGGGCTCAGCCGGAGCTTGATCCGGCGACGCAGCTTCAAACCAACGCGCCGTTCGCGCTGCTGATGGATTTCGAGACGGGCGCGGTCCTATTCTCGAAGGACGGCGACCGGCCGATGGCGCCGGCCTCGATGGCGAAGTTGATGACGGTCGCCATCCTGTTCGAGAAGCTGAAACACGGCGAACTCAAACTCGACGACACGTTCACCGTCAGCGAGCGCGCCTGGCGCTTGTCGGTCGCGGGCAAGAACGAGTCCTCGAAGATGTTCGTCAGCATCGGTTCGCAAATCCGGGTCGAAGACATCTTGCGCGGCATTATCGTGCAGTCCGGGAACGACGCCTGCACCGTCGTCGCCGAACACTTCTCCGGCAGCGAAGAGGCGTTCTCCGAGCTGATGAACGCCGAGGCGAAGAAGGTCGGCCTCACGGGCTCGGTGTTCAAGAACGCAAGCGGTCTTCCGCATCCCGAGATGCAGGTCACCGCGCACGACCTTGCGAAGCTCGCGGCGTACATCATCCGCGAGTTTCCCGATTACTACCGGTTCTTTGCCGAGCGCGAGTTCGCCTGGAACGGCATCAAACAAGCGAACCGGAATCTGCTTCTGGGCAGCTACCCCGGCGCCGACGGACTGAAGACCGGCCACACGGCCGCCTCCGGCTACGGAATGGTCGCATCGGCCGAACAGGACGGACGTAGGCTGATCCTCGTCGTCAACGGCCTGTCGTCCGAGGCCGAACGCGCGGCAGAGTCCAAGCGGCTCCTCGATCTCGGCTTCCGCGAGTTCAAGACCTATGCGCTGCTCAAGGCGGGCGACGTGGTCGGCGAGGCGGAGGTCTGGGCCGGCGAACACCGCGCCGTGCCGCTTGCGGTACGCCAGCCGGTGACGATGCTCATGCGCCGCGCGTCGCGCTCGGGCATGAAGGTGAAGCTCAGCTATCTCGAACCCGTCGTGCCGCCGATTCAGCGCGGACAGGAACTGGGCAAGCTCACGATCACCGCCCCGGGCCTACCCGAGACGACAGTACCCGTGCATGCGGGCGCCGACGTCGAAGCGGGCGGCCTCTTCACGCAGATCAAAGTAGGCCTCAAGGAATTGCTCTCGAGCAGCCCCGAGCCAAAGCCTGCGAGCGAAGACATCACACTGCCTGAAGAAGACAAGGCGGCCGACGCCTCCACGAAATGAGCCGCGGCCGGTTCGTTACGTTCGAGGGCGGTGAGGGCACCGGCAAGTCGACGCAGGTCAAGCTGCTGGCAAGCTATCTGGGCCAGTCCGGCGCGGATGTCGTGCAAACGCGCGAACCTGGCGGATCGCCGTCCGCGGAGGAAGTGCGCACGCTGCTCGTGACCGGTGGCGCCGACCGCTGGTCGCCTACCGCCGAGACGCTGTTGTTCTATGCCGCCCGCATCGAACATTGGCGTCAGACGATCGCGCCCGCCCTGGAGCGCGGCGCCCACGTGCTCTGCGATCGTTTCGCGGACTCGACGATGGCCTATCAAGCCTACGCGGGCGGCGTCGAGCGGCGCACGATCGAAGAGCTGCATCGCTTGGTGATGACGGGCGTCGAACCTGATCTGACGATCGTCCTCGATATCGCCGTCGAAGAGGGATTGAAGCGCGCCGCATCGCGTCGCGATGCCGAAACGCGCTTCGAACTGAAAGGTCTCGAGTTCCATCGCCGCCTGCGGCAGGGCTTCCTCGACATCGCGAAGCGCGCACCGAAGCGTTGCGTCGTCATCGACGCGGCGCAGTCGATCGAACGCGTGCACGGGCAAGTGTTGAACGCTCTCAAGACGCGGCTGGGTCTCGTCTGATGGCCCGCGCCCGCACGGCCGACGTCGAGGCGCTGCCCGAGAGCGACCGGGCCGGCGACCTACCGCATCCGAGAGAGCGGCTCGAACTCTTCGGTCATGCCACGGCCGCTGCAACGCTTGCGCAAGCCGCCCGCTCAGGCCGGCTCCACCACGCTTGGATCGTGGCTGGACCGAAGGGTGTCGGTAAAGCGACGCTGGCGTGGCGCTTCGCGCGCGCGTTGCTCGCGCACGGCGCGGCCGCGTGCCCGGACGACCTCGCTGTCGCCGCCGAGCATCCGGTGCAACGCCAGATCGCGGCGTTGTCGCATCCCGATCTCTTGCTGGTGCGCCGGCCTTGGGACGTCGAGCGCAAGCGCTTTCGCGTCGAACTTCCGGTCGAAGAGGTGCGCCGGCTGCACGGCTTCTTCGCCCGTCACTCGTCTTATGGCGGCGCGCGTGTTGCGATCGTCGACGCGGCCGACGACATGAGCCGCTCGGCACAAAATGCCCTTCTAAAGATCCTGGAAGAGCCGCCCTCCGGCGCACTGCTGCTGCTCGTCGCGCATGTGCCGGGCGCATTGTTGCCGACCACGCGTTCGCGCTGCCGCATGCTGACGCTTCGCCCGTTGGATGCCGCCGCAATGACGCAAGCAGTCACCGCGCTGGCGCCGCAAACCGTGCCGGCGGAGCGAGAGCTGTTGGCCGCGCTCGCCGAAGGTGCGCCCGGGCGCGCGATCCAACTTGCCGAAGTCAACGCTCTTGAGATCTATCGCGAGATCGTCGAGCTGCTGTCGTCCCTGCCGCGTCCGAATGGCGCGCGCCTCTTTGCGCTGGCCGAGAAGGTCGCGCGTGCGCCGGCCGAACGGGGCTTGGGACTGTTTGTGGCGCTTCTCGCCCAGTTCGAAGAACGGCTGGTTCGCGGGGCTGTTGCCGCGCTGTCGCCGGTGCCGGGCGAGGAGCCGCTCATGCGTCATCTGCGCACAGTGGTGGCCGCGGACCGCTGGCCGGAGCTTTGGGAAGACCTGCGCTTCAAGGCGGCCCGCGCGGACGAACTGAACCTCGACAAGAAGCAATTGGTGCTGAACACATTCCTCGCGATCGAGGTGGCCGCCAAACTTCGCGGTTGATCCCGCCCGCTACCGCAACATATTCACCCTCGTTCGCCCAAGCGGAATCCGCCTCGATGCTCGTCGACAGTCACTGCCATCTCGACTTTCCGGACTTCGGCCCGGCGCTGGATGACGTGGTCGGCCGCGCGCGGCTGGCGGGCGTCGGCACGATGCTGACCATCGGCACGCGGCTCTCCACGTTCGACCGCGTACGCGCGATCGCAGAACGCTACGACGACATTTGGTGCTCGGTCGGTATCCACCCGCACGAAGCGGCGGTCGAACCGATCGAAGAAGCCGATGCGCTTATCGCGCACGCGCAACATCCGCGCGTGGTCGGGATCGGCGAGGCGGGGCTCGACTATTATTACGAGCACAGCCCGAAGGCCGATCAAGTCCGCAACTTCCGCGCTCACATCGCGGCCGCGCGCGAGACCGGCTTGCCGCTGATCGTGCATGCGCGCGATGCGGACGACGACCTTTGCGAAATCTTGACCGACGAGTACGCGCGCGGTGCGTTTCCTGGGTTGATTCACTGCTTTTCGTCGACGGAGAAGCTGGCGCGTACGGCGCTTTCGCTCGGTATGTCGATCTCGCTGTCGGGAATCGTGACGTTCAAGAAGGCCGAGGCTCTCCGCGCGATCGCGGCGGAAGTGCCGCTCGACCGGCTGCTGGTGGAAACCGACGCGCCCTATCTGGCGCCCGTTCCCCATCGCGGAAAACGCAACGAACCGGCGTTCGTGCGCCACACCGCCGAAACGGTCGCGCAGCTGAAGAACCTGCCCTACGAGCGACTCGCCGAAGCGTCGAGCGACAATTTCTTCCGCTTGTTCACGAAAGTCGTACGCCCGTCATGAGCGCGGGGCTCAAGGTCACGATCCTGGGCTGCGGTTCGTCGGGCGGCGTGCCGCGGATCGGCGGCAAGGACGGGCAGGGCGATTGGGGAACATGCGACCCGGCGGAACCGCGCAACCGGCGCAGGCGCTGTTCGATCCTGGTCGAGCGCGGCGCGACGCAGCTTCTCGTCGACACGACGCCCGACATGCGCGAGCAGCTGATCGATGCGCGCGTGAGCCGACTCGATGCCGTCTTGATCTCGCACGAGCACGCCGACCAATGTCACGGCATCGACGATCTGCGCATGATCGCTCAGAACATGATGCGCCGCGTCGATGTTTGGGGCGCGGCCGAAACGCTCCGCGTACTGACGGATCGTTTTTGCTACTGCTTCAAAGGGGCGGGCGCCTATCCCGCGGTGCTCGAAGCGCACCTGATTGAGCGCCCGTACCGGACGTTTTCGATCGAGGGGGCGGGCGGGGCGATCCGCGTACTCGCGTTCGATCAGGACCACGGTGGGATCACGAGCCAGGGGTTCCGCTTCGGCGCGGTCGCTTACTCCCCCGACGTCTTCGCTCTTGACGACACGGCATTCGCCGCGCTTGCAGGTGTCGACTGCTGGATCGTCGATGCGCTGCGCATCCGCCCGCATCCGACACACGCGCATCTCGAGAAGACGCTGAGTTGGATCGAACGGTTGAAGCCGCGTCGCGCCTATCTGACGAACATGCATATCGACATGGACTATCGGACGTTGAAACGCACGCTTCCCGCAGGGGTGGAACCTGCGTACGACGGGCTCGTGATCGAGGCGTGAAGTGCCAAGCGGGCTTCCAGTAAAAAACGAGGCATTCGGCCCGTTTGCGGCTTGGTTACTGCCCGAGTGTGTCAGTTTTTCGGTTTGATTGTGGTCTTAATGTCTGAGATAAGCTTCTCCCTGGGGGTGTGCGCGGGACGACCGGGCACGCGAAAGTATCGAGTGGGGGATTATCAGACAGCCGGATCTGAAGGACCGCCCTGCTGAATCAAGCAGGTGGGCCTTGTCAGGTCTTAGCGGGAACTTCCATAATTCTTAAATGGCTTTGTCCGTCCAAGTGCCCCTTCGGGTTACGGGCCGGACCGGGTTAAGTGTCTTATGGCAAGTGACTCGCCAAGATCAGGTCCGATGCGTTCTGATCTTTGCTGGGCTGCAATGGCCCTGATCGAGAAGGCAGTTGGTTATGGGACGTGTAACAGTCAACAGGGGTAATCGGATGACGATCGCGCGCGTTGCCGCGGCGGCGGGATTGATGCTTGGCATCAGCATGATGGTTGCGACCGCGTGGGCGCAGCCGGCCGCACAGCCTGCTCAGCCGGCACCGGCTGAAACACCGGCGGCCCAGCCGGCACCCGGCGGCGAGCCGCCGCCTCCGGCGATCGGACCGGACGGTCTGCCCCTTCCCGAAGCGACCGACCCGGCAGCAGTGCCGCCGCCGGCGCCTGCTGCCGAAGAGCCTGCGGCTGCCGAGGAGCCGAAGAAAGAAATCACGCCGGTCACGATGTTCCTTGAAGCATCGATCGTCGTTCAGGTCGTGATGGTGCTCTTGATGTTCTGGTCGGTTCTGACCTGGGCGATCATGCTGTCGAAGATTTTCTTCTTCTCCGGTCTTGGCGGCACCAGCAATCGCGTCATTCAAGCGTTCCGCAGCGCCGGTTCGTTGCAGGATGCGGCGAAGGCGGCCTCGAAGAACTTCCGCAGCAATCCACTCGCGCGCATGCTGATCGCGGCGGCCGACGAACTTGCTGCCGGCAAAAAGAATGTCTCCTCCCGGGTTTCGCAACGCATGGGAATCGTTCAGGCCGAAGTGGGCGAAGAGCTCTCGGGCGGCATGGGCATCTTTGCGACGGTCGGTTCAATCGCGGCCTTCGTCGGTCTGTTCGGTACCGTCTGGGGCATCATGAACTCGTTCATCGGTATCGCCCAGACGCAGACCACGAACCTCGCGGTCGTGGCGCCCGGTATTGCCGAAGCGCTGTTCGCCACCGGCATCGGCCTCTTTGCGGCCGTCCCGGCGGTGATCTTCTACAACATGTTCGCGCGTCGCATCGGGGCCTATCAGACCCGGATGGAGAACTTCGCGAGCGAAGTGCTTGTGCGTGTGAGCCGCGAGCACGAGGGCTAATCCGCCATGGCGGGAAGTGTCGGCGGAAAGTCGCGGGGCAAACGCTACGACGACAACAGCCAGATCAACGTGACGCCCTTCGTGGACGTGATGTTGGTGCTGTTGATCATCTTCATGGTGGCGGCGC
>CAZLRW010000080.1:0-15860 GCA_964561925.1 uncultured Flavobacteriaceae bacterium
GCCCCTTGAGCCAGCGCGCAACCGACGTCGTCGCCGCGCTCGATCGCCTACTTCGAACCTGACGGCTTCGGCGCGGCCTTAACCCCGCCCTCTGTGGCAAGCGTGAGTGCCTCTTGCGCGCCGCATCCCGCCGGCGATTGGAACGCAAACCACGCAAGCCCCACACGCTGCGGATAGCGCCGCACTTCCTCGCCGGTCGCGCGGTTGACCCATACGGCGTCGAACGTGCCGTCGCTGCTCATCAGACCGCGCCACATCACCGCCGGCCCATCGAACGCGGCCGCGGCAGGATCGAAGTAGCTCTTCTGCGCGATGTGTTCCGGCAGTTGAATAACGACGTCCTTGTCGCTCATGATCGTCAGGAACACGGGATCGGCCGTGTGTTCGACGCTGATCGTCCGCCCGTCGCGCACGACCTTCATGCCCCAGCCGACACGTACTGGCGCGCCCCGTCTGATCGCCTCGAACAACGCGGCCTTCGTTCCGTCAAGCGCTGCGCCTTGCGTGTCGTGGCGATAGACCAGTCGCCACTGCGCCGCGCAGCTCTCCGCCGCTTGCACAGCCGTCGCTTGAACGGCGGCCGCAGCCGCGAGTATCAGGACGCCCAACCTCATCACTTCACCTCCGCCAACACCTCGCCGATCGGCTTTCCGTCGACCGGATCGCCGGACTTCAGTCCAAGCAACGCCATTGTCGTCGGATGGATGTCGATCATCTCGACCTGCGCGATCTCTTTGCCCTGTGCCACGCCCGCGCCCCATGCGTAGAACACGCCGTGCATCTCGGGGATCGTCGGCGCATAGCCATGCGAGGCTTTGAGCCCGCCCAAGCCTTCGTCAGGCGTGAAGATGTCGGACCAGAGCCACGTCATGCCCATCAGATGCGCATACCAGGGCAGGCTGCTTGCGGGCGCAATGTAGTAAGGCGGTTTCGCGACCAGCATGAGATCGCCGACGCGCGGGCTCGACCCTAGATGCGCGTACGGCGGATGCTGCCCGGTGCGATGCACGGAGAATGCCTGCGAATAACCGCTCAGCGCCTTCTCCACGCGTGCGATGTCTTCGCCCTTGTCGAGATAGAGATAGGCGTTGCCGCCGTCGCCCGCATCATGCGCATAGATCCAATGCCGGTTGATGATGCGCCCCAGATTGACGACGGGCGCGACGTCGATCATGCCGTGATCGGTGCCGACGAGAAGCGTCGCTTCTTGCCCCGCCGGCAACGCCTTGATCGCCGCTATCAGCTTGCCCACGATCTGATCCGCCTTGCGCGCTTCACTGAGCGCCTGCGCCGACAGCGTGCCGTGCACGTGCGCCTCGTGATCGGGCCCGCGAAAATAGGCCGCGATCAACCGCGGACGCCCGGCATCCGTGCGCTTCAGGAGCGCAATCGCCTCGGCCAGCGTCGCCTCGTCCGACGGCAATTCCTCCCAAGGCTTGTCCGGTGTTACGATGCTGGCGAGCGCGACCTTCTTCTCTTTCTTCCAGCGGTTGGCGAAGTTGAGCGCCGCCGCGCGCACGCCCTGGCGCTCAGCGGCGGCCCACACCGGCTCGCACGCGTGCAGCCAATCCGCATCGCCGTCTTCGGTGTAAGGCGCGCCCTTGTCCGGATCGAAGAACTTGTTCTGCACGATGCCGTGCCGCGCCGGCCAGCACCCGGTGACAAAGCTCGTATGATTGGGCAGCGACATCGTGGGGTACACCGGCACCAGATGCCGCGACCACACGCCTTCGCGCTTGATGACGTCGAGGTTCGGCGTCTTGGTGGCCTCCGCCATCGCTGGTGCAAACCCGTCGAACATGACGAGCACGACCGTCCGCTCCGCCGCCCGCGCGAGGCCGAGCGACACCACCATCGCCGCCGCCAACATCAAAAGCCGCACCACCGTCATCATGTCCTCACAATTACCAAGCGCCGATCATGCGCCGAACGCGCCGCGCCGCTCAAGAGCGGCCGACAAAAACCTCGATCTCCGCGATCTTGTCGCCCTCAAAGCGAATCCACTCCGCCATGGAGCCGCCGCGCTCGCCCGCATGTCGATACCGCACCATGAACGCGGGCGAAGCGCCGAACACCTCGACGTCGACCGCCCAGGTCCGCCCGACATGCGGCCAAATCTCGTCAAGCATCCGATCGCGGTCGTCATAGGTGCCGAACGGACTCGCATGCCGAAAGTTCGCAACGAGCAACCGCTCCAACCCCGCCCGATCACGTTCGGCGAAGCAACGATAGTAGTCACGAATGCGCGCCGCGTGGTCCATGTCACGCCGCCAACGCCTGATAGACCGGCATGATCAACTGAAACGCGCGCAGATCGCCGGTCGTGCCCTCGCCCATCTTGTTCATCACATAGGCGCAGCACACGCGCCGATCCAAATCCGCGATGACGAGCGAACCGCCCCACCCGCCCCAGAAGCACGTGTTCGCACTCGGCAGCGGCATCGCCTGCCCCGGCAAGCCATAACCCATCCCGTGCTTGATCGGCAGACCGAGCACCATATCGACGCCTTCGATCTGCGGCTCGAGCGCGCGCCGTGTCCCCGCATCCGACATGATGCGCTTGCCCTTCGATACGCCGCGATTGGCGAGCACGGTCTGCACCTCGGCGACCGATCGCGCGTTGCCGAAGCCACCCGCCGCCGGAATCTCCGCCGCCCGCCACGCGCGCGTGCGCGGCTCGCGCGCGGTGAGCACCGGATTGTTCAGCGTGCGCCCGGCGACCGAATTCGGGTCCTGTCCCTTGCCCAACCCCGTCGTCGGTGGAATGAGCTCGCCCACGCGCGCATCGTGCGCCGCCGCCAAACCGATGTGGAAGTCGGCGCCAAGCGGCCCCGCAATCTCTTCGCGAAAGACGGTGCCCACCGTCTTGCCCGACGCGCGCCGGATCACCTCGCCCACCAAGAAGCCTTGGCTCAGCGCGTGGTACCCGACCTTCTCACCGGGCGTCCACCACGGCGCCTGCGCCGCGAGCAACGAACAAATCCGATCCCAATCATAAAGGTCTTCGGCCTTGAGCGGCGCATCCCATCCCGAAAGCCCGGCCGCATGCGAAAGCAGATGCGAAACCTTCACCCCCGTCTTCCCGTTCGCCGCAAACTCAGGCCAATAGCGCGCGACCGGCGCATGGAGATCGAGCGCATCGCGATCGGCAAGCAACAGCGCCGTCAACGCTGTCATCGTCTTCGTCGTCGAATAGACGTTGACGATCGTGTCGCGCGCCCATGGCCGCGTCCGCGCCTCGTCCGCCCACCCGCCCCAAAGATCGACGACCATCTCGCCCTCGACGGTCGCCGCGAACGACGCCCCGACGTCGAGCCCGCCGCCGAGGTTGCTCGCAAACACCTCACGCACCGCCGCAAACCGTTCGTCGCAGTAGCCCTGCACACCCGCGTCAGCCGCCACGCCTTCCTCCATTGTTCGATAATCGCGATGGCGGCACGGTAGCCGGTGCCCGCACCCCACACCACCGGAACCTCGATTGCCCGTTCCCGAAAATCCGTGCACGTTGCTCAAGGTCCAGGTGAACTCGTGCCGAACACCGCGCAAAGCGCCGCGCAAACCGCAGCTCTCACCGCCGTCGCGATGACGGCGTTTGCGGCGAACTCTCTGCTGTGCCGCAAGGCGCTGGGCGCGAACTTGATCGATGCGGGAAGCTTCGCGGCGTTGCGCACGGCCGCGGGCGCGCTCACGCTCGGCGCGATCCTGGCCGCGCGCGGAAACCTGAGCGCCCTGAAAGTGAACCACTGGCCGACGGGCGCGATGCTGCTCACCTACATGGTCTTCTTCACGTTTGCGTATCAGTCGCTGAGCGCCGCGACCGGCGCGCTCATCCTGTTCGGTGCGGTGCAGCTCACGATGTTCGTTGCCGCTTTGCGCGCCGGCGAAGCGTTCCCACCCCTATCGTGGATCGGATTCACGCTAGCCGTCGCGGGCCTTGTCTACCTCGTCTTCCCCGGCTTGAGCGCGCCCGACCCCATCGGCGCAGCCATGATGGCGGTCGCCGGCATCGCATGGGGCCTCTACTCGCTGCTCGGCCGCGCCGCAGGCGATCCGCTTAGCGCAACGGCAGGCGCCTTCATCGCCGCATTGCCCGCAGTGCTTCTCGTCAGCGCGGGCGCCGGCGCACTGTACGGATTTCACGTCGATGCGACCGGCGCATCGCTCGCAATCGCGTCAGGCGCCATCGCCTCGGGCCTCGGTTACGTGGTGTGGTACGCAGCACTGCGCGGCCTCACCGCCGCGCGCGCGGCGATCGTGCAGCTCTCCGTGCCCGTGACCGCGGCATTCGGCGCCGTCCTTTTCTTGGACGAAGACATCACCACGCGCCTTCTCGTCGCCTCCGCCGCAACGCTCGGCGGCGTCGCGATCGTCCTCGGCCAGCGCGCCGCCCGCTAAACCCTCGACACGCGCGTTCACTCGGCACGCCCCCCTCGCGCACCGCGCACGTTCGCGATACCGTTCGCGAACGTGCGGACAAAGCGGGGCGAACAATGGGCGATCAGGCGCGCAGTCAAGCGGCAATTGCAGGACTCTGCGCGACCGTGCTGTCGGTCGCGGCGATCGCCGCGTCCGGCATGCCTCCGAATGCCGACGCGGCGCCAAGCGAACTGCAAGCCTATGTCGCCGCGCAACGCCACGGCATCATCCTCGCCTTCGCGCTCTATCAAATCGCGATCGTCTTCCTGTTCGTCTTCTTTGCGGGCCTCGCGCGCACGGTGTCGGGTGCGCAAGGCGAAGCGGCGGCGCTCGCCTGGGGCGGTTTCGCGGGCGGCGTCGGCCTCCAGCTCGTGGCCTTGACCGGCGCGATCCCGTTCGTGGCCGCAGCATGGCGCGGTGCAGGCGATGAGGAACTCAGGCTCGCCTACGATACGAACCTGCTCGCGCTCTATGCATTGAGCTCTGGCCTCTCCGCAGCCTCGGTCCTCTTGCCGACGCTTGCAGGCCTGACGACGCGAACGCTGCCCGTTTGGCTGTTTCTCCCCGCCGTGCTCGTCATCGCGGCGAACGCTGCCGAACTCGCAGGCTTCGTCTTCTTCGAGAGCGGCGCGATGGCGCTGGGCGCCGGCCCGGGGCTGATCGCGATCCCCGCCTACACGCTCTGGCTCGCCGCAGTCAGCATCGCGCTCCTGCGCAAACCCAAGTCGGCGTGAGGCACACCCGATCATGAGCGCGACCGCCGCGGCTGCCCGAACGGAGCACAAATACTTCTACGTCGCGATGGCTGCGATCATGCTGGCGACGACGATCGTCGCCTTCTTCGGTAGCTACATCGCGCCCGCCGCCGCCGGCCGGCCGGTCGGCCCGACGGTCATCCATCTCCACGCGCTTGTCGGCTTCACCTGGATCGGTCTTTTCTTCGTGCAGACGCTGCTCGTCGCCAACGGACGCACGCCCAACCACCAAGCGATGGGCTTGTTCGGCATCGCAGTCGCGACGGCGATGGTGTTCAGCGGCCTCATGGTCGCAACGAAGAACATGAGCGTCGGCATCGCCGGAGGCGCCGACGACGCGGCGCGGGCGTTCGCGATCTTCCCCGTAACGATCGTGCTGTTGTTCATTGGCTTCTTCGCCGCCGCCATCGCCAACATCGGCCGCCCTGAAGTCCACAAGCGCCTGATGCTGATCGCGACAATCATGACGATGCCCCCGGCCGCCGGGCGCTTCCTGGCGGTGTTGTTCCGCGACGATGCGCTGCCGCGGCAGATTCTGGGTGCACCACCCGCGACGCTCGCCGGCGGCACCGCTGCGTCGTTGGCGGCGGATCTGTTCCTGATCGCCGCCATTCTCTACGACTGGCGCACGCGCGGCCGGCCCCACCCCGTCTACGTGATTGGCCTCGGCGTCATCGTGTTGATTCAAGCTGGCCGCCTGCCGCTGAGCCAAACGCCATTCTGGCGCGGCGTGACCGACATGCTTCTTTCGCTCGGACAGTGACCGGAACGCCATGCACATCACCGTCAACGGCACCCGCCTTTTCTTCGATGTCGAAGGTTCGAAACTCGTGCCCGACGGGCCGCGCATGCGGGAGAAGCCGACGCTTCTGCTGCTGCACGGCGGACCCGGCGCCGACCATTCGCTGTTCCGCCTGCGCCACGGCCGCCTCGCCGACATCGCGCAGGTGATCTATCTCGACCAACGCGGCATGGGGCGCAGCGACCGCGGCGCGCCGGAGCGCTGGACGATGGCGCAATGGGGCGAGGACGTGAAAGCGTTCTGCGATGCGCTCGGGATCGAGAAGCCGATCGTGCTCGGCGTCTCGTTCGGCGGCTACGTGGCGCAAGAGTATGCGACGCGCTACCCCGATCACCCGGGCAAATTGATCCTCGAAGTCACAGCCGCGCGCCCCGATCGCGAAAAATCCGTCGCGGCGTTCGCGCGTCTGGGCGGTCCGGAGGCGGGAGAAGCCGCGCGCGCCTTTCTCACGGCGCCGGGCGCGGAAACAGGCGCCGCATTCGGCCGGCACTGCCGTCCGCTCTACCGCACAACGCCCGAGCCCGACAAAGACGCCGACGCGCGCGTGATGTGGAATTTCAAGCTGAACTTCACGTTCTTCAACACGGGCGGAGAACGCAACGTCGACTACCGCGAGCGATTGAGAGCGATCGCCTGCCCCGTCCTCGTCATCAGCGGCGGAAAGGACCCGATCCTGCCCCCGGAATTTCAGGACGAACTCATGGCCTGCCTGCCGCCCGGCCGCGGCGAACTCCTGCGCCTCCCGAACACAGCGCACTTCGTCACCGGCGAATGGGATGCGTACGAGGCCGCCGTGCGCAGATTCATCACTGCAGAGGCGACGCAACCATGACCACTGTGACTGTGACCGAAATCATCGAGATTCGCAGGCCGATCGAAGTCGTGCGGGCGCACTACAGCGACGTGCAGCATCATGCGGAGAACCACGTGCACGCGGCTTACGTGGTCAAAGTCTTGTCGCAACATGCGTCGGGCTGCACGTTCGAGCAGCGAAGCAAGATGTTCGGGCGCGAGCGGGTCGATCTCTATGAGCTCCATCGCCGGGCGGACGGGGCGGTGAGTTCAACGGCGACGGCCGGTCCGTCGAAAGGGGTCGCCACGTTCGTTTCTTTCCGCGCGCTTGGCGATGACAGCACCAAGGTGACGTTCGAGGTGACGGTCCCGTTGCCCGGCCTGGCCGCACTGTTCGCGCCTCTCGTCCGGCGCCGGGCGCGTGCAGACACGCGAGCCGCGCTTGAGGAAGACCGCCACGATCTGGAGGTGAAGCGGTACCAGCCGAAACCCTAATGTTATCCGCCGGGTGCCGAAGGAGCGGCCGCGCCTACTTGGCCGGTGTCGCCTCCACCCTTGCGCGCAGATAGTCGTAGAGCGCATCGATTTCGGCGTCGGTGAAGTGCGTGAATTCCTTGACGGCCTCATTGGACATGAACGGTAATGTCCGCCCGCCCACGGCCGTGCCCGTGCGCATGAAGTTTCGAAAATCCTCCCGCTCGTAGCCGCCGACGACCAGGAGGTCCGGGCTGACGAAGAGGAAGCGATCACGGCCCTTCAAATCCAGACCGTGGCACCCCGCGCAGGCGATCGATGCGAGGTAGCGGCCGGGTGCCGTCTGCTCGCCGAGATCGAGTGGGTGGGTGTCCATTTGGTCGATGGCGCGCTGAGCCTCCGGCACGCCCAAACCAAACGCCAGGAAAGCACGTCCGATCCACTTCGCGACGGGCTTCGGATGCTCCTTGCCGCCGACCGGTTGGCTTCGGATGTACGCGATGAGCGCGGCGATGTCGTCGTCAGATACACGCGAGAACGAGGCCGAAGGCATGAAGCGCACCGTCGTTCCGTCCGACTTCACCCCCTGTCGTATGGCGCGGGTAAAGTCGTCGTCCGCGTATCGTTCGGCAAGCCGCGTGAGATTCGTCGCATAAACTTTCACGAACCTCGCCGCTTCGCCCTGCATCTCACCACCCTGAAGCCCCTCCCCATGGCAGTTGATGCAACCCAGCACGCGCGCCAGGTGCGCGCCCCTGGCGGCATCCACCGGCTTCGACAACGTCAACGGTGTCACGCTCAGATCGTAGGTCCGGCCTACCACGGCCGACGATGCGACATAGACATAGGCGGCGGTGAGACCTCCGAACGCTACCAGCACGCCACTTACGATCATCGTCCATTTCAGGAATGGATTCTGCATGACGTTGTTCCCCGTTTCACGCCGCGCTTAGGCCCGCCTTCGCGAGGGTGATGGTCTTGCCCGTCGCGCCCCGCGCCAGCTTGTCGATCCGGCGCGCGCGGATCGTCGGCCGCACCGCGCCGCGCGAGTCTAGGTACGCGCTGATCCGCGCCACGACCTCTTGCTCGGGAAACGCCGCCGTCGTGGCGACGCACGCGACGTCGAGTTCGTTTGGCCCGGCAGTGAATTGCCACCCGCTGATCGCAAGGCCCCGTAACGCCGCGCCCAACTGCATCGGCGAAACGCTGACCTTGCCGCCGTCGCGCGCAGCGAATTCCAAGATGTCGCCGGAACGGCCCTCAATGTTGCTGAGACAGCCGAACGGACGCCTGCACGCGCAACGGCCGGCGGCCATGGTCAGGCGATCGTTCAGCTCATAGCGAATGAGCGGCAACGTGCGGCTGAACAACACGGTCAGAAGCACTTTCGCGCCCGCCTCGCCCGGCGGGACAGGGCGTCCCCGATCATCGACGTTCTCGACGATGCACATGTCGTCCGCCAGGTGCATCGCCTTCGCCTCGCCGCACGTGCCGGCCAAGGCGCCGAATTCGCTGGCGGCGTATGTGTTCGAAGGCTCGATGCGGAACGCCCGCACGGCCGCCTCTCGCGCCTCGGCGGTCATGACTTCCGCGCTGCACTGGATGCGCTTCGGCTCCAAATGCAAGCGGCCGCTCAACTGCTCGCCCGCCAGCACCTGCATCATCGACGGGTAAATCGTCAGGATCGTGGGACGGTAGGCGTTCAGCTTCGCGACCACCTCCTCGACCGGCGCGCCGGAGTCGAACGTCATCTGCTCCCACGCGAGTTTCAGCCTTGCGATTTCGGCGGAGAGACGGGCGCTCATATGCCAGGGCACCGCGGTCGTCATCATCGCACTGCGCTCACCCTTCGGTGGCCGACCGTCGGTTGGCCAGCTCGAGACGCGCGCGCCGCTCGCCAACACCGTTCGCCATTCCGTCGGGTCGAAGAGGAAGTAGCCGCGCTCGCCTGTGGTGCCCGAGGTGGCCACGACGTGGTAGCGGTCGCGGAATCTGTCGGTGACGCTCATCCGCGCGGCGAACGCGGCGACATCGGCCAAGCGAATGGCGCGGTCGGTCACCGCCTCGTCGAAGGCCGCCATCAAGGCGCCCTTGGTCAAAGACGGCAAGCGGTCCAGCGGCGCGTTTTCGAGACCTTTGTGGAAGCGGCCATAGAACGGCGAGCGCGCGAGGGCAAAGCGGCACAGGCGCTCGAACGCGCAGGCCCGGTGGCGCTCCAGCCGCTCGTGACTCCAGCGGTCGCGCGCCCGCAGTGCCAAAACCTGGGCGATGAAGCGGATCCTGTCGAGCGCGACCGGGGGGCGCATGTCTTGCACCTCATTGAAACTTTACACATGTAAAGTACACTGTGACTTTACACGTGTAAAGGTGATTGTTGAGCGCCGGCGAAACCCGCGTGGAAATCCTTGAGGCTGCGGTGAAGCTCGCGGCGAAGCGCGGCCTCGGCGCCGTCACGATGGCCGACGTCGCGAAGGCGGCCGCCGTATCACGCCAGTCCGTCTATCTGCACTTCCACACGCGCGGGCAACTGATGGCGGAGATGATGCGGCACCGGTTGCTGCAGGACCCGCTGGCGCAGGAGGTGCGCCGCCTTTCGGGATTGCCCGCATCCGTCGCGACGTTCGAGGCCATGGTTGCCGCGGCGGTTCGCTTCATTCTGTCGATCGCGGGTCCCGCGATGATGGAGTTCGCCGCGTCGGTCGATGACAAAGTCCTGCAGGCCGCACTGCGCGAGCGCAATCGGACGGGCACCGCCATGATCAACCGCATGATGGAGGATTTGCAGCGCCAGGGTCTTTTGCGCGCCGGATGGAGCGCGCAGGAGGCGTCGCAATGGCTGCTCGCGCAGCTGACTCCGACCACGCTCTACACGTTGCGCTTTCTCATGGGCTGGCCCGTAGAACGCATCATCGAACGGTGCGTGTCGACGCTCCGCCGCGAACTGATCAAGGGGTGAGGCGGCGGAACCAATCGCCAATCACATATACTTGGGTTCGCCGACCAGGTAGGTAAGCGTCAGCTTCACGCGCGGCATCACGACCTCCCGCTCGCCCGCGTCCCACGCATAGCTGGGCGCCACTTCCTTGCCCATCGCCAGAAGTTCGTCGGTGGTGTAGGCGCGCAGGCACGACACACACCCGTCCCAGCTGAGGATGAAGGGCGCGATCGGAATCGGATAGGTCCAAAGGAACCGCGCGACCGTCATGCGCCCCATGAACGGCGTGCGCAGCAGGCCGAGCAGGAAGCCGCCGATCGTCGTCGGAACCACGGCTTTGCGGTTGAACGGCTCGATCACTGCGATGGTGCGTCCCTTGGCGGCGGCATCCGCGAGCACGCGCTTCGCGTCCGCGGGTTTGAAGTGGTGCAGCGCCGTGAACACGGTCTGAAACCGCCCGAGCTCGCGCGGCACGTCGAACGCGCTCACCGACGAAAGCTCGCCGGTCGCGGCCCCCGCGGTTTCCGCCTCGATCGCGCGGAACGCCTCGACATTGGGGAAAAGATCGGTCAACCGCGCCGTCACCGGCTTGCCCAGACGCTTGCTCAAATGCGGCAGCACGGCGATCAGCGGCCCGCCGCCGCCCGAACAGACGTCGACGATCCGCGTTTCGCCGGTGCGCGCAAGCGGCGGGATCAAGATATCCGCCACCGCCTCGCGCAGCGGCGCCGTCGCCGGCACCGAGAACGTGAACTGAAGATGATGCGTGATGAAGTCGCGCAACGTGCGCGGCAACCACGGCTGGTCTTCCCACTCGAAGAGATGAAGTCGCGCCATTGATCTTCCGAGCTGCGGAGTTCGGTCCAAGCCGCACAAATAGCGGTCGGAGGAGATCACTTCCAGCCGTTCGACGCCCTTTGAAAGGTGCGAAGTGTCAGAGCGGGACAGATAACGGGCGACGGCCTACTCGTACCGCTCTTCCAGCCACGGATCGCCGGCATTGTGATAGCCGCGCGTCTCCCAAAACCCGGGCTTGTCGTCACGGCTGAACTCGATGCGCTTCACCCACTTCGCGCTCTTCCAGAAGTAGTAGCGCGGAATGACGATGCGGACCGGCCCGCCGTGCTGGCGCGTGATCGGATAGCCCTCCCACGAATGCGCAACCATCACGTCGTCGGCGGCAAAGGCGTCGAACGTCACGTTCGTCGTGTAGCCGTCATAGGCGTGGAAGATGACGTGGCCCGCCTCCGCCTTCGGCCGCACGAGTGCGATCAGATCGCGCGCCGCCACGCCCGCCCAGCGGTTGTCGTACCGGCTCCATTTGGTGACACAATGAATATCGGAAACGCTCTCCGTTTGCGGCAGCGCCAGGAACTGCGCATGCGACAGCGTCACCGGATTTTCGACGAGCCCGTCGACGGCAAGCCGCCAATCGTCCTTCGTGACGTCGGGCTGAACCCCAAGATCGAGCACCGGCCAATTCGCGACCCGCTGCTGCCCCGGCGGCAGACGCTCAAGCCGCTCCGGATCGACACGGCCGGTGATGTTGCGCGCCGCCTTCGCCCAGCGCAGCTTCGCCGCCAGCAGCTTCTCGTTGATGTCGTCGCTCATGACCGAAGCCTACCAAACCGGGGCGCGCACGCAGCACTCACGAAACGCTGAACTCACCCCTTCTGGCGCATCAGCCGCCCTTTTTCGCGCGCCCAATCGCGTTTCTTTTCCGTATCGCGCTTGTCGTGCAGCTTCTTGCCCTTGGCAAGGCCGAGTTCGACCTTCGCCCTGCCCTTCGCGTTGAAGATGACCTTGAGCGGGATCAGCGTCATGCCCTCGCGGTCGACCGCTTGCGAGAGTTTGGCGATCTGCCGCTTGTGCAACAGCAGCTTCCGCACGCGCCTGGGCTCGTGATTGAAGCGGTTGCCTTCCGTGTATTCGGGGATATAGGCGTTGATGAGGAAGATCTCGCCGTCCTTGGGCTGCGCGTAAGACTCGCCGATCGTGGCCTTCCCCCCGCGCAGCGACTTGACCTCGGTTCCGGTCAGCTGGATGCCCGCCTCGACGACCTCATCGATGAAGTAATTGTGCCGCGCCTTGCGGTTGTCCGCCGCGATCTTTCCCGCGGCGTCCTTGTCCTTCTTCTTGTTCATCGCGCGCTCAGTTCAACAGGCCGACTTTCGTCATCGCCGCGCGCACTTTGGCCTTCGACGTCTCGCTCAGCGGCGCAAGCGGCAGGCGCACCGTCTCTTCGCATTTGCCGATCAGGCTCGCCGCGTACTTCACCGGCGAGGGCGACGTCTCGCAGAACAGCGTGTCGTGCAGCGGCATCAACCGCTCGTGCAGCTCGCGCGCCTTGCCGAAGTCGCCCTTCGCGCAAGCGTTCTGGAACTCGGCACACAGGCGCGGCGCGACATTCGCCGTCACCGAAATACACCCGACCCCGCCATGCGCATTGAAGCCGAGCGCCGTGCCGTCCTCGCCTGACAAATGCACGAAGGCAGCCCCGCACGCCGCCCGCTGCTGCGTGACGCGCGCCATGTTCGCCGTCGCATCCTTCACGCCGGCGATGTTCTGGATCTTGGCGAGCCGCCCCATCGTCTCGGGCAGCATGTCGACCACCGAACGTCCGGGGATGTTGTAGATCACGACCGGCAGCCGAGTCGCCTCGGCGATCGCGCGGAAGTGCAGGTAGAGCCCGTCCTGCGTCGGCTTGTTGTAATAAGGCGTCACGACAAGCGCCGCGTCCGCCCCCAACTTCTGCGCGAGTTGGGTGAGTTCGATAGCATGCGCGGTTGAATTCGACCCCGTGCCCGCAATCACGGGCACCCGTCCTTTGGCGACCTTCACGGTGGCGCCGACCACGGCCGCGAACTCGTCGTCGCTCAAAGTTGGGGATTCCCCTGTCGTCCCGCAGGGAACAAGCCCGTGGCTGCCCTCGGCGATCTGCCAATCGACGAAGGTTTCGAATGCCTTGATATCGAGACGCCCGTCGCGAAACGGCGTGATCAGGGCTGGAATTGAGCCGCGAAGGCGCGCGAGGTCGAGGGTCATGAGCGTCGTCGGAAGAGGTGGGATTGCAACCCCAAACTAGACCCTTTGGACGGGCCGCGACAAGGCGAGTTAACCGGATGGTTCTTCGCCCATGTGATATTCGCTCCTTGGCCGGACTCGGCCGAACAGTTAAGGTGCCTTAACGCCTTGTGATCGTAGCAGTTCTTCGGGAAAGCGCGCGCACGTGTCAGCCACTGGGTACAGAAACTTGCGCCTCGCCGGCGCAGCCTTGACGATTTGTCTCGCGGCGTTTCCCGCGTGGTCGCAAATGGACCCGATTGCGGACGACGACACGCGTCGCGTGCGGCCGCATGCTCAGTCGCTGTCCGGCTCCGATCTTGCCTCGCTCGAGCGCGCGTTCGACGCCGCCGACCGTAAGCAGTGGGACGTTGCGCGCAGCCTCGCCGCGCAGATCTCGAACCCCGCCGCGCGCGACGTTGTGCTCTGGCGCGCCTACACGTCGAAGGACAACGGCGCGGCGTTCAGCGACATCAACCGCTTCCTGCAGACCCATCGCGATTGGCCGAACCAGCGCGCGCTTCAGGCCCGCGCCGAAGAGGCGATGCCCGCCGATTCGATGCAGCCCGACGAGGTCGTCGGCTGGTTCCAGGGGCGCGATCCCGTCTCCGGCGAAGGCATGATCAAGCTGGCCGACGCCTATTTCCGCAAGAACCAGGACGCGAACGGCAAGAACTGGGTCCGCCGCGGCTGGATCGAAGGCAACTTCACGCCCGAACGCGTGGCGCTGATCGCTGCCCGCTTCGGGGGCCACTTCACGTCTGATGATCATCAGCGCCGCGCCGCCCGCCTCGTCTGGGCGAACGAATACGGCCAAGCGAATGCGATGGCGAACTGGGTCTCGAGCGACTACAGCACCATGATTTCGGCCCGCATCAAGCTGCGCCAGGCCGCACGCGACGCCGACCAGGCCTATGCCCGCGTGCCGTCGCAATTCCGCGAAGACGCGGGCCTGCTGTTCGACCGCGCGCGCTGGCTTCGCAAGCGCGACCGCGACGCCGAAGCGCGCCCCCTCCTGATCCGCGCTTCTGTGGTTCAAGGCGGCACGCCGCCGGACCCGGAAGAGTGGTGGACCGAACGCAATTATCAGACGCGCGAAGCGCTCGACGTCGGCAACGCCGCTCAGGCCTACGAAATCGCATCCGGCCACGACATGCGCAAAGA
Source organism: uncultured Flavobacteriaceae bacterium (assembly GCA_964561925.1). GTDB lineage: Bacteria > Pseudomonadota > Alphaproteobacteria > Micropepsales > Micropepsaceae > SZUA-430. Next base: position 14,402 of record CAZLRW010000080.1, read on the forward strand.
GGTCGGCCTGCCTTACGCGGAGGCCGAGTTCCTCGCCGGCTGGATCGCGCTGCGTTATTTGAACCGCCCGGACCCGGCCCAGAACCACTTTGCACGCCTGCGCGAAGCGGTGACGGCGCCCATCAGCGTCGCGCGCGCGCATTACTGGATGGGCCGCGCCGCCGAAAAGGCCGGCCGCACCGCCGACGCGCAACGCCAGTTCGAACTCGCCGCCGCCTACCCGATGACGTTCTACGGTCAGCTTGCGGCCGCGACCGCCAACCCGCGCGGCAATCTGAACCTGCCGTTCTCGCGCGCCACGCCCACGGCCACCAGGCAAGCGTTCATGGACCAAAGCGTCATGCAGGCGATGCAGGCGCTGGCCGATGTCGGCGCCGAGGGCATGCTGCGCACGTTCGCGCTGGCCGCCGCCGAAACGTTCACCGACCGCGACCAGTTCGTGCTGCTCACGAACTTCCTGCGCGGATTGAACCAGCCGGCATTGGCGCTGCGCGTCGCCAAGCGCGGCCTGCAGAAAAACGTGCCGGTCTACGACATCGCCTACCCGACGATGTCGCTGCCGGTCTATCGCGGCAACGGCGCAGCGCCCGAAAGTGCGCTGGTCCTGGGCTTCACGCGCCAGGAAAGCGAATTCGACTCCGACGCGATGTCGAGCGCGGGCGCCCGCGGCCTGATGCAGTTGATGCCCGCAACGGCAAAGCTGACCGCCCGCCGCCACGGCATCGACTACGGCAACAAGAGCGAGCTGTTCACGCCCACCGTGAACGTGCAGCTCGGCATGGCGCACGTCTCCGATCTCTTGAGTTCGTTCGGCGGCTCCTACGTGCTGACGATCGCGAGCTACAACGCCGGTGCCGGCCGCATCAACCAGTGGGTCTCGACCTACGGCGACCCGCGCGCGACGAACGCGGACGTCGTCGACTGGATCGAGCGCATTCCGTTCAACGAAACGCGCAACTACGTGCAGCGCGTGATGGAGAACACGCAGATCTACCGCAACGTGTTGGCGGGCCGCGACACGCCGCTCGCCATCGCCCAGGACCTAAAGCGCGGCGGCTACACCGCCGTCGCCTCGACCGCGGCGCAGTTCTCCTCCTCGCCCGAAGCGGCGCAAGCGCCGGCCGCGCCCTCGCCCGCGCCGACCGCGACGGATGCCGGCGTCAGCCCCGTCTTCACGCCGGTCCCGAACCCGCAATTCTCCTCGGGCCCGACCGTCGTCTCCTCGAGCCCCGTCTACGACGACGAGGACGAACCCGAAGCAAAGCCGAAGCCGAAGGCCAAGAAGAAGCCGGTCAAGAAGAAGAGAAAGAAGAAGCGCCAGTAGGCCGCGCTACGCGACGGGTTCAGTGCACCGTCGCTTCCGGATCGCGTCCGCCGATCATCATCTGCAGACGGACCAACGCATCGCCGTCGGCAAAGCAGCGCGCCAGCGCCTTCGGGCTCTGTTCCGCCGCCGCAT
>CAZLRW010000080.1:15960-17767 GCA_964561925.1 uncultured Flavobacteriaceae bacterium
TCGCCGTCGGCAAAGCAGCGCGCCAGCGCCTTCGGGCTCTGTTCCGCCGCCGCATCGATCCCACGCTCGGCTGCCAGCCTGAGCAGCCGCTTCGTCTCCATGACCGCGACGGGCGACAACGACGCCAGATGCGAAGCGAGCTGTGCGACCGAGGGCTCGAACTCCGCCATCGCCGCGACGTTCGACACGAGCCCCAGCATGAACGCCCGCTCCGCCGTCACCACGCCGCCGCTCAACGCCAACGCCGCCGCCGAACCGTTGCCCGAGATCCGCTGCAGCCGCGCAAGCGCGCCGCCGTTCGCGTTCATGCCCACATTGATGCCGGGCAAACCGAAGCGCGCGTCCGCCCGCGCCAGCCGCACGTCCGCGTGCAGCGCGAGTTCGAAGCCCGCGCCCAGGCACGCGCCCTTGACCGCCGCGATGATGGGAATGTCGAGCGAGGACATCCGCTCGTAGATGCCGCGCGCCTTGAGCGCGACCCGCTCGATCTCGGCCGGCGGCAGGCTCGCGAGTTCCGCGACGTCCATGCCCACCGAAAACGCCTCTTCGCCGGCGCTCGTCAGCACCAGCGCCCGCACCTGCGGCGCCGCCGCCAGCTCGTCGAGCGCGCGCGCGAGCTCGTCGCGCAACATGTTGTCGATCGCGTTCGACGCGTCGGGCCGGTTCAGGATCAGCGTCAGGACGGGACCGTCGCGCTCGCTCAACAGCACGCCGCCCCGCGACGCGCGCGTCGCAGTGCTCATGGCACACGAATATAGCGGATCGGGGCGCAAAAAAAGGCGGGCCTGAGGAGAACGCCCTCAAACCCGCCGCAAGGCGCCGTTTTCTTGCTGTTATTAGTGCGCCGTTTCCTGCAGCCAAAGCCGCGCCAGGCGCTGCGCCTCGGCGATTTCGTTGGACGACATCTGCTGGGCGAGTTCCGCCCGCCACAGCCGCGCCTCGGCCACGCCCTTCATGGCCGCCAGGTTGAAGTATTTGTGCGCGCGCACGAGGTCGAATTCGACCCCCTGGCCCGTCGAGTAGCAGAGCCCCAGCTGATAGAGCGCCTGCGCCTTGCCCGTCTTCGCGTCGCCTTCGATGTCCGCGACGACGTCCATGTCGATCACCGCCATCGTCCGTCTCCCATGATTTTCGTCGAATTCGCTTTGAATTCGATCGTTGTCGAAGGCGAGAATGAAGCGGTTGACTGAATGGCGCGTTAATGCGCGCGCGCATTTGCGCTTAACGGAACGGGGCGCGAATCCGGTTAAGCGCACGCCATGCGGCCGTCACGAAACCCGCATGAAATCTAGATTCCCGGCGTTAAGGCGAATTACGGGGCCACGTTAACATGGGCCCGGCCGCACAGCGAACGCTCACAAAAAAACGAGCCGATTTCGCGCCGAAGTGCGCAAAGACGTCCGTACACGTCCCATTCCGGGACCGCCGGGCGCGAAGCAGCGCCCGAACCGGACACGGGTTCGCGCCGTCTCGGGGCGGGTGCGATATCCGCAAAGAAAAACGGCGGAGGCTCGGTCCCATGGGACCATGGCCTCTCGCCGATGAGTTTGGCGTCCGACGGAACCTGTCGCGCCAGGGCGGAGCGTCAGGCCGTCGCCGCCACGGCCCGCAAGTGCGCGGGCCGGCGCGTTAAGCGTGCTTACTTCTTCTTCGTCTTCTTCGCGGCCTTCGGCTTCGCGGCCGCCTTCGACGTGGTCTTCTTCGCCTTCTTCTTCGCTGTCATCGGCATGAGAGAGTGACTCCTTGATGTACATCCGGGTGCGCACCTCGCGCCCACGAACGCGCAACATATTGGTGAAGTTGCGCC
>CAZLRW010000081.1:0-17709 GCA_964561925.1 uncultured Flavobacteriaceae bacterium
AACTCGCGGATGTTGTCGACGAAACCGCCGTACTTCGTGTTGATCTTGCCGTTGAGCTTCGTATCGATGTCGTAGAACTGGGTTAGGCTGAAGCGTTGCGCCGGAATCTCGCGCACGCCCGAACGCCCTTCGCGCAGAAGGTCCCAAAACGCTTGCGGCGAAGAACTCTGTCCCGGAATCCTGCAGCCGATGCCGACAATGGCAATCGGTTCGCGCTCGGTGCGATTGGACATGAACGAAGGCCCCCCAGCCAAGGCCCTATTATCGCTCAGGATATCGCACACGCGCCACGCAGATGCGAAACATCGTTAGCAGCCAAGCACGAGCGGCTGTGCACAAACTTTCGCTGGCTCCAGATTAACCCAGCGCGCAGCCCACGCCACGAATGGCGAAGCACGTGGCTCGAACGAAGTACCTCTTTTGGCGCCACGTCTCTGATGGGACCCCCTACGCGCACGGACGCCGCCGCTAGACCTTAACCTTTCACTCTTGACCCTTCCCTCACATCCTGCGGCAATAGGAAGAGGGGCTGGCGGATCATGGCTTGGACGCGAATTTGGGGTTTGGTAGCAGCGCTCGCGCTGTTGGTTGCGGCGGCCGACGCCGACGCCGCGAAGCGTTCCCGCAAGAAGAAGGCTGCCCCGCCTGTGGAAACGACAGCCGCCGACAAACGAGACGACAAGACGTTGTGCGACGGCGGCGTGATGATCACTGCCGACGATCAGATCCGTGGTTGCACGGCGCTTGTCAGATCTGGCCGACTCCGTCGCGATGACAAAGCGATCGCGCTCTACAACCGCGGCAACGCCTATGTCGGAAAGGCAGATTTCGCCCGCGCTATCACCGACTACGGTGACGCGCTTGCGTTGAAGCCTGACTATGCCCAAGCCCTGTTCAATCGCGCGGTAGCGCGGCGCGTCAGCGGTGATCCGCACGGCGCGCTCACCGACTACACGGCAACGATCGCACTGACGCCGACCGACGTCGACGCATTCGTCGGCCGCGCCATGGCTTACGTGACGACCGGCAAACACACGAAGGCACTCGACGATCTAAACCGCGCGCTCTCGCTGAAGCCCGAGCATCCGAGCGCGCTCACGCAGCGCGGCCACACCCATGTGCGAGCGCACCGCTGGGCCGAAGCAATTGCCGACTACAGTGCGGCGCTTGGCTTTTCGCCCGCAACGACCGACGCGCTGTACGGCCGCGGTGTAGCGAAAATTTACGCGAAGGATATCGCTGGCGGCCAAGCCGACATGACAGCAGCACTCGTCGTTGATTCCGGCGTCACCGCGCGCATGACCTCGCAAGGCATCCCGCCGCCGCAAATACGCTCAGCAGGAGGATCGAAGGTGGAAACCGTTCCCCCGCAATGGACCGAACCGCCACCGGTGGTGCAGCCATCCCAACCCACGACACCACTATCTGATGCCACGAATCCTGGTGCGTTGCAGTAGCTCGGTTGCCAACGAACGTCGCAGCTGCGATCCACTCGCCCGCCCAAGTCGTGCGGCGGGTGAGACGTTCTTGAGATCGGGCATGGCCACCGCTCGATCCAGGAAAAGCGCGCCCAGAGATCAGAACGCAGATTCATCCGCTGCGCCCTAAGCGGCAACCGCCCTCCTCGCCCGCCGCCCTCGCGCGACGCGAGGCCGGGATTGCCCAACTAGGACACTCGACCGAAGCCGGACAAGCAGGACAAGGGTCGGTGTCCGGTATGGTGTCCCGCTTCAGCTGTCCGGCAAGACGGACAACATCCACAAAACGCAAGCGAAAGCGCGAAAATCTCCAAGCGCTCGTCCGCCAAACCCGCCGCCTCCGGTGTCCGCAGCCGCATCGCCGCAGACCACCGAGAACAGGGCGCGCTCGGAACTTGTGCACCCTGGGGCTCAACAGCATTGATGAACGCCGCCACAAATGCGCCGACAGCAACGGATGCGTCATCCTCCCGCGCGGATGCGCGAAAGGAAGACTCACTGCGCACGCACGTCCCAACGATGTATGATTTCACCGATGAGTATCGCCGAAATCGCCGAAAAAATCAAGAACAAAGCCGATTGAAATGACGCTCGCAGCAATCACCGACCCGAGATTCGGTTCGGTCTTGCAGGAGCAGTTAACGGTCTTCGCGTCAGCCGCGATTACACGTCAAGTCAACGCACCCGATCAATGGGGTGAAATGCCTTGACCTCTCGTCCACGCAGTTTACGTCGACAGCCGCTAGATGAGCAGGCGTGCGGACTTAAACTCGCTACGCAATAGAGAACCGAGGCGGCACCAACGCGCCGCCTCGCAATTTATCACAAGGCCGCCCTCTCAGACCAGCCAGCTGGCTTGATCGTCGAAGATGAAATTGTCTGCCGTCAGTTGGTTCTTCTTCACGCCGATGAGATCAATCGTATCCGTCGCGGTCAGGAAGATCTTCACACCCGCCTGCGTATTGATGGTCAAGAGCGACGACAGTACGCCCGACAAGCCAAGCGCCGAGAGGTCAATCACGTCCTTCGTGACATCGAAGTCGTAGATCGTATCCCGGCCCGACTTCTTGTCGAAGATGAAGTGGTCAGCGCCCGTGCCGCCCCAGATCTTGTCGTTGCCTTTGCCGGCGTGAATGTCGTCGTTGCCGGCGCCAGCTTTGATCGTGTCGTTGCCGCCAAGCGCGATCAGCAGATCAGCCTTGTCGGTACCGTCCAACGTCTCGCCCGCGTCGGTACCGGCCTTGCGCGTGTGGGCGGCGAACGCATCGTGATAGATATGATCGATGCCCGTCGTGCGCGCGATGATGTCGGCGAGGGAGGTCTTCTCGACCTCTTCGATCAGAAGCGGGTTGTACTTGAACCGCTCGATATAGAACTGCCGGTCGCCGTCGCGCAGATTTTCAAACTGCATGACGGTCAGGAATGCGAACGTCTCGCCCAGCATGCCCGTGCCGTGAGGTTTCTCGAGCAGACCCATCACGATCGAGTCTGCGTTCGCGATGTTGTCCTTGTAGACGTCCTTTAGGGCAGCCAGCGTCGCCGCGTCGACGTCGTTTCGCGCCGCGAATTCCTCGAAGCTGTCGTACTGGTTGAAACCTAGCTTGTTACCGAACAGGCCCGCGTAGAGCGTCAAATAGTTTCCGACGCCGTGATCGCGCCCGCGCATAATGTCGAAGACCTCGAGGTCGACGATCGGCAAGCCGTTCGGGCCCGGAATCCCGAACAAAAGATTGCGGTTGCCTTCCACGACCTTGCCGTCGATCTCTTGCGTGTGAACCGAGAGCTGACCCCGCACCCAGTCATCCATCTGTCCGCTGTTGCGGATGGCCTGGGCAGTGTTGCCGAGTTGGAACGAAGCGGCGAGTGTGAACAATCCGGTCGACCCGCCAGCCTCGTTCAGCGTTTTAAACTCATTGTTCGACTGATCGTGACCAAAACGGAACGCAACCGTCGTCCACTCGTTGATCACCGACGGATCGACGGTCGGATCGTATCCCGAGTAAGCGTCGATGGCGCCTTCACCCAACAGCTTGGTCAGATACTCGGTGTACACGACGTTCTGCCACTCCGCCTCGTTCATGGCGCGGGCCGCTTCGAAGATCTCCTCGTTCGTCCAGCTCGGGAACATCTTCTCAAGCTGATCGACGTGGTAGTTGTGGTTGCGCACCCACATCAAATGATGGGTTAAAAGTGAAGCGTTTTGGTTCCCGCGATTGTCGCCGACGGCAAACTGCTCGGGGTTGAAGGCGCCCGGGAACGTGCCAAGCAGCGCAACGCGCACGCTGGCCACGTCGACATTGTGATGCCCCGCGACTTCGGTGAACGTGGGCAGCATGTTGCCGTCCGCGCCGCCGGTGAGGAGCCGCGCCGACCCCTCTTCGCGCAACAGGTTCAGGATCGTGTCGCTGTGACCATAGACTTGTGAGAGATCGAGGAAGCTCGTCTCGTCCGTCGTCTGCTGACGCACGCCGTTCTCATCAAGCGGACTCGGAGTGCGGACGAACGGGAACGGAAGGCCCGCAATCGCATTTGGCCCGACCAACGGCTCTGTGCCGTTGAGCGCGGCCTCAGCGATGTCATGGGTCAGGAATTGGCCAAAGAATTGGAAGAACTCGTTGATGCCGAATGAATTCGGGATGTCGATGTCTTTGCCGTTCGCGTCCTTCGGTTGCGCCATCACCTTGCTCGATATGTCGCGCGGCTCGATCCAAGCGGGGTTGGGCACCGGCCCGTTCGGACCAAAGATGACTTTTGGAATGAAGGCGCCCTTGCCGTCGATGTAGCTGTTCGGCGTGACCCGGATCATTTCGTGATCCTTTGCGCCCCACTCAGGGTTGGCGACGTTGTTGCCGACGCCGTCCGATGTGCGCTCCTCGAGATACTTGAGCGACAGGTATTTGAATTTCATTCCAAAGCCCTCCTCAATGCGGTGGTGCATGTCCTCCGCGCCAAACTGCTCGCCTTCGACGCTAGTGCAGCTTGCGCCGGATGAAGGCGGCGCAGAAGGAGGCGAAGGCGGCCAGAACGAACGGTCTCCGCGGTAGAGCGCCCAAGCCAAAAATCAAGGGGACACCTCAAAAGGAGTAGTGCCGACGCGCGGCACACGAACTTACACTCGCAAAAGGGAGTAATCCGCTGGAGAGGGAGGCTCCGACGCACCTTTGACTGGTGCGTGACAGATGGCGGATCGTAATGCCCGCGGGGGCCACGGGGCATGAACAAGGACACCAAGGCGGGATCGCCAATTTGGCGGGCAATCGCGCCGGAGCAGTCGTCGCTCGGCGCGACGTTGGGCTACAGCTTTGCGATCAACGTCCTCGGGCTCACGTCATCGATCTATATGCTGCAGGTCTATGACCGGGTCCTGACGTCCTACAGTTTTGCCACTCTCATTGTCCTGTCGCTGATCGCGGCGTTCGCATTCCTCGCCATGAGCGGACTTGAGGCACTGCGCAGCTCGCTGCTGCAGCGAACAGGGGCGCGCGTCGCGCACCGGCTTGGACCTAGCGCCTTCGACTTGCAGCTGCGCGGCTCGGCCGCGTTGAACGCGCCGGCGACGCAGCCAATGCGCGATGTCGACACGATCCGTCAGGTGATCGGAGGGCCGGCGGCGGTGGCGGCGTTCGATCTGCCCTGGAGTCCGATCTACTTCTTGCTGCTTTATGTGCTTCACCCGGTATTGTTCTGGATGACCGTGGGTGCGGCCGTCCTGCTGGGCTTTTTGGCATACTGGAACGACCGCATAAATGCCGGCGCGTCGGCAAATGCGGCGCAGGCGCATCTCAAATCCCTAAATTTCGCCGAGAGCGCCGCGCGGGCGGGCGAAACGCTGATTGCAATGGGCGCGACCGGCTCCACGTCCGGCTACTGGCTCACGCGTTCGCGCCACGCGACCGAGATGGCGCTGTCGGCGACCGAGCGCGAAGCGGCATTTCACCAGGGCGCAAAATTCCTGCGCAACTGTCTGCAGACGGGATTGCTCGGGGTCGGGGCAGCACTGACCATCGCAGGCGAGTTGTCGAGCGGCGGGCTAATCGCGGGCACAATCTTGGGCACACGCGCTATTGCGCCGGTCGAGGCGGCGATTGGCGCCTGGAAGACGGTCTTGGGCGGACGCGAAGCTTGGGCGCGCTTGGAAGCGGCGTTGGGCGCGCTCCGGCCCGGCAACTCAGGCTTTGAACTGCCGCGACCGCAAGGGGCGATGTCAGCCGATGGTGTTGCGCTGATCCCGCCCGGTGCCCAACGGCCGTTGGTGACGCGCCTTAGCTTCGAGATCAAACCAGGCGAAATGTTGGCCGTTGTCGGGCCTAGCGGCTCAGGCAAGTCCACGCTCACGCGCGCGATCATGGGGCTGCTGCCATGTGCGACTGGTGACATTCGCATCGATGGCGCCGAGGTCACGACGTGGCGCAACAACGATCTTGGCCGCTGGATCGGTTATCTGCCGCAGACGCCGGTGCCGTTGGCCGGCACCGTCGCTCAGAATATCACGCGCTTTGCCGATGCGCCGGCAGAGCAAGTGATTGCTGCTGCGCAGCAAGCGGGCGTGCACGAGCTGATCCTTTCGTTGCCCAATGGCTATGACACCGACCTCAGTGCATCGGGCGTGCGTCTCTCGGGCGGGCAGATGCAGCGTATCGCACTTGCCGGCGCGCTGTTCGGCGATCGGCCGATCATTATTTTGGATGAGCCGGAGGCGCATCTGGACTCCGATGGCGAGGGGCAGCTGCGCGCGATCCTGCAACGGCTTCGGGCGCGCGGCGCGAGCGTGATCATCGTTTCGCATCGGCCGCAGGCCGTGGCGCTTGCGGACAAGTTGCTTCTCCTACGCGACGGGCACGCCGAGTTCGGTCCGCGCGACGAAATCATGGCGAAGATTATGCGCGCGGCGAACGCGCCGAGCAAAGCGCGTATCGCCGGCGAATAGAACGAGGGTTGCTGCAATGACGTTTCACGAGTTCCTGAACGCTGCGAAGGCATGGACCGTCAAAGCGCTTCGCGCCGCGCCGGGTCAGTTCAAGCTTCTGGTGCTGGGACCCGACACGCCGTCAGGTGAACCGTTCCAGACGGGACGGGTGCTCAGGCTCAGCGCTTCGGTGATCATCGGGTTCCTGATCCTCTTTGGACTCTGGGCTGCGATCGTGCCACTCGACAGCGCCGTGATGGCGCAAGGCGTGGTCGCGGTCGAGAGCAAGCGCAAGAAGGTCCAACACCTCGAAGGCGGCATCCTGGAACGCATCGCGGTTCGCGACGGCGACAGCGTTCGGGCGGGCCAAGTGCTCGCTGTCCTGAACCAGACAGACTCGGCCGCCGCAGTGAACGTGCTCTTGTCGGAGCAAGACGCGATCCTGGCGCAGGAGGCGCGGCTGCGCGCGGAGATGAACGCGGAAGACGCGTTGAACTTTGCGCCGGAGCTCCAGGTGCGGCGCAATGTCCCCGCAGCCCTCGCCGCCATGGAAGGACAGACACGGCTCTTCCAGCAACGGCGGGATTCGCTTGCGAGCGAAGTGGCGATCCTCGAGAGCCGACGCGGTCAGTATCTGCAGATCGTTGAGGGACTTGAGGCGCAACTTTCCGCGATCAGGAAGCAGCGGGGGTTCATCGACGATGAGCAAGCGGCCGTACAGGCGCTCTTCGACCAAGGGCTTGCGCCACTGCCAAAGCTGCTCGCGCTCAAGCGGGCGTCAGCCGGCCTCGAAGGGCAGCGCGGCGAATTGTTGGCGTCAATTGCCGAGAACCGGCTGCGCGCGAGTGAGGTCGATATGCAGATCCTCAACATGCGTAACCTGCGGCTCGACAAAGTTGCGGCGGAGATGCGCGATGTCCAGAAGCGGCGCTTCGAGCTTGTGGACCGCATCAAGGCAGCTGCCGGACAGCTCACACGCATGACGATCACCGCCCCGAGCGACGGCATCGTCGTCGCGACGGCGATTCACTCGCCGGGACAGGTGGTGCGGCCGGGCGAGACCCTCCTTGAGATCGTGCCGCAACATGACCGACTGATCGTCGAGGCGCAGCTGAAACCCGACGACGCCGACAACGTGCGTCCGGGAATTGTCGCGCATGTCCGGTTGATCCCGTTCAAAGCCAAGTTCCAACCGGTAGTCGAGGGAAAGATCCGATCGATCTCTGCCGACCGACTACAAGATCCGCACACCGGCGCAGCTTTCTATCTCGCGGAGGTCGAACTCGACCGCGCGGCGGTAGCGACGGTGCTTGGCCGTGACGCGTTACAGCCCGGGCTGCCGGCGGAGGTGATGATCAACCTCGGCTCGCATACCGCACTCGAATACCTCGCAGCCCCGATGAACCGCAGGCTGCAGCAGGCGATGCGCGAGGAGTAGCGGCCGTTGCGCGACATCCGTCAGCAATGTGACGGCACTCAGCGCTCCCGAAGGGAGTACCCCTTTTGGCCCTCCCTTTAGATGATCCCTCGCTTGTAGGAGCCGCCTCGCTTCGTGATGATTCGTTCCGAGACCACGACACGGGGACCATGCGCGATGTTTGTTCGAAGTGCCGCAACTGCAATCGCGCTGATGACCCTTGGGATTGCAGCCCATGCTGGGCCGAAGTCCTCACCCGAACTGAACCAGGCCGCCGCCGACTGCTTCGGTAAGACGGGGGCGGGGTGGGCCAAGGTAATTGAGAGCTGCACCAAGCTCATCAAAGCGAACATCGCACCCGGCACCAAGGCCGGCGCGTATTTCAATCGCGGGTCGGCCCAGCTCCGGTTGCAGTTCGGCGGCAACGCTCTCGCCGACTTCAACGAGGCCATCAAGCTTCGGCCAAATTTCGAACGCGCGCTTGAAGCCAGAGCGGGTGTTTACGTGGGTCAGGGGAAATTCGACCTGGCTATTGCCGACCTCAACAAAGCAATCAGCCTCGATCCGAAGTCTTCGGTCGCCTACAACAACCGGGGCCTCGCACATCTCGGTAAGAAGGACGTTCCAAAGGCAATCGCCGACCTAACGAAGGCGATCGAGTTGGATCCGAAGGACCCTACCTCCTACGCAACGCGGGCGACTGCCTACGCGACAAGCGGTGAGGACACCAAAGCGCTTGCCGATCTTGATCGGGCGATAGCCATGGATCCGAACCAAGTCGTCGCACTTTTCAATCGAGGCACGATTAAGGCCAAGCAAGGCGACAAGTCGGCGGCTAAAGCCGATTTCGACGCGGTTCTCAAGTTGGTGCCGGACCACGAACACGCCAAACAGGCACTCGCGGGCCTGTCCGCGTCGGGGAATTGAAATGCGCAGACTGGCCCTAGTTGCATTGGCAGGCCTTGCTTCTCTGTCGCCCATAGCCAGCGCCAAGGAAAAGCCGAAACCTTCCGCAGCAGGCAAACAGATTACCATGATGGATGTGCGGGTCTGCATGGGGCTGGATGGGTCGAAACCCAAAGAGCAGATTCCAGCCTGCACCAAAGTAATCGACTCGGGGAAGGTGAAGAACCCCTACCCTGGCGACTACTACGCGACGCGCGCGGCTGCTTACTTCGCGACGAACCAGCTCGACAAAGCACTCGCAGACTTGAACAAAGCGGTCACATATCGCGAGGCACCGGAGTTCTACTTTCAGCGAGGGCTCCTTCACATGGCAATGGATAGTATCGGCGCCGCAAAGACCGACTTCACGCGAGTGATCAAACTGAAGCCTGAGTACACACCTTCATTTCTGATGCGCGGAATCATTGCGTACAACGAGGCCGAATACGCCGCCGCCCTAGCTGACTTTGACGGCGCCGTGACGCGCAATCCAACCTACTATCAAGCGTTGTACGCACGCGGTGTCACAAAGAAGAAGCTCGGCGACGACAACGGCGGCGACAAGGATATCGCCGTAGCTCGCGGCATGAGCGATCGCGTGGAAAAGATGCTTGAGGGCATGGGCCTGAAGCCCTAACGGAAACGGCCGCTCCCAGGAGAGCGGCCGTCAAATTAGCCGACAAACAGAACGTCCCCTATTGGGCGCGACCGCCCAGGATGGCTGCAACTTCATCGATACTTCCGCCGGTCTTCTGGGAATTGCTGTTGTTCGTGGTTGATGACGAAGAGTTCGAGCTTGAGGTAGACGACTGGTTGCCGATCGAGTCTTGACCAAGCGATACGATCGCACCATCCGAGTTCGTCACCACGATGCAAGAATTGTTTGCCGTCGAAGACGAACCGCTACCGGTCGAGCCTGCACCGCTGGCTCCCGAAGTTCCGCCGCAGATCACCGTCGTTCCACCGCCGCCGGCGCCACCCCCGGCACCTTGACCATCCTCGACGCTCTTGATGACCACGGCGAGACTTGCCCGGTTCACCGGCGTGAAGCTCCAAGGTTCTTTTCCGCCGAGCGGATCGGCCTGAGCCGCTGATGAAATTCCCACCAGCGCGATCGTGCCCGCGACCAGCGACGTCAGAGCAAGCTTGGTCATGTTCCTCATCCTCTTAGCATTCAGGTAACAGCGGGGGACACTCGCCCCCCGCCGCATCACTTCTGGCGTTATTCGCCCGCCGCCGGAACAGCCGGCGTACCAACGCGGATCTGGACAACGTTGCCCAATGCAGTCGCAGCGTTGTTAACCAGAGCGTCGATCTTGCCCAGGCTGTTGTAGTTGTTGACGACTACGCCCAACGTGTTCGCTTCCGCCACAACGTTGGCATAGGCGAATTGGGTGTAATCGGCGATGACGACATGGTTGCTCAGACGGTCCACGTCGCAATAGGTGTGGCAGTTCCGATCCGTCGCACCATTGTTGAGCTTCGACCCGTCGACCTTGGACTCCAGCGTAACGGACGCAATGTTCGCCGCTGCCGTCGCCGTGTTGTCGACGCTGGCGTTGACGATCACCGCCGTGTTCGCTTTCGCCTCGATTTCAGCCGGGTTCAAGTAGCCGTACGCCGCACCGTAGATGAAAGCTTTGGCGAGATCGGTGTGCAAGTTGCCCGACTCATAGTATTGGCCGTAACCCGAGCCGCTACCGGCCTTGTCAAGAAGGTAGGCGAACTTGTCGTAGCCGTACCGGTAGTGATCGCGATCGCTCACGTCCGCAACAAACTGCGCATCGTGCAGGAACACAGGCACATCCGACGTGATCGACTGCAGGTTGGCGATCGACGTAGCGCTGTTGATCACCTTCGGGAGTTCGGTCGTGGCGTTGAACGAGTCAGGCACCCATACTTTGTACGTGCACTGATAGCAGTACCCGTAGTGATAGTACGGCGACCCGTACGCTTCCTTCCACGTGCCGTTCGGAACCGGTTGGATGTTGACCACACCGATCGTATTGGCCGAAGACTTCAAGCTGCCCAGAAACACCTGCAGCTTCTCGACTTGGACCATGCCCGTCGACTCGACATCGATATCGATATAAGCGTCGATATCGACATGTTCGTCGACAGTCTTCTTCCAAGTCCAATTCACGTTGTCGAACGCCTGTGCCGGTGTGGCGGCCAGGGCGCCGACCGCGAGAACGCCGAGGCTGGCCGCCAAGGTCCTCGCACTCTTAAGCGCTGTCATTATTTGGTCTCCCCATTGGGTTTGAGCTGCTCTAGATAGGACGACATATGGTCGTTCTCGACGAGGGCGCAGCTCGGATCCCTCGGGAGTCTCAAAAAGTCGGTCATAATCTGGTAGACGGCCATCTCGGCGACCGATCGCACGCCGAGTTGCAGCGGTTCGTTGCGCACATGGCCGGCCTCAAGCTCAACGAGCGTCGAGTCCCAGAAGCGGAAAACGTCGGCTTCGACTTCGTAGCCGTAAATCTGCTTCTGCAGAGACGACACGTACGAAACAGCGAAATTCTTTGAATTGATGACGCGCAGATCCATCGCCACGTTGACGACCGCCATGCGGGTGCCGCCGCCGACGCCCGCGACCCGCAAGCCGATACCGCCCGTCACGATGTTGTAGTTGAGCTCGGTCAGCGCGCCGACGAGAATGAAATCCGTCGCCGGGAGCTTGCCAAATGCCTCGACCGGCCGGTTCAATCGATTCTGCTCAGCGAGCTTCACTTCGGCGAGCGGAATCCGCAGGTCGTAGCGCTCGACAAGGTGCGCCTTGCCCGTCTTGTAGAGAGCGCTCATTACCATTTCGGCCGCGCCCTGCGTCAGGTTGTTGCCGGCCTTGTCGTAGTATTGCACTTGGCCGGTCTTGTCGGCGATTTCGCCGACCGCGAACACCGGCAAATTGCTCGCCGCCACGGTTTGCAGCTTGCGCAAACACTGGCTGTACGGCGTGTCGTTGCTGGTTACCGGATAGACGACAAGCGGCTTCACGCCGGTTGCGTCGCCCGGCGCTAAACCGGCGCACGATGTCAAGGAAGTCGATACGAAGAGGCCAAGCGCGAGAGCCGTAAGGCGTTTCATCAGTCCCCACCCCAAATGCGCGCGCTCAACTAGATGCTGTGTCGCCGCGCTGATTGGGGTGGAAATTAACGGCAGTTCATGGGGGAGCGCATTGGAGAGAAAGGCTGGCAATTCGCGCCAGACGAATTACCCCTTGGGCGTGTTCACCAGTCGAATCATGCAGGTGCCCAAAGTACTCGCCTTTTGGCGTACCCCGAACGAGAGCGCTTGTGGAACGAATACCGCCGCAGCGGGGAGCGGATGTCACTTCCGCGCGCCGAACGTGCGGTCGGCTATCGAATTTCGGCGCACGCGGCATCCGATAGTGACGAGCGTCACTTTCGAGGTAGACGTTCATATCGCTTCACGCACGGCCCGGCATTTGTAATCATCTGGGTGAGTCGCGCTTCTGCGGCCTCACTCGTTTGCTCGAGGATCATGATGGTTACCGCACGCCTCGCAGTCGTCTCCGTCGTTGCGGCCGCAATTGCGGCGTCAGCTGCCCCTGCGCAAGCTTCGGACAAGTATAATTTTCCGAGCGCGAACGGATTTGCGATCGGCGCGACGCCTCACTTCGCACCGATGCCGGTCGAAACCAAGCTCATGCTCGGCATAACGCCTGGTGCGCCCGCCGACCTCAGCGTGCCTCTGCCGCCGGCGACGCCCTATCAAGCCGGGCGCGGATCGGCGGGTGAGCGCAACGTTGATGCCTACGCGTTTCGCTTCTTCACCCACGCGCTCGGATCACAGTCCTATCGGAACTACGCATCCGACTATTACCGGCTGTTTGCGCCGGGCCATGCCGTGTCAGCCTGGACCGATCGGATGTTCGGCATGATCGATGCGGGCTATGGCGGTGCGGTCGATGGCTGGACGGCGGCGTCGTACTACATGGGCCGCGTTCGCGGCCCGTCGCGCCGCAAGGAAACCGCGCCTGATTTGAGCCTGATGCCGGAGTTCCGCGCCCATCCCGAACTCTCGGCGCCGCCGACGTTCGGCAAGACGAACTAGAGCACGGGTTGCTTCCGACCGTTGGCCATCGGCGCTGGGCGGGTGCCGTTGGCATTTGTCAGTCCGTGCTGCACGGCCCAGATTGCAACCTGCGTGCGGTTCGTGGCGCCGAGTTTGCGCAACACCGTCTTTAGGTGAACCTTCACCGTCGCTTCCGTGATTGAGAGTCCCTTGGCGATCGATTTGTTCGATTGCCCGTCCGCCAGCCTGCGGATGATATCGAGTTCGCGCTGCGACAGCGCCACGTCGCCGACGCGCACCCGTTCACTGGTGCTCTGGCTCGCGCGCATCGTGCCCAGAAAGTCGGTGAGCATGCTCGGAAACACCTTTTCCCCGAGCACCACAAGCTTCAGCGATTCGATCAGGGCGCTCGGCGAAATGCTCTTCAGCAGATAGCCGTCCGCACCCACAGAGAACACCTCCGCCAAATGCTGCAGCTCCGCCGATTCGGCGAACACGATCATGCGCGCCTGCGGCTGCGTTGCCTTCAGACTGACGAGCGCGTCAGTGCCTTGCGCGAAGTCGAGAATGATCAGATCGGGCGCACGCGCGGACTTGGTCCCTTCGACGTCGGCGACAGAGCATCCTTCGGCCGCGACCTCGAAGCCGCGACCCTCAAGCTGAGCGCGCAGGCCCGACCGCAGCAGCGGATGTCCGTCGATAAGCCAGACTACGGTAGTGGTGTCCACCAATGCCCCCCGCATTGTGCCGGAAAACGGACCAAAGCCGGCAATGCCTCCGCCTTCGATACCCCGTGCTGCCGCTAAGCCCGCGCCCGGAGTTAACCCCAAATAGATCGGCCTAGGCACCTTTGGTTGTAAACCACGCGGACGCCGGTAATCCATGTGACAAGTGCCACAGCCGGAATGAATTCCTGTGGCGCGTTCGAGTTAACCATCGGCCGTACCTCTGCGAGCACTCGCGCGCGGCTCACAACCCGCCGATGAACGCGCGAATGTCGGCGAAGACGGGCGCGGGTTTATCGCGAAACGGTCCGTGACCGCAATCGTCGTATACCCGCAGCGTCCCCGGATTTCCGAGCGATGCGGCAATCTCCCGCGCCAAATGCGGCGGCGTGATCGGGTCCTCGGCACCCGCAAGCACAAGCGTCGGGCAAGTAACGGCCTTCAGCGCTGAGCGAAAATCCATGCGATGGATCTCCCGGCCGGGCAGCGAGAAGTGGCGAAAGACCTCCGGCCGGATCACGGCACGCGCCCGGGCATCCGCTGCATCGGGCCTCGTTCGCGTGTTGTAGAGCGGCATGACCTTGCGCATGTAGGCCGCGAACACCTCGTCGCTGCCTTCGTTCCAGAACTGCTCCGCAATGACCCGCGCTTCCGCGCCGCCCTTCGCCTCGAAAAGCCCAAGGCTCGCCGGAAAATCCATGCGCGCCGCCGTGCTTGAGAGGATAAGCGCGCCCGCATGGCCCGGGTGGCGCGTCGCGTAGGCTTGCGCGACCATGCCGCCGAACGACTGCCCGAGGACGACCGGCTTCACGATCCCGAGCGTCTCGCACAGCGCCCGCACGTCGTCGCCCCACTGCGCGAGCGTCCAGGTCGCAGGATCGCTGGGCACGCTTCGCCCGTTGCCGCGATGATCGAAGTAGACCACCTGCGCGATGTCGGCGAACGCGTCGAACTCGGGCCTGAAGCTCGAATGATCGAACCCCGGTCCGCCGTGCATCACGATCAGCGTCGGCTTCTCGCGCATCGCCGCACCCTCGGGCGCAAGCTTCGCTCCGGCGACGTCGAAAAAAATGCGCTGATCGCCGATCTGCACGAACATCGGCGGCGTTGAAGCAAACGCTTAGCGGAACGTCAACTGGATCGTGAACACGTCCACGGCCGAATCCGTCGTGCCGATCAGATTGCCGCGCACGAGGTTCTCCGGCGCCGCCGCCGTCAGCGCAATCGGCTCTTCCGGAATGAACAAGTGGCCGTAGCCCGCTTCGATCCGCATCGTGTCGCTGACGTCGTAGCCCGCACTGAACGCCAGCCACGTCCGGTCGGCGTCGGGAATGCGCGGATCGCGCGTCGCGTCCTTGGTCGGGCTCTGATCGAACGCAACGCCCGCCCGCAACGTCCAGCGTTCGTCGGGCTTGTAGCGTACGCCGGCGGAGGCGAACCACGTGTTCTTCCAGTCGTAGGTCTGGAACACATCCGCCTGCAGCGGATTGGCGAAGCGGATGCGCAGCTCGTCGAACGCGCTCCACCACGTGTGCCCGACCTCGCCCATGAGCGTGATCTGCGGGTCGACATCGAACGCAAGGCCCAGACTGGCCACCGCCGGCGTCGTCAGCGACGTCGACGCGGCGGAGTCGACGAAAGCGCCCGACACCGCCGCAAGCACGGCCCCGACCCCCGCGCTGTCGAGCACGAAGTCGACATCGCCCGTGAGCTTGTGATCGACCTCCGAGCGATAGGCTGCACCGATCTTGACGCTCTCGGCAGGCTTCCACAGCGCGCCGAGCACGAAGCCGTAGCCCCAATCGTCGGCGTTGAACTGCGCACTGCCATCCTGTTGCGTCGGCAGCGATCCGGGAACCGAATTGAACGCCCCGATCGTGCCGAAGTCGATCGCGTTCGACAGCCTTCCCTTCGCGTATTGAATCTGCACGCCGGCCGATACTGCGAACGCCGGGCTCACCCGATAGGCAAGCGACGGCACGGTGTTGACGGTGAGGAGTTTCGACTCGAGTGCGTAATAGCGCCCGGCCCAGCCTTCGCGATAGTCGGTGCTGAGACCCCACGGTGCCGTGACCGAAAGCCCGGCGGTCAAATCCTCCGTCAAGCGATAGCGGACCTGAAGCCCGGGCTCATAGGCGTCCTTGATGAAGCCGTCAGGCGTAGGGTCACCGCCCGTCGGCGTGCCGACCGCATTGGTGGCAACGGAAAAGAGGGCCGACGACGACGGATAGATTCCGTTCACGGTCAGGCTCGCGTCCCAATCCGACACACCCGAACTCGACGCCGGATTGAAGCTCAGGAATCCCGGATCGTCGTCTTGCGCGCTCGTGCCGGCGAAGGCCGTCCCCATGCCGGTGAGGCTGTACTCTTTGAGCGCATATCCAGCGGCGTTGGAAACCGGCGCAAGCGGTAAAGAAAGGCTTGCTGCAAGCAAACCCGCTCCCCAGGCCCGGCGATTTCCGTAGAACGCCACCACTGCCCCCAACTCATCCGGTGCACCTTCTTGTCGCGCGCTTGGCTGGCCCCCGCAAGCTGAAAAAAAGGTCAACGAAGCGCAACGCTTTTTCCCGATGCGGTTCGTAAGACTGTCCTTAACTCGGCAAGCCTTAAGTTTGGACCCTACGGAGCCAGTAAAGAAAACAACTGGGCGGGGAAAAGTGACGACGCTGGTCGAACTCAAACCGGCACCGGCGGGGCAAGGCAATTTCGCTTTGAACCGGTGGTTCTTGGTGTTTCGCGATCAGCGCGTCGAGGCCGATTTTGCCGCCCGTTCGCTGGCCGCATCGCTGCCGTTCATCCGCTCCTATCTGCTTGCGGCCGTCTTTATCTACGTGCTGTTCGGTTTCCTCGATCGGCAGGTTGCTCCCGCCGCCGTCGAGACGATGTGGTTCATCCGTTACGGCCTCGCCGTCCCGGCGATGCTGGCCGTGTTTGCATTAAGCTACCACCCGTCGTTTCCCGCCTACGGCCAGCAGGCGCTGATGTTTGCGATGGCCTCGGGCGGTCTCGGAATTGCGGCGATGTGCGCGGTCATGCCGCCGCCCTATCACAGCGACTACTACGCAGGCCTCATCATGGTCGCGGTCTATTGCGGCACGCTGCTGGGCATGCGCTTCGCCTATTCCGCTTCCGTCACGCTCGGAATGCTCGCGGTCTATCAAGTCATCGTGCTGTTCATCAACCCGATCAGCCCGACCGACTTCATCTCGAACAACTACTTCCTGACGATGGCCACCGGCGTCGGCATCTTCTCAAGCTATATCCTCGAATCCTACATCCGCAACAACTACGTCGCCCAGAAGATCATCGAACAGAAGAACGACGTGATGAAGGGCCTGCTCGACGAGGCCGAGGCTGCGAACCGCGCCAAGAGCGAGTTCCTCGCCGTTATGAGTCACGAGTTGCGCACGCCGCTGAACGCCATTCTGGGCTTCTCGGAGATGTTCAAGCAGCAGATGATGGGTCCGCTCGGTTCGCCGAAATACGTGGAGTACGCCACCGACATCAACGACAGCGGCAAGCATCTGCTCGCGATCATCAACGACATCCTGGATCTCGCAAAAGCGGAGTCGGGCAAGCTCGATCTCGTCGAAACGGTCTTCGACCTGAACGCGGAGCTCGAGGCGGCGCTGCGCATGTGCCGCCAGAAGGCGGATGAGGACCATATCAAGCTCGTCTTCAACCCGTCGCAGAGCGGGCTGCACATCCACGGCGACGAACGGCTTATCCGCCAAGTGGTGCTGAACCTCGTGTCGAACGCGGTGAAGTTCACGCCCGCCGGCGGCCGCGTCGTGATCGACGCGCGCGTCGAGCGCGACACCGGTGCGACCTTGATCGTCGCCGACAGCGGCATCGGCATCGCCGCGAAAGATCTGGATCGCGTTCTGCGCCCGTTCGAGCAGGTCGAGAGCGCCCTCTCGCGCCATCACGGCGGCACGGGACTCGGCCTGCCCTATTCGAAACGCGTGATCGAAATCCACGGCGGCACGCTCAAGCTCGCGAGCGAAGTCGGCAAGGGCACGACGGTCCGCGTCGACCTGCCCGCCTCGCGCGTCCGCGCCGCAGCGGTTGCGCACGCGGAAGCCGCGCCGGCGCCGCTGCTCGAAGCCGTCTGACCGAGCTCAGCCTTTCGCAAGCCGCATGAGCTTCGCCAGAGCCGTGGCCTCGTCCTCGCCGTAGGCGATCGTCGAGATCAACCGG